>JADJJE010000008.1 GCA_016706685.1 Sandaracinaceae bacterium | reverse complement strand
GCGACGCGATCGCCGCCTGCCGGATCGCCGTGGAGCGCCTCGATGGCGCGCCGAAGGAGGGTTCGGGTGAGCTCGAGCGCATCGTGAAGGCGAAGCGCATTGACCTCTCGGAGCGAGAACGCTTCGTGATGCTTCGCTCAGCCACTCACATCTTCGCGAGCCCCGCTCACCACGGGGCGACGCACTACGAGCGCGAGGACGCAGACCTCGCCATCGCGATGACTGCGGCGCTCCTGCGTCTCGCCCCGCGCTGGGGCGCCCGAGACACCGAGCGCGTCACCGAGGATTCGTCGTGGTGACCACCTCGCGCGGCAAGAAGGCGGCGGCGAAGAAGGCCACGATTGTGCAAGCACCGCTTGCACAGATGTCCCGTGCCACCTTGGACGCTGCGCCAGACGGCTACTCCGACTGGATCCGCGGGGTGAAGGCCGGTGTCCACGAAGCACGCCAGCGGGCCGCGCGCGCCGTCAACAACGAGCTGCTGGGGCTCTACTGGCGCATCGGTCGCGACATTCGTGCGCGCCAGGACGCCCAGGGGTGGGGCGCGAAGATCGTCGACCGCATCTCGGCCGACCTGAAGACCGAGTTCCCCGACAGCGAGGGTTTCTCGCCCCGCAACCTCAAGTACATGCGCGCGTTCGCCGTGGCGTGGCCCGACGAGGACTTTGTGCAAGGGGTGCTTGCACAATTGCCCTGGTACACGCACCTCGCGCTGCTGGAGAAGCTCGAGACGCCCGAGGAGCGCCGCTGGTACGCACAGAAGGCGATCGAGCACGGCTGGTCGCGCAACGTGCTCGTCCTCCAGATCGACGCGCAGGCGATGCAGCGGACAGGCGCTGCGCTCACGAACTTCCAGGTGCGCCTGCCCGAGCCGCACTCGGACCTCGCACGGGAGAGCCTGAAGGACCCCTATCGTCTCGACTTCCTGGGCCTCGGAGAGGACGCGCAGGAGCGCGTCGTCGAGGCGGCGCTCGTGCAGCACATCACGAAGTTCTTGCTGGAGCTCGGCGCCGGGTTCGCTTTCGTGGGGCGTCAGCGCGTGCTCGATGTCAGCGGCGACGAGTTCTTCATCGACCTGCTCTTCTACCACCTGCGGCTGCGTCGCTACGTGGTGGTCGAGCTGAAGGCGGGCAAGTTCAAGCCGGAGCACCTCGGGCAGCTCGGCTTCTACTGCACCGCCATCGACGCCCAGGTGAAGGCCGATGACGACCAACCGACCATCGGGTTGCTCCTCTGCAAGACCAAGAACGAGCTCGTCGCCGAGTACGCGCTGCGCTCGACCTCGGTGCCGCTCGGCATCGCCGACTACCAGTTGGTCGAGTCTCTGCCAAAGGAGCTCGACGCCAGCCTGCCGAGCATCGCGCGCATCGAAGAGGAGCTGGGCAAGGAGCCGACACCGACGACAACGCGGAGGAAGGAGTCCGCACGCGGGCGGGCCCGCACGCGGGCACCGAAGAAGGGCGGAGGCACCCGATGAGGCGCCTATTTGCCGGGCGGCCCGGTCCCGCCGGAGCGACACTGGAACTCAAGGGCGTGGGCCACCCCGGCGGCGACCGGCCCACGCGGCGCACAGGGCGAGCGTCAGCAGCATCGCGAACGGCGCCTCGGTCTCGGGCTGCTCACGCTGCAGCCACCACCGCCCGTGAGCGGGGGCGGCGTGCCCATGTCCACCGGAGCCGTGCCGAGGTCCACGCCCATGTCAGCGCCCCCGAGCGGCGGGGGTTCCGTGGGGATGGGCCCGGCCACCAGCGGCGCCGGCAGCGGCGGGCAGTTGGCCAGCATGTCCGGGGCGCAGCGCGTGCGGAACGCGTAGGTGTAGGGCACCGTGCTCTCTTCTCCGATCAGGTTCTCGACGCCGGCGCTGATCTCCACGCGGTACTGGTGGTCGTACTGCAGCATCTGCGTGGGCCGCAGCATCACGAAGAACGCGATGCCGGTGTTGTATGGGGTGTGGAACGAGGTGGGCACGGTGTTGCCGTCTTCGTCCACCAGCCGCATCAGCGGGGACAGCTGGTCGCGCCGGATGCCGTAGCCGAAGACCACACCCAGCTGCGTGAGCGTGGTGCTCTCTGCGGGGTCCACGGGGAAGTTCATGGCGCCGTCCACCGGCACGGTGGCCACCACCAGGTCGGTGTCCATGGAGGCCGTCCCGAGCACGCGCCGGTAGAGCGCCTCCCACGAGGCAGCCACGAGCTTGGCCACGTGCGGCAGCGAGCCGTTGGCGTCGGGGTTGTAGATGTGCGTGCCGAGCCAGGGGTAGGTCTCCCAGGCCTGCACGTAGCCGTTGTAGGCCGCGCGGCGCTGGATGAAGATCACGAACTCCATGCGGCCCATGCCCTCCACCAGCGTGCCCTCGCTGATGTCGTTCACGGACGGGTTCGAGCCGTAGGCCACGCTGTCGGTGAGGATGGCCGGCAGGTCCGCGAAGGGCGCCCAAGACTGCGTGAAGAGCTGCACGCCCTCGTCGATGATGATGAAGTAGTCGGCCTCGCGGTCCACGTCGCCGAGCGGCCCGTCCACCTCTTCCGAGCGCGTCAGCATCATGAAGTCGTAGGTCTGGTCAGCCACGCCGTGCGACGCCAGCCCGAGGAAGAACGCGAGGTTCTGCTTGGCCTCGGGGGTCGAGAAGTCGCCCTGGTACTCCTCGGTCAGCCACTCCTGGTACGCGCGCACGAACGGCGGCCAGTGGGCCTCTTCGCCGTAGGGGCTCGAGATGGCGTAGCCGCTGTCGGGGAACATGGAGCCCGCCTCCATCATCGGCGCGTAGAGCGGGTCGCTCAGCAGGTCGTAGATGGGGCCGGGAGGCAGCTCGTCCACGGCCAGCTGCGAGATGTGGATGTGGCTATAGGAGCCGTTGGCGCGGGCGAGCGAGGCCCACCCGGGGATCACCAGAGACACCAGCAAGAACAAGCCCAAGCGGAAAGAAGCCATGCCGCAAGATATCACGGGGCTCCTCACGAGTCCCGTTGCCGGCGGGTGACAGTTGGGTGCGCGGCGCGGGGCTGGTCCGCCAACGTGGTCAGCAGGTGCGCTGGAAGCAACGGCGGCGCAGCGCGTCCTCGAGGGACTCGGCGATCTCGTGAGCCAGCGGGTCCATGGAGGCCGCCGCGTCATCCGAGCTCGCCACCACCCGCTCGTTGTAGGCGAAGCGGTCGTCCTCGCCACAGCCCGACCACAGCGAGTACCCATAGGGGCCGCCCTCGCCGGAGCGCCACACGTCCACGTAGATGTGCCCACCCTCGCAGGCCAGGTGGGCCGACGGGTGGGTCAGGCCGTGGTCGTGGCGCACGCTGCTGCTGGTGGGTGCTCCCGGGTCGCCGGACAGGTCGGCCAGCTCGAGCGACAGCGCCTCGGCCAGGCTCTCGTACGCCACCTGACGGGTGGCGTCGTCGGGCAGCGACATGCCCACGTCCTTGAAGGAGATGAGATGGAACGGCACCGCGTCGTGCGAAGTGGTGTCCACGTCCACCACGAAGGGGGAGTAGCTGGGCTCCGCGGCCACCTCCGCAGCTGGCGCCGTGTGGTGCGGGCAGGCCTCTTCGGTGCTCCCCGCGTCCACGAACCAGCCGTTGGCGAACGAAAACGCCATGGTTCCGGCGAGGGCCGTGAAGGAGAGCAGGTGTGCGCGGCGAGGCACGGCGCGAGGAGGGCGGTTCATGCTAGGCAGAGAAGACACTCTGCCATGCCGGTTGATTCCACGACAAGCGGGTGCTCCTCGGGCTCGGACGCCATCCGCGGCACCGGCCTGGGCGTGCTCGTGGGCGGGCGCTCGTCCCGCATGGGGGGCCAGCCCAAGGGGCTCTTGCTCGTGCCGGGCAGTGACGAGTCCCTTGTGGTCCACGCGCTCCGCGTTGGCGCTGAGGCGGGGTGTGCTCCCCGCTGGCTGGTGGGTGATCTGGAGGCGTACGACCCGCTCGCCACAGTGCATGCGCGGGAGTTGAACTCCGCGGCAGGAGGTGCGGATCAGCCCGCGTTTCGGGGCCGGCTGCAGGATGACCCGGCCGGCGTCGGTCCGCTCGGGGGTCTGCGCGCCCTGCTGCAGGCCGCCCACGCGAGTGGGCTCGATCAGGTCATCGCCGTGGCGTGCGACATGCCTTACGTGACGCCTGCCCTGCTCACGGCCCTGCGGGAACACCCCTCGGGGGCCGCCGTGCTGGCCGCCCGCCGGGGCCCCGAGGCTCCGTGGGAGCCGCTGCTCGCGCGCTATCGGCCGGCGCTGCTCCTGCCCGCCGTCGATGCCGCGCTCGCGGCGGGACAGCGCTCGTTCCAGCGACTGCTGGCGCGTGTCACCGTCGCGGAGTTCGAGGCGCCGGGCCTCGCGCGCGCGCTCGACGACTGGGACTGCCCCGAAGACGTGCGCTGAGCGGGGTCAGCGGCCCGCTTTTTCGCGGAGCGCGGCGTAGTCGTGGCCCGGCTCGGCGCGCAGGCCCACGGGCAGGCCAGATGCCTGCCAGCCCAGCTCGGCCGTGCCACCGAAGGGGTCTTTCTTGCCGCCCCAGCCGGCCCCCTGGTCGCGCACGTTGGTGAAGCCGGCAGCACGCAGCAAGCCTGCGGCGGTCTGGCTGCGGCCGCCCATCTGGCAGCCCACGATGAGCTTCGCGTCGGGTGCGAAGCTGGCGCTCACCACGTTTACGAACGCCTCGTTGGGCACCAACCCCGCGGCACCGCGCAGGCGCACGGGGATGTTGTACGCGCCCGCTGGGTGGCCACCGTCGAACTCGGCCTCGGTACGCACGTCCACGTAGACGAAGCCTTCGTCCTCCATCAGCTCGAGGGCGGCTTCGGGGGTGATGATGTCGCTCATGGGGTGGGTCCTGTCTCGGGCGTGGGGCCGCGACGCGCGGAGTCGCGCACGAAGTAGTTCTCGAGGGTCTCGCGGTGCGGCACCACCGCCTCCACACGGGCGCCGCCGTCGAGCGCGGCACGCAGCACCGGCTCCACTGCGGCTTCGCCGTCCACGCCGATCACCCACGACGCGCCCTGCGAGGTGAGCGTGCCCAGGTCTGCGAGCGCGGCGCGTGTCGCCTCCGATACCGAGCCCAGCTGGACCTCGAAGCGCCGCTGACCGCGGTGCAGCAGCTCGTCCAGCGTGCCCGCAGCGGTGACCAGTCCGTGCTGCAAGATGGCCACCCGGTCACACAGCATCTCCACGTCGCTCAGGATGTGGCTGGTGAAGATGAGCGTCTTCCCACGCGCGCGCTGCTCCACCAGCAGGTCACGCACCTCCTTGCGGCCAATCGGGTCGAGGCCGCTCATGGGCTCGTCCAACACCAGCAGGTCCGGGTCGTGCAGCAGGGACTGCGCCAGCCCCACGCGTTGCATCATGCCCTTGCTGAACTTGCCGATGGGTCGGTCGCGAGCGTGGTCGAGGCCCACCCGCGTGAGCATCTCGTCGCTGCGCTGTGCGCGGTCCTTGGGGCTCATGCCCATCAGCCGGCCGCACAGGTCCAGGAACTCGAGCGGCCGAAGGTATTGATAGATGTACGGGTTCTCGGGCATGTAGCCGAGCCGCCGCACTGCTTCGCGGTCGCCGGGCGCCCGGCCGAAGATGGTGACCGTGCCCTCGTCCTGGTGAATCAAGCGCAGCACGCACTTGATGGACGTGGTCTTGCCTGCGCCGTTCGGGCCCAGCAGGCCGAACACCTCACCGCGCCGCACTTCGAAGCTGACGCCCTTCACGGCCTCCACCTTCTTGCGCAGGAAGCCGATGCGGAAGGTCTTCTTCAGGTCCTTCACGGTCAGCACGGTCTCGGGGGCGGTGGGCTCGGGGCTGCTGGCGGCTTCCTTATCAGTCATGACACTTGCTCTCGAAGGGGCGCGCTGGCGCCCATCAGTTCTTGGTAGGCATGGGTCACGGCGCTCACGACCTGGCTTCGCTCGGCGGCGGTCATGGTGGGGAACAGCGGCAGCGACACGCCTCGCGCCACCACGTCGGCGGCCACCCAGGGCTCACCATCGGGTCGCAGGGGAGAACCATCGGGTGTCACGCTGGGTACATCGCCCAGGGCGTAGCTCAGCGGCCCAGCCTGCGCCCCGTGTTGCTTGCAAGCTTCCACGAAGGCGTCGCGCTGGGGGGCGGTGCTGCCCGCGGGCAAGAGCACCCCAAAGGTCTGTAGGTTGGGCAGCGCGCCGGCTGGGCTCTCTTGGAATTCCAGCCCGGGGGCGGCCTGGCTGAGCGCGGCTCGCATCACGCTGGCGTGCTCGCGGCGCCCCTGGTTGATCTCACCGAGGCGCGCCATCTGCGCCACACCCAGCGCGCCGCCCAGCTCGGTGAGCCGGAAGTTGCCGGCGTGCCGCTCGAACACTCCGGGCGCCGCCTGGCCGTGGTTGCGCAGCACGCGCAGCCGGCGGGCCAGCTCGGCATCATCGGTGAGGCACATGCCGCCCTCGCCGGTGGTGATGACCTTGCGCGGGTGGAAGCTGAAGCAGCTCACGTCGCCGAGGCTCCCGCACGGCTTGCCGTCCGCGAACACGCTGCCGAGCGCGCAGGCCGCGTCTTCGATGACGATCAGCCCGTCCAGCACGGCATGCAGCTCGGGCGCGCGCGCCGGGTTGCCGAACTGGTCGATCACGATGGCCGCCCGCGTGCGCGAGCTGCGCGCTGCCGCGAAGGCCTCCGGCGTGCTGTTCCACTCGTGTGGGTCCACGTCCACCAGCTTCACCGTGGCCGCCACGCCGCGCACCGCGTGGGCTGGGCTCGGCCAGGTGAGCGCAGGCACCAGCACCTCGTCTCCGGGGCCCACGCCCAGCGCCTCGAGCGCCAGCGCCAGCGCCGCCGTCCCGTTCGAGACCGCCACCGCATGAGCGCGCTGGCACTGCTCGGCCACCAGCTGCTCGAAGCGCGCCACCTCGGCGCCCTGCACCAGCATCCCGCTGCGCAGCACGCGGGTCACCGCATCGCACTCGGCGTCATCCAGCAGGGGGCGCGTCATGGGGATCATGGGAATCATGGGCCATGGACGATATCAGATCGCAGGCGCTCAATGAAAATCGCGCGAGCGCGGCAACTCTTCCAGCACGGGCAAGCGCGGCGCGAAGAGCTTCTGCACCAGCAGGTGCGTGACCCCATCCACCACCTGCAGCACGCCGCTCATGCCCAGCAGCACCGACGTCTTGGCCAACGTGCGCTGGCGCTCGAAGGCGTCACGGTAGAGCACCGCGTTCACGAAGCCCGTCTCGTCTTCGAGCGTGAAGAAGGTGACACCGGATGCGGTGCCCGGACGCTGCCGGCAGATGACCAGGCCCACGTAGTCCACACGCTTCCCATGCGGCAGCGCGCTCAGCTCGCACGCGCTGGGCAGGCCCTGCTGCGTGAGGTGCGGCCGCAGCCGCAAGATGGGGTGGCCCGCCGTGCTGTGGCGGCTCGCGCGGTAGTCCCAGCTGATGCGCTCGGCTCCGTCGAGCGAGGCGAAGTGCAGCTGCGTGGCGGCCGAGGCGAGCGGCAGCGTGTCGTGCCGAAAGCGGGCGAGGGCGCGCGCGGCCCAGATGGCGTCGCGCCGCTCGAGGCCGAAGTCGTCGAAGGCCCCTGCCTGCGCCAGGCGCACCAGCTGCCGGGTGGGCAGCGCGGTGCGCCGCGTGAAGTCTTCGAGGTCCGTGAAGGGGCCATCACGCCAAGCGGCCTCGATGCGCTCGCGCTCCACCACACCCAGGCCCGTCACGTAGCGCAGGCCCATGCGCACGGGGGGCGCGATCACGCCCTCGATCATGCCCTCGAGCGTGCAGTCCCATGCGCTCTGCAGCACCGAGATGGGCCGCACCACCACCCCACGCCGACGCGCGTCGTCCACCAGCGTGGCCGGCTGGTAGAAGCCCATGGGCTGCGCGTTGAGCAGCGCGCACAGGAACACCGAGGGGTGATGGCAGCGCAGCCAGGCCGTCGCATAGGACAAGAGCGCGAAGCTGGCCGCGTGGCTCTCGGGGAAGCCGTACTCGCCGAAGCCGCGGATCTGCGCGAACACCCGCTCGGCGAATTCCTCCGCGATGCCCTTCTCGATCATGCGCGGCACCATGCGCTCGTGATGCGCCTCGATGCGCCCCTCCTTGCGCCACGCGGCCATGTCGCGGCGCAGCTGGTCGGCCTCGCCCGGCGTGTAGTCCGCCGCCAGCACGGCCAGCTTCATGACCTGCTCCTGGAAGATGGGGACGCCCAGCGTCTTCTTCAGCACGCGCTCGAGCGTGGGGTGCGGGTACTCCACCGTCTCTTGGCCCGAGCGACGCCGCAGGTAGGGGTGCACCATGTCGCCCTGGATGGGCCCCGGCCGCACGATGGCCACCTCGATGACCAGGTCGTAGAAGCAGCGGGGCTTCAAGCGCGGCAACATGGCCATCTGCGCGCGGCTCTCGATCTGGAACACCCCCAGCGTGTCTCCGCGCGCGACCATGGCGTACGTGGCAGGGTCTTCGGCGGGCAGCGTGCGCAGCTCGAGATGGGGCCCCGTCTGCGCCGGGTCACGGTGCTCGCGCAAGAGGTCGAGCGCGATGCGCAGGCAGGTGAGCGCACCCAGGCCCAGCAGGTCCACCTTGAAGAGGCCGAGCGCCTCCACGTCGTATTTGTCCCACTGGATGACGGTGCGCCCCGGCATGGTGGCGGGCTCCACCGGCACCAGCGTGTCCACCGGCTGGTCGCCCAGCAGGAAGCCGCCCGGGTGCACGCTCAGGTGCCGCGGCGTGTCCTGCAGCATGAGCGCGAGGCCACACAGCTGGCGCGTGCTCTGCGCGTCCATGGGCAAGCCAGCGTCTTTCAGCAGCTGGTCGTCCAGCAGGTCGTCGTGGTGGCGCACCAGCTTGGCCACCGCGTCGAGGTCGGTGGCCGGGATGCCCAGCACCTTGCCCACCTCGCGCACGGCCGAGCGCGTGCGGTAGCGCACCACGTTGGCCACCATGGCCGCGTGCTTGCGCCCGTACTTCTCGTACACGTGCTGGATGACCTCCTCGCGCCGCTCGTGCTCGATGTCGAGGTCGATGTCGGGCGGCTCGGCGCGCTCGCGGCTGAGGAAGCGCTCGAAGAGGAGGTCCATGCGCACCGGGTCCACGGCCGTGATGCCCAGGCAGAAGCACACCGCGCTGTTGGCCGCGCTGCCACGCCCCTGGCAGAGGATGCGCTGGCTGCGGCAGTAGGCCACGATCTCGTGCATGGTCAGGAAGTAGCCGCCGTACTGTAGGTCCTCGATGACGCACAGCTCGCGCTCGAGCTGCACGCGCACGTCGGCAGGGACGCCCTCGGGATAGCGCTGCGCGGCGCCCTCGTAGGTGAGCGTGCGCAGCCAGCTCTGCGTGGACACGCCCTCGGGGCGCGGCTCTTCCGGGTAGCGGTAGTCCAGCTGGTCCAGCGTGAAGGCGCAGCGCTCGGCCACGTCCAGGCTGCGCCGCAAGAGCTCCGGCGCGTCGGCGAAGCGCTGCTGCGCCACGAGCGGGGAGAGCAGCGCGTGCTCGGCGTTGCTGCGAATCACCGTGCCCGCCGCCGAGAGCGTGACCCCCGCGCGCACGCAGGCCACCACGTCTTGCAGGGGGCGCTGCTTCACGTGGTGATAGAGCACCTCGAAGCCACCCACCACCGGCAGGCCCAGCGCCTGCGCCTCGATGCGCAGCCGGCGCTCGGGCTCGCGCTCCTCGGCCAGCAGGTGCCGCACACAGTAGGCCGACACGCGCACGGGCAGCGGGCGCAGGGCCGCCAGCAGCGCCGGGTCGGCACACAGCAGCTCGCAGTGGGTGAGCGCCGCGAGCTCGTGCGCGGCCAGCTGGCTCTGGCCCTTGGGAGCGCGCCCCTGGCCCACGCTGATGAGCCGGCACAGCTGCGCGTAGCCCTCGCGATCGTGCGCCAGCGCCACCACGCGGGTGGGGTGGTTCATGGAGGCCAGCGCGCCCGCCGAGGTTGCCCGGGAGGCGTCCGGCGAGCCCACACCGGTGAGCGTCAGCTCGGCCCCCGCGATCAGCCGCAGGCCCCGCTCACGCGCGGCGAAGTGCGCCTTCACCAGCCCGTAGACTCCGTCACGGTCGGTCATGGCCAGCGCACCGAGGCCCAGCGCGTGCGCCTGCTCCACCAGCTCTTCGGGGCTGCTGGCGCCCTCGAGGAAGCTGTAGTGGCTCTTCACCCAGAGGGGCACGTATCCCGCACCGCGCGGGTCCCGCGAGGTTGTCGTCGATGAGGCCACCATGCGGCCCTCAGTCGACGGTGCCGTGCAGGAACCACGCGCCGCGCGGCCGGTCCCAGTACACCCAGAGCAAGCCGCCCGCGTCGGTCTCGGCGTAGTAGTAGTCGCGCTCCACCGTGCGCTTCCACCAGCCGCCGCTCACGCGGTAGGGCCCGTACATGCGCGCCACGTGCTCACCCCGAGGGCCATCGGGCAGGCCGTGCGCGTGGCGCTCGCGCTCACCGGACGACTTGACCAGCGGCACGGCCGGATGCCGGGTGCGCAGCGGCACGGGGCGCCGCAGCACGCGTCGCACCAGCACGCTCGCCAGCGCGTTGGCCTCCACCACACCATGGCCCGGCTCGAGCTCGTGGAAGTCCTCGAGGTCCTCGATGTCGTGCTCGGCGGACTCACCCACGTCGCCGTCGTGGTGTTCAGCTTGTTCGCTCTCGTCGTGTTCGCTGTCGTCGCCACGGAAGAGCGAGTCTCGCTGCGCGTGCCCCGCGCGGTACGGCGGTGAACCCTCGTGCAGCGCGCCGAAGCCCACGCCCGCCACGTACGACGCGGCCTGCGCGGGCGGCTCGAGCGTGGGCACCCAGACGAAGCGCGCCTCGGGCAAGTGAGCCTCGCGCACCCGCGCCCGCACCACCGAGCGCGGACCATAGGCGGCCCGCACCCGGGCGAGCGCGCGCGCCGCCGCCTGTGGGTCACGCTTCGGGCGCATGCCCGGCAGCGCCAGCGGCTCGGCATGGGCGCGCTCCGTGTCCGCGCGCAGGGTCACGGCCTCGACCGGGCTCGGCAGCGTGAGCTGCCCCAGGCGCAGACGCACCAGCTCCACCAGCGTCATGAGGTCACCCGTGGGCGCCGCGGGCTCCACCGTTTCTTCGTGCACGCGCCCCTGACCCTGCGGCGCGTCCAGCTCGAAGCGCACGTGCAGCGCGCGGATGTGCTCGCCGCGCTCGCGCAGGCCCATCAGCAGCGGGTGCAGCGCCGCCTTGATGCCGAACAGCAGGCGGTGTGTGTCCGCGTCGGGCGGTGTCACGTCGAAGCGCGCCTCGGTGGGCTCGGCGAAGCCGAGCGGCTGGAGCGGCAGCTGCGTGTCCTCCGCGAAGAGCGAACGCACGCGCGCGGCCTCCGCCCCGAAGCGGCCCGCGAACTCCGCCGCCGGCAGCGCCAAGAGGTCTCCGAGGCCGTGCACCTCCAGCATGGCCAGGTCATCGCAAAGCTCGGCCGAGAGCCCGAGCGTGCGCAGGTCGGCGCCGTTGGCCAGCAGCTGCTCTTCGGCCGGGCTCTCGAGCACACGGCAGCTGAGCTGCGTGCCCGCCGCCGCGAACAGGCGATAGCGATGAAAGCCCACCCAGGTGGCCCCGAACAAGCCGCGCCCCTTGAGGAACGCGTGCGTGGCCCGCGCCCACGCTTCCACGCCGCCGTAGAGCTTCTCCATGCCGTTGGGGTCCAGATAGAACGTGGCGGGGAAGTGCGTGCAGGGCTCCACCTTGGGCGTGAGCATCTGAAGGCCGCTAGCCAGCTCGGCCTCGAGCGCCTGGACGCGCTCTTTCTGGACCACCCCGGTGTGCAAGCCGGGCAGGCGGTCCCGCGCGGCCGCGTGCGTGAGCCCCACGCGCAAGCCCGCCGCGAGCGCCGCGCGGTTCAGGTACGTGATGCGCGCCTCGGGACCGTCGCCCGTGATGACCGCCGTGGGGCGCCCACGAAACTCCGGCCGCTCGTGCAGCAGCATCTGCAGCGGCAGGTCCGGGAGCTTCACCAGCGCCACCCGCGAGACGCGCTCGCCCTCCGTGCCACGCGGCGACGGACGCAGGCCTCGCAGTGAGCGCTGCAGCGTCACGGCTGGCCCTCGCTCTCGGGGCTCGCAGGGCGAAGGGTGACGCGCTTGGCCGCGAGCTTGGTGCGCAGCACCACCGGCGGCGCCACGGGCAGCGCGGTGACCGGTGCAAAGAAGGGCAGCTGAGGCGTGGTCTCTTCCGCCGCGTCACGCACGAACAGCCCGTCGAACAGCGAGAGCTGCGCGGCGTTGGCCGTGTCTTCCACGGGCAGCGCCTCGAGCCCCGCTGGCGCGCGCCGCCGCTCCGGAGCGGGGCCGTGCGCCACGCCCAGCTTGTTCTTGAGGATGCGGTGCGAGAGCAGGAAGGAGCCGTCTTCGTCCCGCTGCCGCTGGGGCTCGAGGCGCAGCGCCACCATGGCGCCCAGCGAGGGCGCGGCCGCCTCCGAGTCGCTCAGCACGCAGAGCTGCGCGTCATGCCGACGCAGCAGCCCAGAGAGACGCGTCTGCCACGGGCTCTGTGCCGCTGGCGCGCGACCCATCAGGTCCATGACCAGCAAGCCGAAGCCCCCCGAGCGGACCAGCCACTCGGCCACGCGGCACAGGCCCTCGGGCCCCTCCTTGGTGGGCACCCGCACGATCACCAGCGCGTCGAGGTCCACCCCCGCGGCGACGAGGTCCGGCGGATAGAGCGAGCCATCCGTGGGCTCGATCCAGACGACGGCCTCACCCGCGCGCTGCGCCGCGAGCAGCATGGACACGGCCGTGCTGGTGCGACCCGTGGACCCCGAGAGCTCGATGATGCGACCCGCGAGCGCTTCGCCCTGCCAGCGGAGCGGCCGACTCGCCTTGGCTGCCTCCGTGGCTTCCGTGACCGTGACCGCAACAGGAACCCCCGGCAGGGCTAGCTGCGTTTGCTTGCCCCGAGATGCGCGTGTGCTGGGCAGGGGAAGTGCGAGGGCCATGGTGTGTCATCTCCAGTGTACTGAACGGGTGAACAGAATCAAGCCTGGTCCCATGGAGAATCGTACGGTGCGGGTCGTTTTGGGTGAGCCGCTCTGAACATGGGATCAGGTTGGCCCTCTGCATACCTCGGGGGTGAGACATTTTCGTGACGGCCGCGATAGGCAGGGAGACGTGGCACGTCATCGGTCGTCATCGCACGGATGTGCGTGACCACGCATGTGGACATGACGAATGGTACGTGCCCCCCGGCACGCGATCCCCTCGACCCATCCTGCCGCTCGGCCGCGGCGGCAACCTCAGCGCGCGTCGAGCAGGTAGACCGCGTAGAGCCACGTGGTGGACGCGGTGAACATGAGCGCGTCCACGCGGTCCAGCAGCCCGCCGTGGCCCGGCAGGATGTTGCCCGAGTCCTTTACGCCCGCGCTGCGCTTGAGCATGGACTCGAGCAGATCTCCCGCCTGGCCGAGCGCACCCGCGATGACACCCAACGCGATGGCGTGCGGCACCGGGATGGGAAGCTTCATCACGTAGATGGCGAAGAACGCACCACCCACCGCACCCGCGAGGCCGCCGAGCGAGCCCTCGATGGTCTTCTTGGGCGAGAGCTTCTCGTAGAGCTTGTGCTTCCCGAAGGCGCGCCCCGCGAAGTACGCGGCCGTGTCCGACAGGAAGGCGAGCATCATGGCGAGCACCACCCAGCGGGCTCCAAAGGGCAGCCCGTGCAGCAAGTCCACGGTGATGAGCAGACCGCCGATGTAGACGGGCCCGCCGAACAGCCAGCCCGCGCGCGCCCCCGAGGTCTCCACGGGATCGGGCCGCAGCAAGCTGGTGATCATGGCCACGAAGCCGAGGCCCAGCACACCCGCGAAGAGGTGCTCCGGCGCGAACACCGCCACGGCCGCGAAGCCCATGCTCGCCAGGGTGCCGATGGCGATCAGCAAGCGCTGCCCGGGCATGGCGATGGCCATCAGCTCGCGCGCGACGATGGCCACGCCCACGAAGCAGAAGGTGTGGAAGCCCCAGCGCGGACCGTAAAAGAGGAGCCACAGGATCAGCGGGATGAGCGGGACGGCGCTGGCGAAGCGGAGCGCCGTGGGGCCGAGCTTGCCCTTGGTCTCGGTCCCGGCGGCCGCGGGGGCCGCGGGCGTGGGCGGGTTCTCGGCGGGCTGGCCCTCGGGCACGTCGTGGCGTTCGCTCATCGGGCCTCGGTGGCGGGCAGCCCGCTCTCTTGCTGGGAACCTGCGGGGGCGGGCACGGGCTCGGCGGTGAGCACACGGCCGAAGCGGCGCTCTCGCGTGTGGAACGACTCGAATGCCTCGAGGAGGTCAGCGAGCCCGAACTCGGGCCACAGCTTGGGGCTGAAGAAGAGCTCGGCGTAGGCGGCCCCCCACAGCAGAAAGTTGCTGATGCGCTGGTCGCCGCCGGTGCGGATCAGGAGGTCCACAGGGCCGACCGCGGCCGAGGGGAGCCGGGATTCCAGCAGCGCTTGGTCCACGGCCTCGGGGGCGAGGCGCCCGGCGGCCACGTCCCGCGCGATCTCGGCGGCCGCATCGGCCAGCTCTTCTTGGCCCCCGTAAGAGAGGGCCAGCGTGAGGGTCATGCCGGTGAGGTGGGCGCTGTCCCGCTCGAGCGCGTGCAGCACGTCCAGCACACGCTGGGGCAGCTTGTGGATCCGGCCGATGGCGCGCAGGCGGATCTGGTTGTCCATGAGCTCGGAGCGCTCCGACACCAGGTACTCGATGAGCAGCTCCATGAGGGCGGCCACCTCGTGCTCGGGACGCTCCCAGTTCTGCTCGCTGAAGGCGTAGAGCGTGAGGGCCTGCACCCCGGCGCTGCGGCACTCACGGACGATGTCCCGCACCGTGTGGCTGCCCTCGTGGTGCCCTGCGGTTCGCATACGCCCCCGGCTCGATGCCCAGCGCCCGTTCCCATCCATGATGATGGCGACGTGATGGGGCGGTGCGTCGAGAGAGGCTGTCACGGGGTAGAGGAGGGCGTGGCGCGTCGCGGGCACACGCTGTGTGGGCAGAGGAACGTGACCTACCACGGGGCCATTCCCGCTTCAAGCGAGGGCGCGGGCACGTGGTGGTTGTCTTGAGGCTGCGGCGACTTAGGGTGTGGCCGTCTCATGGCAAAGAACTACTACGAAGTGCTCGGCGTGCCCCGAGACGCCGCAGCTCCCGACATCAAGCGCGCGTTTCGCAAGCTCGCGAAGCAGTTCCACCCGGACCACAACCCCGGGGACGCGAAGGCCGAGGAGCGCTTCAAGCTGGTGTCCCAGGCGTACGACGTGCTGGGGGACGAGGAGAAGCGGAAGCTCTACGACCAGTTCGGTGAGGATGGCCTGCGGGACGGGTTCGACCCGCGCCGTCATGCCGCCCACGGTGCAGAGGCGTTCGCGGGCTTCGACTTTGCCGACATCTTCGGTGGCCGGCCTGGCGCGGGGCGCGGCCCACGTGGGGTCCGCATGGAGGACTTCGCCGACATGTTCGGAGGCCGTGCCCAGCGTGGCCGCGACGTGACGGGCAGCGTGAGCGTCAGCTTCGTGGAGGCGCTGCGCGGCTGCGATCGGGAGCTCTCCATGACCGACGCGAGCGGCAGCGTCCGGGGCGTGAAGGTGAAGGTCCCAGCGGGTGTCACGGACGGCGCCAAGATCCGCGTGCGCGGCCAAGGCCAGCCCGGAGGAGGCGGGGCTGGCGACCTGCTCCTCGAGGTGAAGGTGGGGACGCACCCGGCGTATTGGCGTGAGGGCAAGCAGCTGCACGTGAAGCTGCCCGTCACCCCGCTCGAGGCCTACCGTGGCGCCAAGGTCGCGGTGCCCACACTGGAGGGCGACGTCCGCGTCGCCGTGCCCGCGGGCAGCCAGACCGGACACAAGCTGCGCCTGCGCGGGAAGGGCGCCCCCGAGGCCAAGGGAGAACCTGGGGACCTCATCGTCCACCTCGAGGTCCGCCTCCCGGACGCCCGCAGCGAAGCCGTCGAGGCTGCCCTCGAGACCATCGACGCCGCGTTCACCGGCGACGTCCGCGCCAACCTCTCCCTGAGCTGACGTTTCACGTGAAACCTCCAGTCGCCCCCGACCCGAGATGTTTCACGTGAAACGTCCGTCACTTTCGGTCGAGGCCCCGTCCTGCGCCGGCGCACGAGTCCGCCCTCCGAACCAGACCACCTGAGCGTAGGTCCGGGCCGGGGCCGTCAGCCTCCGATTCGGCCTCGCTCTCGGACTCGGTCTCCGACCCGGTCTCCGTCTCCGACCCGGTCTCCGTCTCGGACTCGGTCTCGGTCTCGGTCTCCGCCTCGGTCTCGGTCTCGGTCTCGGTCTCGGGCCTCGGACTCGGTCTCGGACTCGGCCTCGGTCTCGGACTCGGTCTCCGACTCGGACTCGGTCTCGGTCTCGGTCTCCGACCCGGACTCGCCTCGCCTCCCTCCTTGACCTGCCTCTCCCCCTCTCCCACAACGTCCCTCGTGCGTCTCCCTCTCGACTCCCGCGAGCGCCTGGCCCAGCTGGAGGCTCGCGGCCTCTTGCGCCAGCCGCGCTTGGTCTCGGGCACCCAGGGTGCCTCCCTGATCGTCGACGGCCGCGAGCTGCTCTGCTTCTCCAGCAACAACTACCTCGGCTTCGCCGATCACCCGTTGCTCGCCGCGGCCGGGATCACCGCCCTCACCACAGCGGGCTCCGGCTCGGGGGCCAGCCGCCTGATCTCGGGCAACATGAGCGCCCACCAAGAGGCGGAGACCGCGCTCGCCGCGTACGTCGGCCAGCCTGCGGCGCGCCTCTTCTCGTCGGGCTACGCCGCCAACGTGGGCAGCCTGCAGGCGCTGGCCGAGCCGGGTGACGTCCTCTTCTCCGACGCGCTCAACCACGCCAGCCTGATCGACGGCTGTCGGCTGAGCCGCGCCCGGGTAGAGCGGTACCGGCACACCGACCTCGGTCACCTGCGCGACCTGCTGGTCGCACAGCGTTCGAAGGCCCACCGGGCGTTCATCGTCACCGACGCGCTCTTCAGCATGGACGGAGACGTTGCACCGCTGGCTGCCCTGCGGACCCTGGCCAACGAGTTCGAGGCGTCGCTCTACGTGGACGAGGCCCACTCGGTGGGCGTCCTCGGTCCCGCGGGGCGGGGCGCCTGCGCCGCCGCGCGGGTGCAGCCCGACGTCCTGATCGGCACGCTGGGGAAGGCCTTTGGGTTGGCCGGTGCCTTCGCGGCCAGCGACGCGGACACCGTGGCCTGGCTCTACAACCGCGCGCGCAGCTTCGTGTTCTCCACGGGTCCGCAGCCCAGCCTCGCTGCCCAAGTCGTAGCGGCCGTCCCGCTGGTGCACGCCGCCGACGCCGAGCGTGCTCGCGTGGTGCGTCACAGCGAGCGGCTGCGGGCGCACCTGCAGACGCTGGGCTTCGACGTGCCGAGCGACCCGACGCCGATCGTCCCGCTCGTCCTCGGACCCGAGGCTCGCGCGCTCGACGTGGCGGCCAAGCTCCTCGAGCGCGGCATCTTCGTGCCAGCGATCCGCCCACCCACGGTTCCCGAGGGCACCGCCCGCCTGCGCATGGTCCCCACCGCCGCTCACAGCGACGCGCAGCTCGACGCGCTGTTGGGGGCGCTCACCGAGATCCTGACGTGAGGGGCTTCTTCGTGACCGGCACTGGGACGGGGGAGGGCAAGACCTTCGTGACGCGCGGCCTCGCGCGCCATGCGCACCGTCGTGGGATCGAGGTGGCCGCCCTCAAGCCACTCGAGACCGGGGTGGTGGAACACGCCACGGACGCCGAAGCGCTCGCGCGGGCAAGTGGGCGCCCCGAGCTGGCCAGCCTGCCCGGTCTCTACCGCGTCGCACCGGCCGTCTCGCCGTTCACCGCCACCCGGCGTGGCCTGCCGCCCGTGCCCTCCAACGCGACGCTGCGCGAGGTCATTTCGAACGTCTCCGCCGAGCTCTGGCTCGTCGAGGGAGCGGGTGGCGTTCTGGTCCCGCTCGACGCAGAGCGCAGCATCGCAGACCTGATCGCGGCGCTCGGGCTGCCCGCCGTGCTGGTCGCCCGCAATGGACTCGGCGTGCTCAGCCACACGCGCGCTGCGTACGAGGCGCTCACCCAGCGCGCGGTCCATGTGGCAGCCATTGTCCTCACGGAGCACGGCGTGTTTGACGAGAGCCAGCAAGACAACCTGGCCATCCTGAGCGAGCTGCTGCCGACTCCCGTCGTGCGCTTCCCGAGCAGCCATGATGACGACGACGCGCTCGCCGAAAGCGCGGCCGACGTCTGGGTGACCCTCGCGCGTTAGGTATCGTATTGTATACCTCCGCGTGCAGTGAGTCGGGCGCTCTCCTGGCGCGGAGGAGTGTCGCGTTGCGCTCTAATTGCGCTGTACGGACTTGCGCACCTGCCGACCACGTGTAAAGTCTGGCCTCTCGCCGAAGGGCGAGCGGTTCCCCTGGGGGCATA
Organism: Sandaracinaceae bacterium; assembly: GCA_016706685.1. Taxonomy (NCBI): domain Bacteria; kingdom Pseudomonadati; phylum Myxococcota; order Polyangiales; family Sandaracinaceae; species Sandaracinaceae bacterium. The sequence goes on along the minus strand of JADJJE010000008.1, from coordinate 336,430 downwards.
GCTCAGTTGGGAGAGCGCTTGAATCGCACTCAAGAGGTCAACGGTTCGATCCCGTTTGTCTCCACCACCCAAGGTCCGACCCGAAACGCCAGCCCCCAACGCTGGCGTTTCTTTTTTGTCCGGCGCGCGCCAAAGCAGCCGTAGCCTCGGGGGATGAACACGGCACCGCTCGGTCAGCGCCCCTTCGTGCTCTTCGGTGTGGTGTTGGCCGCCCTCAAGCTGGGCGTGGACTACGCCGTGTCCGCCGCGTTCGGCCAGACGTGGAGCCCGCTCTACTACGTGAGCCCGGTGGACGCGCCGCTCTTCCACCCGGGGGAGAACCTGCGCTACTACGCCGCGCTCTGGGCGACGGCCATCCCGTTCCTGGCCATCGGCATCTGGCTCTCGGAGCGCCGCTTGCGTGACGCCGGCGCGCCCGCCTGGATGGTGGTGCTCTTCATCGTGCCCTTTGCCAATCTGCTCTTCTTCTTGGCGCTCTCGGTGCTGCCGAGTGCAGCACCCCCAGCAGCCACCGCGAACCAGGACGACATCCCCACCGAGGCGCCGGGCTCACCCCCGCGCATGGGCGCCGCCGCCGCGCTCGCGTTGAGCGTCCTCGCTGGCGCCACCATCACCCTCGGCGCGCTCGGTGCTTCGGTGGGCCTCATGGGCAACTACGGCGCACCGCTCTTCATCGGCGCGCCGCTCTTCACGGGGTTCGCCACCACGCTGCTGTTCGACCAGCTGCACGGCGTGAACGCGGGACGTGGCCGCGCCTACTCGCTGGCCGCGTCCATCGCCTCCTTGGTCGTCAGCTTCGTGGTGCTGATCGCCTTCGCGTTCGAGGGCCTCATCTGCCTGATGATGGTCTGGCCGCTGGCCGCCGTGAACACGCTGGTGGGCCACCAGATCGCCTTCACCATGCGCCGGCAGATGCTCAACGCGCAGGGCCGCTGGGTGGCTCCCGGCATGCTCTTGCCCGTCCTCATCTTGATGGAGGGCGTGGCCCCACCGCCGGCCGACACGCACATGGTGGAGACGGTGGTCGAGGTGGCCGCGCCGCCCGAGGTGGTGTGGGAGCGCGTGGTGGCCTTCCCCGAGCTGCCGCCCATCGAGGACTGGATCTTCCGGGTGGGCGTCGCCGCTCCCACGGGTGCGCGCATCGAGGGGAGCGGCGTGGGCGCCATCCGCCGCTGCGAGTTCACCACGGGCGAGTTCGTGGAGCCCATCGAGGTGTGGGACCCGCCGCGCGAGCTGGGCTTCAGCGTGCAGGACATGCCCGACCCCATGCGCGAGATGTCGCCCTACGACATCCGCCCGCGGCACCTCGACGGCTACTTCCGCACCACGGCGGGGCAGTTCCTGCTGGAGCGCACGGCGACCGGTGGCACGCGCCTGCGCGGCCGCACCTACTACCAGCTGGACATGATGCCCACGGTCTACTGGAAGCTGTGGGCCGACGACATCATCCACCGCATCCACCTGCGCGTGCTGCGGCACGTGGCGCACGTGGCCGAGACCGACGTCGCGAACACCGTGGCGTCCCAATGAAAAAGCCCACCGCATGCGGTGGGCAATCTCGTGGCGCGAACTGTGTAGAGCCGAAAAATCGCCTTAGCGCGAGCGCGCCCGGAGCAGCCAGGCGAAGGAATACTCCAGTATTTCGAGCCTGGCTGCGAGGACGTAAGCCGCGATCAGGCGATTTGGCGGCGCCCGTTCAGCTGTTCTGCTTGGTCCAGCCCGTGAGGAACTCACAGAACTTGGCCACGCCCTCGGGCTCCATCGCGTTGTACATGCTGATGCGCAGGCCGCCGACCGAGCGGTGGCCCTTGATGCCCACGAAGCCCGCCGCCTTCGAGTCCTTCACGAGCTTCTTCTCGAGGTCTTCGCTGGGCAGGTTGAACACGGGGTTCATGACCGAGCGCGAGTCCTTCTCGATGACGAGCTTGTAGAAGTCGTTCGCGTCGAGGATGTCGTACAGCATCTTCGCCTTCGCGCGGTTGCGCTGCTCCATGGCCGGCGCGCCGCCCACGGACTTCACCCAGCGGAGCACGTTGCGCACCATGTACACCGGGAAGGTGGGCACGGTGTTGGCCATGGAGTCCCCCTCCACCATGGTGCTGTAGCGGAAGATCTTGGGGATGGTCTTCGGCGAGCGCTCCGCGAGGTCCTTGCGGATGATGCACACCACCACGCCGGCGGGGCCGAGGTTCTTCTGCGCGCCGGCGTAGATCAGGCCGTACTTGCTGACATCGATGGGCTTCCACAGGATGTCGCTCGACATGTCGGCGACCAGCGGCACCGAGCCGGTGTCCGGGGTGTAGTGGTACTGGCTGCCCATCACCGTGTTGTTGCTGGTGATGTGCACGTAGGCCGCGTTGGGGTCGAGGTCGAGGTCCGCCTGCTTCGGCACGCGCACGTAGCGCTCGCCATCCTTGCCCGTGCCCGCGATGCGCGCCTTGGCGACGATGTTGGCCTCCTTGATGGCGCCCGCCGACCAGGTGCCGGTGTCCACGTAGTCGGCCGAGCCGCCGTTCGCGAGGTTCATGGGGACCAGCGCGAACTGCGTGCTGGCGCCGCCGCCCATGAAGATGACCTCGTGGGTGTCCGGGATCGCCATGAGCTCACGCAGCAGGACCTTGCACTCCTCGTGCACGGCCATGTACGCGGCCTCGCGGTGCGAGTGCTCGAGGATGGACATCCCGGTGCCCTCGTGATCGAGGAGCTCGTCCCGGGTGTACTCGAGCACGGACAAGGGAAGGGTCGCAGGACCCGCATTGAAATTGACGACTCGGCTCATAGGTCGCGGAAGGTACCAAGCGCCCGCGCGGGTGCAAGACGGCAACTCGAACTTCCCGAGGTATGCATTCGTTGCGTAGCGGTGCCCAATCGTGGCGGCCAAACTTGGGCAGGACGGCCCCTGGACGTGGATATGGTCGTGTTTCCTCCGTGATCCTAGCTTGGCACGGTGCTCGCAGACGATTCACCTCGTCCCCCCAGGACTCGACCAAGCCCCATGCGCTCTCGCCCCATAGACCCCGCTCCCAGCGAGCCCTTTGCACAGCCTGGCAGCGAACCGGACACGGCCCGCGTGGAAGTCAGCGCCTGGCTCGTGCGCGACGACGAGCGACCGCAGCCTTCACCGCCCACCCCAGCGGCGCTGCGCCTCGGCGCCGAGGGCCTCTGCGTCGGTGGCGCCACACGCAGCTGGTACGTGCCCTACACAGAGCTCGAGTCGCAACACTCGGGCACCGACCACGTGCTGTTGCGTATGGCCGGCGGCCGTTGCCTCGAGCTGCGCACGCCCGCACCGAACGTGCTGCAGCAGCACCTCGAGGGACGCCTCACTGCGTACGCACGCCACGCCATCCTCGCCCAGCGCATGGCGGCAGCCCCGTCGCCCACCACCCCCACCGGTCAGCTGCTGAGCTCGTTCGAGAACCCTGCCACCGCGAGCGAGCTGCGCCTGACCATCGCATCGTGGCTGGGCACACGTCCACTCGAGCGCGGCGACGCGCTGTACCTGCGGCGCATCCTGCGCGACGTGGCCGACCCCGAGCTGCTGCTTCAACTCGAAGCGGCGCTCGACCTGGGCGAGGCTTGACGCTGGGGCGCTGAAGCGCGCGTGGTCAGCGGGGGCGGACCTGCAGGTGCCCGCTGTCGCGCTCGCCGAAGATCATGGAGGGCCAGATGCCCGGCGCCAGCGCGCTGGGCGTGACCTCGCTCGACGGGAACATCTGCACGAAGGCAGGCGCACCCGGCACGCGGTCCACCACGCTGCGCTCGAGCACCATGGAGGCGTACTGCTCGGCGGCCAGCTCGGGCGTGTTGCTGTTGAGCACCACCTCCACGTTGAACTGCCGGCTGTAGCGCGCGAGGCCCGGGATGCGGCTCTCGTAGGGCGACCAATTGTCCGCGCTGGTGCCGTTCTCGGAGCAGCCGAACACGCCACGCTCGCCGTAGCAGAAGAGCGTCTGGTTGCCGGTGGTGTGCCCGGGCGTCTGCAGCAGCAGGCAGCCTTCGCCGAGCGCCACGTCACCGTCGGTGAGCACCACGCGCTCGAGCGGCACGCCGCGCTTTCCGTCGGCGATGAACCAGCTGCGCTGCATGGGGTGCAGGTCGTCCCAGTCCTCCCACTCGAGGCGCGGGGCCAGCAGGTACGCGTTCGGGAAGCGCGCGCGCAGCAGCTCACCCGCCGCGTTGGGCACGTCGCAGCCCAGCAGCGAGCGCAGGTCCTGCGTGTGGAAGTGATCGAACGCGATGAGGTCGATGTCCTCGGCGCCGAGGCCGTGCCGCGCGAGCTGTGCCTCGAGCGTGTCGCTGCGCGTGGTGATGGCGTCCGCGAAGCGGTCACCGGTCTTCGCCAGCAGCTGCGCGAAGTAGGGCGTGGCCTTGGCGGCTTGGATGTCCGACGGGTTGAAGAGCACGTTCTTGAGCACGCTCTGACCCGCCACGGTCACGCGCACCTGCACCAAGAGGCAGCGATGCGACATGACCACATACGGGACGGGCAGCGGCACCGTGTGGTTGAACGCGTAGGCCGTGGGGTAGAGCAGCGTGGTCTGCGGCAGCGTGCGCACGGCGCTCACGCGCGGCCCGTGGCGCAGGCTGTCCCCCAGCGCCTCACCGGCGTGGCGCAGCGCGCGCAGCTTGGGCCCCGGCGAGCGGATGGAACGTGCGGCGTCGAGATCGTGCAGCGCACGCACCCAGGGCACGCGCGCATCCACGGAGTCACCGAGTGAGAGCGCCACGACTCAGCCTCGCAGGGCCTGGTTGAGCATGGGCAGCAGCGTGCGCACCGACGGCTTGCCGTTGAAGCGCGTGAGCAGGGGCCCCAGCTTTTGCGTGGTCTTGTGGTCGTTGAACCACGCCGGGCGCGGCTTCACGATGAACGGCCCGCGCACCACGCTCTTCTGCGGCTTGTCGAACAGGTAGCTGTTGTGCACCACCCCCGAGCCCGAGCGGATGTCTTCGGGCGGGTGACCCGGGTATGCACCCCAGGTGGTGGACACGAACGCATACGCGAGCGCCGCCCAGTGGTTCACCGCCACCGAGCCGAAGCGCAGGTCGGCGATGGCCTTCTCCACCGCGTTGGCGATGGCGGGGTCTTCGAGCGACTTCGGGTGCACGATGATGGAGCAGCTGAGCGTGCCCCACAGGCGGTCGTTGGCGAAGTCCACCGCGCGCTCGATGTACTCCACCACGGAGCCGGCCTCGAGCGCGGTCTCGCTGGTGACGCCACACCACGCCTCGGTGTTGAAGCAGATGTCGCCCGCATCGTCGCTGGGCACGCCGGGGATGAACGTCCAGGGCACCTTGCCCGCGCCATCGGGACCGAACTGACGCGCCTCGGGGTGCGCCGCCAGGAAGCGGTCGTGGCGCTCTTCGGCGCCCGGGTAGTACGGCACGCGCGGCTCGGCGCGATCGAGCGCCTTGCTCAGCGCCTCGTTGAGCGCGTCACGCTGCGACCAGCTCGCGTGCTGGATGACCACGCGCGTGGCGTTGCAGTTGAAGCCCGCGTTGTTGGTGAGCGACGACGCCAGGTTCACGCCCTGGTAGATGATGTCGTCCTGGCTCCACGGCCCGGGCACCACGATGATGGGGCTCACGTTTCCGAGCTCGCTCGAGACGCGGCGCGTGTTGCGTGGTGTGCGCTCACGCTTGCGGCGCTCGCCCTCGGCGCCCAGACCCCAGACGATGGCGTCGTAGGTCTTGTCGGAGCCGGTGATGTGGATCTCTTCGACGCCCGGGTGGTTGCAGAGGTAGTCGCCTTCGGCCGCGCCGCCGTACACCAGACGGAAGAACCCGCGGTCCGCCAGCGGCTGGAAGATGTCGGCGAAGACCGGCCCCAGGTTCTCGTTGACCGGGTTCATCTTGAGGATGACCACCTGGCCCTCCACGAACAGCTTGTAGAGCGCGTCCATGGGCCCGATGGACGACACGTTGCCGGCGCCCAGCACCAGCGCGACCTTCCCCACCGTGGGCCGCGTGCGATAGAACTCCGCCATGTGGTCGGGCAGGTTGGCGAGCGTCACCTCGGGCTGCATCCAGACCTCGGCGCTGAAGCCCGTGAAGGTGAGCTTGTCCCAGTTGTCCGTGGGGAAGACGGTGGCCACCACGCGCCCGTCCACCCGCGCGAACGGCTCCGCCGGCAGCTGCGGCGCGCCGAAGCGCGCGATGTCCTCGAGCGACTTCTTCAGCAACCGGATGTTGCGCGTCATGACGGCCGGCCCAGCCAGCCACTCTTCACCCGCGGTGGGCGAGCTGGGCGAGATGCCCTTCGCGTCCTGCCCCGCCCGCGCCCAGCGCTCGGCCTCGGCCAGCGTCCGGTCCATGAGCGTATCGAGCAGCATGACCCGCTCCGCGATGCTCATCACCGCCCAGGCATCCTTGCGCGCCCGCAGCGCCTCCACAGCCTTGTCCGCCGCCTCGCGCGACGTGGCCGGGATGTTCTGACGGGCCTCGGGAATGGCGACGGAACCGATCGGGAGAGACGCAGCGCTCTTGCTCATGACGGGGGGCTTCCTATTGAACGTGGTTCGGGAGTGAACCTAACGGATCTGCTCCTGGAACGCTATGCGCTCCACCTGGTGGCGTGATCGATCGGAGGGGGACGGGCACCCTGGTCTGCGGGGCCGGTCGCGCTGGCGCTCCCTCTGATACCTCCCTGAAAGCGGCACTGCGCGCTCCGCGCTGCGTTTGCTTTCTGGGGCCCATCAACCCCCGCTGCCCAGGGCGCCCGTCCCCCTCCACGGTGGCGCCTCGGGACGCCGCAGCGGAACCCGACGTCCGGTAGGTGGACGCACCTGGCGCGCTGGCAGGCCTCGACCCGCTGCACGCAAGGGCGCTGCTGAAGGGGTTCCCGCGTGTGCCCGACTGAGCACTCCTGGCGCGGGAAGTACGGTGGATCCGCGTGTGTTCAGCTGAGGCTCGCCGAACTGAGTAGAGTTCATGTCAGCTCACGGATACGCCGACCTGGAGCGCGTGGGGGTCCATGAACAAGAAAAAAAGCGAACTCACTCGGCAGCACGCGCTGGCGCTATCCATCTTCGGAATGCTCCTCGCCGTGGCCAGTGCCGTCGCGGGCGTGTTGGCGTGGGAGTACGGTGAGGAGCTGGACCGAGCGAGTTTGGGTGCCTTCACCCCGGACGGCATCTTGTACGGGTGCTTCGCGACCTGCGGGGCGCCGCCACTGGTCATCCTCGGGGTGTTGCTCGTCATTAGGGCGGCCCGGACCGCTCCGCGGCCCCCCGACCCGCCCACCCCCTTCTGAGGACACGTCCTGCGTCCGCGACGAACGCGATCGACCTTGCCTCGTTGGGAATGGATACCAACAGCTGGTATCTATTGGTAGGTGTGGGAGGGGTTTCAGCGAGAAACAACTCTCCACGCACAGTCAGCGACCCCCGAGCCGAAACAGAGGCGATCGAATGAAGACTTCAAAGATCAAGAACACGAGCGTCGCTCTCGGTGAGCCGCTCAACGCGTTCATCTCGCAGCTGGTCGCAAGTGGTCGCTACGGCTCGGCGAGTGAGGTGGTGCGCGCCGGACTTCGGCTCCTCGAAGAACGGGAACAGATGCTGGCGAAGTTGCGCGGGGCACTCGACGAGGGCGAACAGAGCCCGGTCGTCGACTACTCCCTCGAGCGTGTGCTGGCGAGGATCGACCAGACCCCACGGTGACATGGCATGGTGAGCGTCAGGCTTCGACGAACCGCTGAAAACGATCTGGTCGACATCGGTCTCGAAAGCCGTGCGAGCTGGGGGCAAGCACAGATGGAGCGAACGCTCCGAGAACTGGACGAGGCCTTCCATCTATTGGCGGCGACACCGCGCCTGGGCCGACAGTGCGACGACATCAAGCAGGGGTATCGGCGACTCAAGGTGAGAAGCCACCTGATCTACTACCGCCTCGATGCCGCGCACGAGGTCGACATCGTTCGCATCCTTCACGGCAAGATGGACCCCACCCTGCACCTTCGGATCGGCTTCGTGGACTAGGAGAGCCAAACGGGAACTCACCCATGACCTCTCGAGTGCGATTCAAGCGCTCTCCCAACTGAGCGACAGCACACTCCTCCTTTAGCCGCCTGAGTCGAGCCGAGTCGCGCGGGGCGGGGTTCCCCGGCTGGCCACCCCATCAGCAACCGTGCGATCGCCCACCAGGCGCTGCACCCCGAGCGCGCCCCTCGCGTGCTCGACCCGAGACGCAGCCGAGGAGGGGGACGGGCGCCCTGGGCAGCGGGGGTGGGGGGGGCCCTATTTCAAGCGTCCGCAGGACGCGCCGAAATGGGGGAGGCACCCGAGGAAGCGCCAGCGCGACCGGCCCCGCAGACCAGGGTGCCCGTCCCCCTCCTCATGACAACGCCCCCACTCGAACCCGCGAACGTCGCGCCAGAAGGATCTAACCCCCCGTAACGATCCACGTTTGCACCCACCGCCAGCGTGTGGCATGGTCCGCGCCCTCCCCGCCTGAGTGGGGTTTCGGAAGAAGAGGAAAGTTAATGTCCGCAAGTGAGGCGATTCAGTGCAGGCCCGTTGAGGTCCAGGTCGGCGACAAGGGGCTCGAGCGTGCCGTCAAGCACCTCAAGCGCAAGATGGCGTCCGAGGGTATCCTGCGCGAGCTCAAGCGCCGCCGGCACTACATGAAGCCGTCCGTGAAGGCCCGTAAGAAGGCCGCCGAGGCGAGCCGCCGTCGTCGTAAGCGCGTCAAGATGGAGGGCTGATCCCCCTTCCGGTTGCGGAACGGCCCAAACGCCGTCGCCTGCGCTTCGCGCTCGCGGCGGTTTTGGCGTTTCTGGCGTACCGAGCCTACGTGCACTTCACGGAAGAAGAGCACGTGCCGATCGCCAGCGAGGGGCCACCGCGCGGACGCACCCAAGAAGAGTGGGGCGAGTATCTCTACGACGCCCACGGCTGCGCGGCGTGCCACAGCATCGCCGGGGTGCGCGGCATCGGGGGCTCGTTGGACGGCATCCTCGGGCAGGCGCGGCACTTCACCGACGGCTCGGACGGACTGGTGGACGCGGACTACCTGCGCGAGAGCATCATCACGCCCCAGCGCAAGGTGGTGATGGGCTTCTCGGGCTCCATGCCGCGCTACGACTTCCGTGACGACGAGGTGAGCGCGCTGGTCGCGTACCTCGAGTCCATCTGATTCTGCGCCTGCGGCATCCTGATTCTGCGCCTGCGGCGCCCGGGCTGATACGATCGGCCGCATGAACTCGTCGCACAAGAAGGGGAACCACGTCCGCCGCGTCGGCATCGTGTTCTCCGGGGGTCCGGCACCGGCCGCCAACGCCGTCATCTCGGCCGCGTCCATCTCGTTCATGGCCGACGGGCGCGAGGTGGTGGGCTTCTTCCACGGCTACACCAACCTGCAGGACTACCACCCGCTCAAGCACCGCCTCCTGCCGGACGAGCACTACCGCGTGTTCACCGAGAAGGACCTGACGGGCATCCGCAACCAGCGCGGCATCCTGATCGGGACGGCGCGCGCCAACCCCGGCAAGGACGTGGAGACGCCGGCGGACCTCGACGACCCGCAGAAGACCGTGCGCCTGCGCAACATCTACAGCGCCATGGTGGACCTCGAGATCGACGCGCTGATCTCCATCGGCGGCGACGACACGCTCAAGACGGCCAACCTGCTCTACGAGTACCAGCGGCACCTGCCGGAGGGGGCGCGCCGCTTCCAGATCGTCCACCTGCCGAAGACCATCGACAACGACTACCGCGGCATCGACTTCACGTTCGGCTTCTTCACCGCCGTGGACTTCATGGCCAAGGAGCTCCAGAACCTGCACGCGGACTGCCTGGCCACCAGCAGCTACTTCATCGTGGAGACCATGGGCCGCAAGGCGGGCTGGCTGTCCTACGGCGTGGCCATCGCGGGCGAGGCGCACATGGTGCTGGGCGTCGAGGACATCGACGAGACGCTCACCGAGCCGGAGACGCTGACGGACTCGGAGACCGGCGTGAGCACCACGAACCGGCGCCTCTCCATCGAGAAGCTCACCGACCTGATCGTGGACCTGATCCTGACGCGCGAGCGCCGTGGCCAGCACTACGGCACGGTGGTGCTCGCCGAGGGGCTGAGTGAGCTGCTGCCGCACGCCACGCTGCACATGCTCCCGCGCGACGACCACGGGCACATCTCGCTGAGCGCGATGGACCTGGGCAAGGCTGTGGCCACCAAGGTGAGTGACCGCTACGAGGCGCGCACGGGCCGCCGCAAGAAGGTGAGCGGGGTGCAGCTGGGCTACGAGTCGCGCTGCGCGCCGCCGCACGCGTTCGACGTCATGCTGGGCAGCCAGCTGGGCATCGGCGCCTACCGCGCGCTGGTGGAGGAGAACCTCGACGGGCACATGGTGAGCGTGTTCGGGCAGCTGGACCTGCAGTACGTGCCGTTCCACGAGCTGGTGAACCCGGACACGCTGCGCACCGAGCTGCGCTTCATCGAGGTGGGCAGCGACTTCCACCGCCTGGCGCGCTTCCTCGAGACGCGCACGGACCGGATCTTGGACTGGCGTCCGGGCCGGCGCCTCGAGCCCGAGCACGACCCGTCGGAGTGACGGGTTTCATCAGGGAATGGGCGAAAACAACCGATATATCGCTCGCACCTGTTCGAATCATGAGCGATAATGACGGCGCTTATCGCTCATGGCCTGGAACTGGGAACAACATGACTGGCCGAACTTCCGCTACGACGCATCGTCGCTGGCCCCGACCACCCGTGAGTTCTTTCGACGCGCCGGAGAGCTGAGCGGCGTGGCAGAGCACCTCGAGTCCGCCGAGCGCGCTGGGCTGCGCGCCGAGCTCTTGAGTGATGAAGCCATCCAGTCCGCCGCCATCGAAGGCGAGGTGCTCGAGCGGGCGTCCGTGCGGTCCAGTCTCCGTCGCCACTTCGGCCTGGACGGGTCAACCACGCGAGGGGGAGCGGCTGAGCGCGGGATGGCAGCGCTGATGGCGACCCTGCACGACGAGTGGGACTGCGAGCTGACCGACGCGCGGCTGTTCGAGTGGCAACGTTTGGTCGTGGAAGGCCAGCGCGGAGCTCGTGTTGCGGCAGGGCGCTACCGCGAGGATGGCGACCCGATGCAGATCATCTCCGGTCCCGTGTACGCGCCACGGGTGCACTTCGTGGCCCCTCCTGCGGTGCACGTCCCAGCGGAAATGCAGGCGTTCCTGGCGTTCTTCGAGCAGACGCGCGGCGACCCGTCCTTCGACCCCGTCGCGCGAGCGGGCATCGCACACCTGTACTTCGTGTCCATCCACCCGTTCGAAGACGGCAACGGTCGCGTGGGGCGCGCCATCGCGGAGTGCGCCCTGAGCCAAACGCTGGGGCACGCGAGCCTCACGGGGCTCTCGAGCGTGATCGCGCAGCGACGAAGCGACTATTACGACGCGCTGGAGCGCGCGAGCCGCGACAACGAGGTCACCGAATGGCTGCGCTACTTCAGTGATGTGGTGCTCGCCGGGCAGGCGCGCAGCCTCCGCTTCGTGCGCTTCCTGGTGGAGAAGACACGCTTCCTCGACCGCCTGCGTTCTGCCCTGAACCCACGTCAGGAGAAGGCGCTGCTGCGCATCCTCCGCGAGGGACCGGACGGCTTCCAAGGAGGGCTCTCCGCCGGAAACTACATGACTATCACTGGGGCGCCCCCGGCTACCGCCCGCCGGGACCTCGGCGCACTCGTCGAGCTGGGAGCGCTGCGACGCACGGGCGAGAAGCGCGGCACACGGTACTGGCTCACGCTCGAATGAGCGGCGTCCTCCATCGCCAGGCGCCATCTCCGCCTGGACGGCAAGACAGCGTCAGAGTGACAATAAATGAACTTGACGTCAGGTTCATCTATTGTCAGAGTACCCGCATGCCCGAGATCGACGACCTCCGCACCCCCACCCAGGCCCGCGCGCACAAGACCCGCGCGGCGCTGGTGGCGGCGGCCCAGGCCGAGTACGCGGACGCGGGCTACGCGAGCACCACCGCGAAGAGCATCGCCAAGCGGGCGGGTGTGTCCACGGGCAGCTTCTACCAGTACTTCACGGACAAGGACGCCGTGCTGCGTGAGCTGGCCAAGGAGCGTCAGATGGCGCTGCTCGGCAGCCTGGTGGGGGAGCTGGCCACAGGTCCCAGCGAGCTGGACCCGGCCGTGGTGGTTGCGGGCGCTGGTATCACCGGTGAGCTGCGCGCGTCGATTCAGCGACGCCTGACCGCTGTGGTGGACTCCGTGGTGCGCCACCACCGCGAGGACCCGCGCTTCCACGCCGTGGTCACCGAGCGGCGCATGGCCGACACGGAGCTGGACGCGCTGACCACCGCTGGCGAGCGCGCCCTGGTGCAGAAGACGGCCGAGCTGCTGACCCGCTGGGGCCACCAGGGCGACTGCCTGGCCACCGCGTTCATTCTCTTCGGGATGGTGGAGGGCGCCGTGCACGCACACGTGCTGGGCCACCCCATGGTGGACGACACCCGCTTCCGCGACGCCCTGGTGGACGCCGTGGTGCGCTTGGCGCTGCCGCACTGACCTGTGACCCGTGACCTGCGACCTGTGAAAGGAACCGAGACCATGAGCAAGATCGACGACTACCTCAAGCAGTACAAGGCCGACCACCAGCACCCGATGAACAAGGCCACGCACATGGTGGGCATCCCGATGATCATCATCTCGCTGCCACTGATGTTCTTCGCGCCGCCCATCGGCATCGGTCTGTTCGTGCTGGGCTGGATCTTCCAGTTCATCGGCCACGCCTTCGAGGGCAAGGCCCCCAGCTTCTTCCGCGACCCCACCTTCCTGCTGGTGGGCGCCACCTGGTACGGCAAGCGCCTGGTAGCGTTCCTGACCGGCAAGCCGCTCGACGAGCCTCAGGCTCAGGCGTGATCCCGCGGCCACGCGCGTAGCGTTGGACGCCTTGGGGTGATCATCGCTACGCTGCGCGCCGTGGCCCGCATGACGCACCGAGACGCTTACGCCAACCTGCTGCGCGACACCCGCGGGATGCGGCGCGATCACGCAGGCGCGCGGGAGCGCTGGTACGCGCAGCTGCCCTGGGAGCACAAGGAAGAGAGCCTCTTCGAGCTGGAGATGCTGCTCAAGGGGTTCGCGTGCTTCGGGAACCCGCGCAACCACCCGGGCCCGCCACGGCGCGTGCCCGACGTGGCGCACGACTTCCGTGAAGAGCTGCGCATCGTGCGTGACGCGCTCATGCAGACCAGCGACCAGGTGCGGGACCTGCTGGGCGAGAAAGAGCGCGCCTACGTGTTCTCGCGCTACCTCGAGACGGTGCTGCCCGAGGACCGCGAGCGCACGCGCCTGGTGCACGACCAGCTGGCCCAAGACACGCCCGAGGCGGCGCTCATGGTGCTGCGCAGCAGCTTCGGCGGGTACCTCGAGCTGGCCGACGGGCTGCTGCGGCTGAACCGCATCCCGCACCGCCTGTACGGCGCGCTGCAGGGCACGGTCACGCGCGAGGTGGGGCGCAACGCGTACTTCAACCCGCTGGTGGCGCTCGAGTTCCGGCCGGAGTTCGACCGCATCCGCGCGCCCGAGGTGCTGGAGGCGCTGCACGCCATCGAGAGCGAGGCCACGCACCGGCTGGTGGCGCTCACCATGCTCACGTTGTTTCGGGCCATCCGCTACGTGACGCTGGTGGAGCGCTACGCGTCGCAGCCGGCCACCGCGCGGCGCAGCTACTTGATCCTGGCGGTGCTGCGCAGCGACGTGCGCGCGCTCACGCGCTTCTTGTTCCGGCAGGCGGCGGGCATCATGGCCGATGGCCTCGAGCGCGAGCTCATGGAGGCGAGCGCCAGCGACATCAAGGCCAACGAAGACGCCTGGACGCGCCGCGCGGCCACGCTGCTGTCGCTGCGCCGCACGCTCGAGAACATCGCCAACGTGCTGCGCATCGAGATCCGCAAGACCTTCGAGCGCGAGCTGCCCACGCCGAGCGAAGCACCGGCCGACGAGCTGCTGGGGCCGCTGCTCACGCAGGCCTGCGCCTCGCTCAAGGCCACGCTGCACTCGGCGGTGCTGGACCTGTGCGTGGAGCTGGCGCCCGAGCGCGCGCTGCCCGAGCTGCACTCGGACGAAGCGGGGCGGCGAGCCGCGAGCGTGCGCCTGCGCCGCGACGTGTGGATGTTCAAGCAGATCCTGCGCGCCTTCCTGGCCAAGGCCGACGCGGCCGCCAGCGGCGAGCTGGACCACTGGAGCAGCGCGGCCAGCTTCGTGTTCGTGCGCGAGTTCCTCAACCACTTCCGCGCCATCGGCTACCAGCTGGTGCGGCGCAGCGACTACGAGCGCCTGGACCACTTCATCGCGGCCATCGACCTGCTGCGCGACGCAGACCTCTTGGACGAGCAGCGCATGCACGACGCGGTGGACGAGTGCCGCGCGTTCTACGGCTACCTCGAGCGGCTGCTGGGGCAGATCAGCCGGCGCGAAGAGCTGCGCGACCTGCCCTTCGACAAGCAGACGGCGGCCGACACGCTGCGCGTCTACCTGGGCGCGGCGTGAGCGAGCCGGCGCTGGCTCCGGCGGCGGCGCGAGCACGGGAGACGGGGCCCCTGCCGCCGAAGCGGGCGGGGTGCAGTACCAAGACGTGGAGGCGGGCTACTTCGAGGCGCGCCAGCTCAAGCGCTGGGCGGGGCCCTGGTCGCTCTGGGCGCTGGGCGTGGGCGCGGTCATCTCGGGCGACTTCTTCGGCTGGAACTTCGGCCTCGGGCACGGCGGCTTCGGCGGGCTGCTGATCGCCACGGCGATCGCCAGCGTGATGTACGCGGGCCTGTGCTTCAGCGTGGCGGAGATGTCGGCCGCGCTGCCGCACGCGGGCGGGGCCTACTCGTTCGCGCGCTCGGCCATGGGCCCGTGGGGCGGCTACGTGACCGGCTTGGCCGAGAACATGGAGTACGTGCTGACGCCCGCCGTGATCGTGGTGGGCGTGGGCGGCTACCTGCAGGCCATCCTGGGCACGCCCGACGCGCTCCAGCCGCTCTTGTGGGCGGGCTGCTACGCGCTCTTCGTGGGGCTCAACATCGCGGGCGCGTCGGTGTCGTTCCGCGCCACGCTGGCCATCACGGTGTTGGCGCTGGGCATCCTGGTGGTGTTCTGGCTGGGGGCGTTGCCGCACGTGGGCATGTCGCACGCGCTCGACATCGCGCCGGCGGCAGACAGCGGCCACGGCGCGTTCCTGCCGCACGGGCCGCTGGGCGTGCTCACCGCGCTGCCCTTTGCCATCTGGTTCTTCCTGGGCATCGAGGAGCTGCCGCTGGCCGCCGAAGAGGCCGTGGACCCCGTGCGCGACGTGCCGCGCGCGCTCGGCTCGGGCCTGCTCACGCTGGTGATCGCCGCGTTCCTCACGCTGGGCCTCAACAGCGCCATCCCGCCCGGCGCCGCCGCGCTGAGCACCAGCCAAGAGCCCTTGCTGCTGGGCCTCGAGACCATCTTCGGGGCCAGCGGCGGAACGCGAGCGCTCGCGCTGGTGGCCGTGGTGGGCCTGCTGGCCAGCTTCCACGGCATCATCTTCGCGTACGGCCGGCAGATCTTCTCGCTCTCGCGCGCCGGCTACTTCCCGCGCGTGCTCTCGCTCACGCACAAGACGCGCCACACCCCGCACGTGGCGCTCGTGGTGGGCGCGCTGCTGGGCTTCGCCGTGGCCTGCGCCATCCGCGCGCTCGGCACCGGCAGCCCCGTGGGTGCCGTGCTGCTGAACATGGCGGTGTTCGGCGCGGTGCTGTCCTACGTGCTGCAGATGGCTTCGTTCGTGCTCTTGCGGCGCCGGCACCCGGACCTGCCGCGGCCGTACCGCAGCCCGCTCGGCATGGGGGGCGCGGTGATGGCGCTGGGCATCAGCTTGGTCACGCTGGTGGCGCTCTTCGTGAGCGACCCGGTCTACCGCAAGGTGGTGCTGGGCGCGGCGGTCTGGTACGCGCTGGGGCTGCTGTACTTCGCGCTGTTCGCGCGCAAGCGGCTGGTGCTGGCGCCGGAGGAAGTGGCCGCGCGGGAGCGGTGACCCTCGCCCGCCGGCCTGCTATCGTGGGGACCTGCCAAGGAGGACCGCCATGCGCCGTTCGAATGGATGGACTGTCACTTGCCTCGCCGCGGGGAGCCTCGCGCTCGCCGTCACCCACTCCGGGGCGCACGCGGCGTGCTTCCAGGACGCCCCACAGATCGCGTGGTCCTATCCCAGCCACGGCGACACCGACGTGCCCATCGACGCCGACATCTTCGTGATGGTGAACACCTTCGGCCCCCCGCCCAACCGCATCACGGTGAACGACGTGGAGGTGGACAGCAGCGGCGTAGGCCACTTCGACCCTGGCCCCCTGGCACCGAACACCGCGTACCGGATCGTCGTGGAAATCGACGGGCTTGCCGACCCGAGCACCCAGGAAGTTCTCTTCACCACGGGCACAGAGGTGGCCGCGGTGGTCGGCGCACCGACTGCCCCCGTCATCCAGCGCGATGACTACCCACCCGACCCTACCAGCATCACGAGGCAGTGCCGTGGAGTGCTGGAGACGCGAGGCTGCTACGACACCCATGAGGACACGCTCGTGCGCGCCGAAGCGAGCGCCACCGATGTGGTCGTGTGGCGCCTGGAGAGCCTTCCGGCGGGGGACGCGGGCCCCGTCGCGCCACACGTGCTGACCACGTGGCCTGCCGAGTGCGGACCACCGCTCTATGTGACTCACCGCGAGCGCTGGGACACGCGCTCCGGGTGCTTGCGCGTGACCGCCGTCGGCGGCAACGGCGTCAGCAGTCACAGCAGCCTCACCTGCCCATCGGACTCGAGCGGATGCTCGGTCAGGGTCATGGGACACGCCCATCGAGTCTGGCTCTTCGCGCCGCTCACGGTGTTGGTTGCGTGGCGCGCGCGACGCCGTCAGCGCCCCGCGAAGACGTGAGCCGCCCGGGCTCCAGCCGCCCAGCGCATCCTCACCATGCAGCCCACATTCGATCGTTCGCCAGAGTCGCGGGGAGTCCCCGCTCCACACGCTCAGCCGTGCCACGTTGTGCCATTCTCGACGGCATGGAACGTGCTGGACGGAGGTGCATGAGACGACGCTCGACGCGCTCGATGACCCCAGCCGTGCTCGGACTGCTGAGCATGCTGGGGTGTGCAGAGGCGACCGTGCAGCGCGTGGACGCCTCGGCCGACAGCGCGACGGCCGACGTTCGCCAGGCGGCCCTCGCCACGTGGCGGGCGTTGGACGACGCCGCCGAGACGCCGGGGACCTACTGGTACGAGGAGCACAACTGCCCGCTGATGTTGACGACCGGGACCGCCAGCGTGGTGCAGGTGGCGAACGGGGCGGCCGCCTTGGTGGGCCGCCGCGTCGTATGCGGATCGACATGCGAGCAGGGTCTCGAGCGCTACTACGACTTCGTGCCGGCTACGCTGCCCATGCTGATCGCGACCTGCCCTGCGGACGCCACGGTGGAGCTCGACGTCGACGGCGTGCTCACCCTGTGTCGGCTGCGCGCACCGGATTGCGACGACAGCTGCGACACCGGCTTCCACGTGGTGCACTGGGAGCACGGCGTGTTCGACGGAGACGCGACCACCGACGAGGAGTGCGCGCCATGAGCACCATGAAAGCGAGGCTGACGATGACCCCTGCCCAGCGCTCGACGATCACCGGCGCCCTGTGCCTCACAGCAGCGTTGTGGGCGCTGGCCGCCCCCTCGCACGCGAGCGCGTCGTGCGTCCCACCGGACCCGGCCATCGTGTGGTCGTACCCTGCCGAGGGGGCCACCGACGTCCCGGTAGACGCGCGCATCTTCTTGCGGCTGAACACCTACGGGCGCCCCAGCAGCATCACGGTGAACGGCGTGGTGGTGAACTCAGCCGGCGCGGGCGCCATGGTGGAGGACATGTTCAGCCCCGGCCCGCTCACGCCGAACACCGCGTACCTGGTGACCACCACGGCCACGGGCCCCGAGGGCCCGGTCACCTTGGAGCTGCGCTTCACCACGGGCACCGGCACGGCCGCCGCGGTCGAGACCCCCGTGCTGAGCAACCTGCGGCTCGACCCGTACGAGGCGCCCAGCGTGCCGCACACCTGCCCGGCGGTGCTGGAAGCGCAAGACTGCTTCGACACCGGGCAGGACGCCGTGGTGCGCGCGGACGCGACCGGCACCCCCACGCTGTGGGTGCTCTGGCGCTACCCCGCCGGCGACGCCGGCCCCGTGGCCCCGCAGCTGCTGGCCTCGTGGCCCGGCGAGTGCGGCGCGCCCTCGTACGTGACGCACCGTGACCGCTTCGAGACGGACCCCTCGTGCCTGCGCGTCACGGCCGTGGGCGCCAACGGGGAGACCAGCCAGAGCAACTTCCTGTGCCCCGAGGAGCTCCCGCCGATGATGGAGGCGAAGGGCTGCTCGGCAGGCCCCACGAGCCGGGCGCCGGGCGTGGCGTGCTTCTCGGCAGGCCTGGCCCTCGCCGCACTCGGCGTGCGACGCCGCCGTCGCGCGGAAGTGGGCTGTCGACGCCACAAGGCCTGACGCCACCCGACTCCTTGCGGTCGCATGGGCCTGCGTCTAGTGTGTCCGGATGCATCATCGAGGGTGGATTGCAGCCTTGGGAAGTCTGCTGGTTGTGTCGCAGCTGGGTTGTCAGACCTCGGAAGGTCCGACGGATGCGGCGACCAGCCGCGATGCCATGACCCAACGCGATGCCATGACCCCGCAGGACGCCAGCCAAGACGCCGCGCACGCCGATGCCAGCCAAGACGCCGCGCACGCCGATGCCAGCCAAGACGCCGCGCACGCCGATGCCAGCCAAGACGCCGCGCACGCCGAGGATTCGGGCAACTCGGGCGACGCTGGCGGCGACGGCTGCTCGGAGGGCCACTACGACCTCAACGGGTTCCCCGCAGACGGCTGCGAATTCGAGCTCGACGAGGACGCGATCTACGTCTCGACCTCCGACGCGGCCGCAGTGGATCAGACCGGCTGCGGGCTTGGCCCCGTGGGCACGCAGCAAGGCGCCCACCCGTGCAGGTCGATCGGGTTCGGACTCACGGAGGCTGTCCGGGTCGACCGGGCGAGAGTGTTGGTCGCTGCGGGGCTCTACACGGAGCGCGTGACGCTGGTTGACGGCAAGCACCTACTCGGAGGCCACCACCCGTCCACCTGGGAGCGCAACCCCGGCGCGAACGTGTCCACCGTGCGGCCAATGGCAGGAGCCGGACACGCCAAGTCGGTCGTCGCCGACGGCATCACGCTACCGACCGTGTTCGAGGGCTTCACTGTGCAGGGGACCGATGCTGTCACGAGCTCGGCCAACAGCTACGCCTTCTGGATTCGGGATGCGTCGTCTGACCTCGTGATCCGCGACAACCACGTCTTCGCCGGGAGGGGTGCTGATGGATCATCGGGTACGGCTGGACTCGAGGGCACCGATGGACCCGACGGACAATCGGGCGAACGCTACATCGAGACGGCCGCCGTCAGCATGTGTAGTCAGGCGCCCGACGTGCCCGGCAACGTTCCCCAATGCTTCAACGCCTCTGGCACATCCGTGACGACATCGTGCGGTGCACCGGGGACGCAGGTCTGTGGTGGCATGAGCGTGTCGGGCGGCGCTGGAGCGGGTGCCTTGTGCCCCTCCGGCACCACCGCTCAGAACAGCGGCGGGGTAGGTTCGCGCTCCATTGCGGGTGGGACGGCCGGCACGGCCGGGCCCGGCGGGTCCGACCGTACCTGCCCGAACTGTGGAGCGTGCAACACGGGCGGAATGTCGGCGGCCGGCGTGGCTGGCATGGACGGTGGCCCCGGAGCCAACGGAGCAGGCGGCATGGGTGGCACCGGATCGACAGTGGAGGCCTCCGCGGAGTGGCGGGGCGGGGGCGGGCACGCGGGCACCCACGGAACTCCGGGCGGCGGCGCCGGCGGCGGCGGTGCTGGCGGCGGCGTCGACCACACGGTCCTCTGTGCGGGCATCGCGGACACGCTCGGAGGCAGCGGCGGCGGCGGCGGTGCTGGCGGCTGCGGAGGCACGGGTGGGGGTGCTGGCGATCCCGGCGGCGGATCGTTCGCATTCTTCATCGTCTTCTCGGCACCCAGCTCGAGCCTGCCCTCCCTTTCGAACAACACGATCACGCTCGGAACCGGCGGCGACGGGGGCCGCGGGGGCGCGGGCAACCGAGGCGGCGAAGGGGGCGAAGGGGGCGCGGGCGGTGGCACCGCCGGGGCCGCGTGGTCGTTCGTGCTCGGTGCAGGAGGGAGCGGCGGCAACGGCGGCGACGGGGGCCACGGGGCAGGCGGTGGCGGTGGTGCGGGAGGCTCCAGCTACGGCATCTACGTCCACAACCACACTGTGGCGTCGACCTATGGCGAGACGAACACGCTCGTGACGTCGGGTTCGGCCGGGTCGGGAGGGGACGGGGGTCTCTCGTTGGGGTCATCAGGCATGGCGGGAGCCCCCGGAATCGTCCGCAATGTCGAGGATGAACTCTGAAACGCGCGCGGCTCAGGCGGCCTTGCGCATCCACGCGATGCAGCCCTCGAGCGCCTGCTGCATGGCCTCTGCGCTGGCCTTCCCGCGCGGCCCGTGCCCCGGCAGCACCCACTCGAAGCTGCGCCCGCGCAGTGCCTCGGTGGACGCGATCTGCTGGTCCCAGTCGTACCAGCACGCCTGCCGAAAGCTGAACAGGCGCTTGCGGATGATGTCCCACGCCAGGTGGTCGCCGCTGAACAGGTAGCGGTCCTTGTACAAGAGGCACATGGAGCCCTGCGTGTGGCCGGGCACCGGGATCATGAGCAGCTCGTCGTCGAGCGGGGTGGGCTCCGTGATCTCGATGAGGCTCTCCACGCTGCGCGTGTGCGGGCGCAGGTCGCGCTTGTGCATGACGCGCGTGGCCCCCAGCGCTGCGGCGTAGCGGTCGTGGTCGGCCACGTCGTCGCGGTGCGTGAGGAACATGGTGTGCACGCCGCCGAGCGCCTCGATGCGCTCCACCAGGCCCTTGTTGAAGCGCGGCGAGTCCACCATCACGTTGCGCCCGTCACCCCGCACGATGAGGTAGCTGGCTGCGCCGAAGCTGTCGCGGCTGTGGAACCCGAGGTGGTAGATGCCCGTGTCCTCGCGCGCGTCGATGGGCATGGGGAAGCTCTCGATGGCCGGCGCGAGGTCGTGCTTGCTCAGCGTGCCGATGCTGCCCGTGGGGCACGCCACCACGGCTCGCAGCGCGGCGGCGATCTGCGCCCCCTCGGGCTGCTGCCGCACGAAGCTCTGGTCGTTCTTGCCGTCGAAGGTGCCGAGCGCCACCCAGCGACAGGTGCCGCAGTCGATGCAGCCGCTGTCGACGAAGAAGTCACCGGGGACGTTGGTGGGCAGGGCCTTGTGCTTCGACGCCATGCCCAAGCATCGCCGCTGTGCGCCGCGCGATGCAAGGGCCAGGCTCACGAGCCATCAAAGGCCGCGCGTCACTCGAACTCGAGGGCACACATGAAGCAGCCGTCGTTCTCGAGGTCGTTCATGTCGTCGCACTGCTCGCCCTCGGACACCTGCACCACGCCGTCGCCGCAGCTGGCGCCGGTGGACATGCAGCCGGGTGCGCACGCGCTGGACGCGCCGCCCAGGTTCAGGCCGTCGTCGCACGTCTCGCCGAAGGCGTCGTCCACCTCGCCGTCGCCGCAGTAGGGCTCGAACGTGCAGTTGGTGGTGCAGCCCCCGTAGGCCGACCCATCGCCCATGCCGTTCATGCCCATCAGGTCGCACGCCTCGCGCGAGGACACGATGCCGTCGCCGCAGTCGTCGATGCACTGCGAGGGGGCGCGCGTGAAGTTGGTGAGCGTGAGGCGGTACTGCGACTCCACGACGTGGCGCTCGGCCTGGAACACCACCGCCTCGTAGATGCCGCCCACGGTGAGGCTCAGGTCCGAGATGCAGCCGGCGCCGTTGTCGTTCGGGTTGGCGTTGTTGCAGTCCGCGATGTCGATGGTGCCGTTCTCGCGGCCGTGCACGCCGCCGATGTCCACCACCAGCTGACCGTCGATGAACACCCACACGTCGTCGTCGCCCGAGAAGGCGAGCACCTCGTCGCCCGCGTACTCGAACCAGAAGCGCACCTCGGACGTGAAGAAGAAGTTCTGGTTCCCGGAGCCGTTGCCGTCGGCGTGGAGCGCCTCGCACGACGCGTTCCCGCACATCTCCTCGTCGAGCCCGCGGCCGGTCAGCGGGAAGAACGAGTCGCTGTCGAACCGATAGGCGCCGCCGCCGATGTCGCCCAGCGTCACCACGTCGGCGATGGTCCGGTTCCAGTCGTTGTCGGACCGGTACCACGTGGAGAACGAGTCGGCGCTGGTGACCACGTTCGAGGACGCGAACTGGGGCTTGCCGTCGGAGCTGAGCGTGTTCTGCACGATGCCCGTGTCGGCGCTGTCGAAGCAGTCGAAGTCGGGGTGCCCGAACGGCGGCGTGGCGCCGGTCTCACCCTCGGTGGGGTAGCCATTGGGATTCCCGGGCGCCGAGCAGCCGCGGCGGAAGTCGCGGTAGGTCACCGGGATCTGCACCTCGTCGGGCGCGGGCAGCGGGATCTCCACGCAGGTGAAGCCCTGCTCCACCATCAGGCAGTTGGCCGCGCAGCCGTCGCCGCCGACGGTGTTGCCGTCGTCGCAGGCCTCGGGCGCCCAGCGCAGGCCGTCGCCACACACCGCCACGCACACGCCGTCCGTGCAGTCGGGTTCGCGCTTGCAGAACGGGTCGCAGCCGTCGCCCACGGCGAGGTTTCCGTCGTCGCACTCCTCGGTGCCCTCCACGTCCTGGTCGCCGCAGTCGGTCGGGACGCAGGCCGCACCCGGCGTGGGGCACGCGTAGCCCTCTTCGAGCTGGCAGTTGTCGTCGCACCCGGGGGCCGCGTTGTCGTCGTCGTCGCAGGCCTCGAAGCCGGCCACGATGCCATCGCCGCACTCGGTGGCCACGCACGCCGCGCCCACGGTGGGGCACGTCCAGCCGGACTCCACGCGGCACGTCACGGAGCAGCCGTCGCCCGCGTCGTCGTCGCCGTCATCGCAGGTCTCGGGCCCCTCGATGCGCGAGTTGCCGCACGTCACCACGCGGATGCAGGGCGAGCCAGCCACCGGGCAGATGAAGCTGGGGTCGATGGTGCTGCAGTCCCGCGAACACCCATCTCCGTCGAGGTTGTTGCGGTCGTCACATGCCTCGGGCAGGACCACCACGCCGTCGTTGCAGCCGTCTGGGATCACGCCCAGGTCCTGCACGCCGCCCTCGCCTCCGCCCTGATCGATGCCTCCGCCGCCGTCGGGGCTGCCACAGCCCGCGAACACGCTGCCAGCCAGGCTGGTGAGGAGGGCGACCCAGCAGAGCGCACGCGCGCGCCGGGACGAATGGAGAGACTCGGGGGGCAGAGTGCGGTTCACGACAAGCTCCGGCGCAAGGGGGAAGCCCCAAGGCTACCCAATCGAGCCGCGAAATGCACCGCCTGCCTGACAGTGGCACTGGAAGCGACGAGCTTCTGCGTGGCGCGGGCGCGCGCACAGGCTAACCGGTGGCCGTGATGCCGCCCCCGAAGACGTTGCGCACGTGGCTGACCGAGGCGCCCTTCACGCTGGGCATGAGCTCCGGCTTCTTCGGCTTCTTTGCTCACGCGGGGGTGCTGGCAGCCCTCGAAGAGCAAGGGCTCACGCCCCGCGCGGTGGCGGGCTCGAGCGCGGGCGCGCTGGTCACCGGCACGTGGGCCAGCGGCGTCTCGAGCGCCGAGCTGCGCGACACCCTGCTGAGCCTGCGACGCGAGGACTTCTGGGACCCGGCCCCCGGCGCGGGGCTGCTGCGGGGCCAGCTCTTTCGCCGGCGCCTCGAGGGTGTGCTCGCGGCCAAGACCTTCGAAGAGTGCCGTGTGCCCGCGAGCCTCGTGGTGCACGACGTCTTCGCCCGCCGCCCGAGGCCCGTGAGCT
This sequence comes from Sandaracinaceae bacterium, assembly GCA_016706685.1. NCBI lineage: Bacteria > Pseudomonadati > Myxococcota > Polyangiales > Sandaracinaceae > Sandaracinaceae bacterium. The sequence continues at coordinate 312,540 of JADJJE010000008.1, read as the reverse complement.
CGGGCGACCTGGCCGCTGCGATCCACGCCTCGTGCGCGGTGCCCGGCATGTTCCACCCGGTGCGGGTCCACGGGCGGCTCATGGTGGACGGTGGCGTCACCGACCGACCGGGCCTGCTGGGGGTGCCCACGGGAGAGCGCGTCCTCTACCACCACCTGGCCTCGCGCTCGCCCTGGCGGCGGCCGGGCAGTCCGTCGCTGCGCATCCCGGTGCGTGACCAGCTGGTGACGCTGGTGGTGGAGGCGCTGCCCCGCCTCAGCCCCTTTCGGCTGACGGACGCCCCGCTGGCCTACGAGCGGGCGCGGCTGGCCACCACCCGGGCGCTCGACACCCCCGTGCAGGCCGTGGTCCGCTGTCCCTCCTAGAAAACGGCTAGACACTTGCCCCACGGGCCAAAACGATGATGCAGTGACCTTGAAGTGCACACCTCGGTCCGCTAGCCTCGGATTTATCTCGCCATGCGTCTATGACCCTGGCCTGCCCCCGCGTCGCGCCGAGAACGTATGACTGAACCGTTGACCGCCGTCCCGACCCCCCACGACGACCTCCACCAGACGGGTGTCGCGGTGGGCGACGTGCTGGCCGGCAAGTACAAGGTGGACCAGGTGCTGGGCGCGGGCGGGATGGGCGTGGTGGTGCGCGCCACGCATCAGATGCTGAACAGCAAAGTGGCCATGAAGTTCCTGCTGCCCGAGTACGTGAACAACACGGGCATCGTGGAGCGCTTCCTGCGCGAGGCACGCGCGGCCGTCTCCATCAAGAACCCGCACGTGGCCGGCGTCATCGACGTGGGCACGCTCGAGAGCGGCTCGCCCTACATCGTGATGGAGTACCTGCAGGGGCGCGACCTCGCGGACGTGCTCGAGACCGAAGTCTACATGCGCGACATCCCGCGCGCGGCGAGGCTCATCCTGCAGGCCTGCGAGGGGCTCGCGGCGGCTCACGCGAACGGCATCGTCCATCGCGACATCAAGCCCGGCAACCTCTTCATCACCAGCGCCTCGGACGGCTCCGAGCAGGTGAAGGTGCTGGACTTCGGCATCTCCAAGTCCGGCACCGAGCTGAACAACCTCACGCGCACCGGCGCCGTCATGGGCTCGCCCATGTACATGTCGCCCGAGCAGATGCGCAGCACACGCAACGTGGACCAGCGCTCGGACGTGTGGTCGCTCGGCGTGGTGGCGTTCGAGCTGCTCACGGGGCGCCTGCCGTACGAAGCCGAGACCATGACCGAGCTGGTGGCCATGGTGCTCGAGAACGACCCGCCGCGCACGCGCGAGCTGCGCGCTGACGTGCCGCCGGCGCTGGACGACGCCGTGGCCGGCGCGCTCACCAAGAACCCGGACAAGCGCTACCGCGACGTGGCCGAGTTCGCGCAAGACATCGCTGTTGCCATGAACGACGGCCAGCTGCTGGAGCAGGCGCAGCGCATCCGGCGCATCGTGTCGCGTGGCACCGACGAGCTGACCGGGTCCCTGCAGGTCTCGTCCGGCACGGGGACCCTCGCGCGCTCGCACATCCGCACGCGCCCCGACGAGGGCCGCAACCGCAAGCTCATGCTGGGCGCTGCGGCCTTTGCCGCGCTGCTCTTGGCGGGTGGGCTGGGCGCGTACTTCGCCAGCAGCAACAGCCCCACGCCCGCGGTCGAGGCCTCGCCCACCGCGGCGCCCATGGAGGTGCCGCTGCCCACTGTGCCCGCGGAGGCGGTGGGGGCCGTGGTCGCGCCGCCCGCGCCGCCCGTGGTGCCCGCCGAGGTCCCACCGCCCGTGGTCGCCGAGAACGCCGAAGCCGCAGCAGCCGAAGGCGAGAACACGGACAGCGACGCGAGCCAGCGCTCGTCGTCTTCGTCGCGCAGCAGCAGCCGCAGCAGCAGCTCCAGTCGTCCCGCGATGGCCGAGCAGGCCGTGATGGCGGCCGAAACGCCGCCGCCGCCGACCATGACCACGCAGAACCTGCTGCTGGACCGCAACTGAGGAGCCGCGCGAGGGCCGCCTGCGGATGCGGCGACGGACAGCCCCTCCGAGCAGCCGCCCCAGTCAGATGAGCGTGCGACGCATGGACTTGCTGGTGGGCATGCGCGCGCTCCACTCCGGCTTGAAGAGCCAGTCGTGGCCGTACTGCCGCGCGTACTCGTAGAACTCCATCTCGATGGGGCTCTTGGCCTCCACGCCCTTGCGCAGCTGGAAGCGCAGCTGCTGCCCGTAGTGGATGTAGCCCGTGCGGCGCTGCCAGTCCTCCACGCTCCAGCCCTCGAGCAGCATCTCCACCTGCGGGTTGAGGCGCTCGGGGTTCCACACCAAGTAGTTCTCGCCCACCGCCTTGCCCTGGTCCCCCGTGGGGAAGCGCTCGATGATGTACGCGCCCGTGGGGGCCTTGAGCGAGAGCAGGAGGTTGGTGCCGTCGAAGCTCACCTCCACGTCGGGGCTGCGGCGCTCGTACAGCAGCTCGCCTTTGTCGCTGCGAGACGCGGCCAGCAGCACGGCGGCGTCCACCTCGGCCACGCCGTAGCCATGCAGCATGGTCATCGTGGTGCCGTGGCGCTCGCACACGTCGCGCAGCGCGTTCTCGAGGGAGCGCGGCGTGGTGTAGCCGCCGACGCCGCACAGGATGGAGTCCGGCATGGGGTGACCGTCGCGCGTGTGCTGGAAGAGCAGGTGCGCCAGGTACAAGGACTGCCCCAGCAGCATGACCGGCAGCTTCTCCACGCTGGCCAGGTGCAGCGCGCGCGAGGCGGTGGTGTAGCTGAGGTACGAGTCCACCGTGACGCCGAAGTCGAAGCTGCCGATGTGCGCCGGGTACGTGTTGATCACGATGGGCATGCGATCACCGAACGTGGCCACGAGCCCGGGCCAGCGCATCTTGATGAGCCCGAGGAGGTTTCCGCCCTTCTGGGTGATGCGAAACCCGTGGGGATCACGGTTGGTGCTGCCGGACGAATAGGAGAGCACGTCTCCGGGGGCGATGGTGGGCTTGGGTCGGGTCATGGGCCTGGAATTCGGTGGGGGCGCGATGGCGATTGCTTGACCGCCGGATCGGGAGATCCGTATCGTGCCAGGATGTCAATCAGGGCTCGCAGGGGCACGAGTGCAGACCTAGAACGAATCTACGCCATCTGGGAAGGCGGGATCGAGAACAGTTTGGGAGGCCGGCCGCCCGCGGGAGTGGACTACAAGGCCTACTACCGAGCGCGACTAGAGGAGTCTAACGAGGTCTTCCCCTTCTTCGTTGTAGAAAAAGACAACGTGGTCGTCTCTTGGACCAGCCTCACGCCTTTCCGCGCGAATCCGGCGGTGCGCGACTGCATGGCCGAGATCAGCGTCTACACGGACCCGGCCTTCTGGGGCCAGCCCGTGACCACCCCCGCCGTGGACATGCTCTTCGACCACGCCGACGCCTGCCCCGAGCTCCAGTTCCTGATCGCGTTCATCGCCACCACCAACGCCAAGGCGGTCCAGCTCGCCACCATCTACGGGCTGATCAAGATGTACGAGCTGGGGCCCAACGTGAAGGCGCCCAACAACCCGCCGCTCAACCTGTACCTGTACCGCTGCGGCGAGGGTCAGCGAAAGCGCTGAAGCCCGCAGCGGTTCCCGACTCGGGTGGGGTGCGGCGTGCGGGCTGGGGGCTCCCAAGGCGGATGTGTGCTGCGCGGGCGGCCTCGGCGTCGTGACTGCCTGCGGTCGGGATGCCGATCACAGGCGGTCCCCCGCTCCCATTCGCGATGTTCGACGGAACGTTCAGGCCTTGAATCATCGCTCCAGCCGAGTCGTACGACCAGATGAGGAGGCTGGTGCGAGCCAACCATTGGTGGTTGTGGTCGCCCGCCGAGGTGGACACCGTCGCCGGTGCGTCCACGGGGTGCGTGTGTGCACCTGCCGTGTCCGTGGTGATCGAGCCGCCACCGTAGGAGTGGTCGTGCCCTCCGGCGGCCATGGACATGCTGGCCGCAGGATCCACCGCATGGGTGTGGGAGCGATTCTCGAGGTTCCCGAGCGGCGCCAGGTGGTTCCGCCACTGGACCCCCCGCCCCCCGCGCCCCGCGCGGCGACGAGCTCCGACCAGCCCGCCGGACACGACGGAAGGTCGAAGTACATGACGGCGCCGCTGGGAGGGGCTGCCTGCTCCGCGAGCTCCTGGGCTGACATCCCCTCGACCGTGTCGGCGTCGCCGCAGTTCGTGGCGTAGGCCGCATAGGGAACGCTGCCGAGCGGGATGCGCGGTGTCATCTCGGGGTCCGCCCCCACGCGAATGCCAATGTGCACCGACGCCTGCGCGCGGAAGAGCGCAGGGTCGAGCGGGTTGATCTCGCCGAGGTAGACCACGAACTCGCCATCCTCGACGACCACGTTGCGCGCCTCGGCGAAGAGCGGCGTACCCGCAAGTTGGTCGGCGTAGAGGGAGAAGTTGATGGCCACGACGCCATTCACGGGCGTCCCCTCCGGTGTCTGGAGCGTCCCGTGCACCGGGAGCAGCTGAGCCTGCGCGGCGGCGAAGGTCGCCGGCGTCCACAGCAGACAAGCGAGCAGCGCAACACGACCGACATGTGCGCGGTTCATCGGCCACCTCGCAGCTGGTAGCTCGCGCTCGCGCTGTCGCCCACGGGCGACACGGAGCCCACCGAGATCGTCATCGCGTACGACGGGGACGTCATTCGACCGCCGCCCGCGACGGGGCTGATGGGGGCACGGCGACCGTTCGTCTGGCTGCCACCGTCGTCTCCGCCCTGCTCTTGCTCCCCATCTCGCGACCCTCCGACGTCAACGGCGCCCATCTCCGAAGGAGCGTCGCTCGTGGACCCCCCCCCCACGGCCACAAGCACAGCGGCACAGCCCGTACCTGCTCACCTCTCCTGCCGGCGCCCACGGACGACGCAACCGCCGGCCTGCGGCGCGTCACTCGGGCAGGAGACGCACCGTGGTGAGCGTGTCCGGCTCGATCAGCAGGGTGTCCTCAGCCACCAGCTCGCCGTTGCGGGTCTCGAAGTCGAACGTGTCCGCCACGTAGGAACGGATGCCGATGGTGCCGGGCTCGAGCCCACGGAACCCGCCTAGCCCGAGGCCATCGGTGGTCTCGTTGGCGGGAGCGCTCGCGATGACCACCATCATGCCGGAGAAGTACCAGGGGTCGGTGCCTGCGCTGATGCTGGCCGGCGTGGTGACCTCGAAGTGGATGTTGGGCGCGTTCGTGTCGCCGCAGTCCACGGCGTTGATGGCCATGTCGCCACGCGCCGGGTCCTGGGTGACGCTGGTCTCGGGATAGATGAGCCCCTCGCGCACCGGCACCGTCAGGGCCTGGATGGGGAACGGCTCGGCGCGCGTGTTGATGATGGGCTGGCTGAAGTACCAGAGGTAGGGCACCCAGTCGTCCGCGTCGTCGGTGTCCGCGTCGAGGATGCGCAGGTAGCCGTTGAAGCCCGAGGTGACGGGCACCTCCACGATGAAGGTCTCGGGGTCCGGGAAGTAGGGCGTCCCGAAGTCGCAGGCCGCGCCGAGGCGCGAGTTGCAGCGCACCACCTGAACGCCGGGCACCGGTCCCTGCCGCATGGGATCCGTGATGTTGGTGATCACGGCACGGATCAGGACGGGCTCGCCGTCGCTCACGGGCGGGGTGACGTTACCCACGCAGGTGAGGTCGCGACCGGGCTCGATCTCCGTGTCCTCGATGCCGATGATCTCCACGCAGCCACCGAGACCCAGCACGAGGAGCAGGGCCGGAAAGGTGCTGCGGGCACCGCGACCGAGGCCGCTACGAAAGATGGTATGCATACCGGTCTTCATCAGAATGCCCCCTGAATGCTGAGGCCCGCGCCCTGCCGCCCCACGCTGGGTGTCACGCGCACGCGCGCGCTGGCCCCGTCCTCGGCGTCATCGTCGCCGCCGCTCGAGACGATGACCAAGATGACTCCGGCGATGGCAACGGTGCCGCCCGCGACGAGAAGGCCGGTGGCGATGTTGGCACGTGTGCGCGCGGTCTCGGCGTCCGACTGATCCGCCGCGCTGGCGCAGTAGTAGTTCTCCCCGCCCGAGCGCAGTTGGCGTCGTTCCACAGGTTCTGGCGTTGATGCCGAGGCCCAGGCCGGCTCCGGAGGCGTGGCGGCCCCCACGGCGGTCACCACCCAGCCAGCCGTGCGCGCTGGGTTGGCTGGCTCCTCGGGGATCACGGGCGCTACGGGCTGCTGCAACCCAGGCGGCAGCTCGGTGACCTCGGGCTCCGGAGCCACCTCGAGCGCGGGCACGTGCAGCTCCACCACGCTGCCCTCGTTCGCTGCGGTGACAGTGCCCTCCCAGGGGATGCGGCCAGGCGCAGTCGCTTGCACCGGCCACTCGCCCGCATCGATGGGGATCGCCACGCTCCACATCACGTCATCGAAGGCGCGATCGCCCACCGTGACCTGCTCGCCGCGCGCGGGGCTGTCCACGATCACGCGGATGCGGATCAAGCGTGACTCGAGCTCGGCCGCGCGGCTGCGCGCCAGCTGCTCGCGCTCGGGCGATCCGGTGCGCGCGGCCAATGCTGCCGCTTCCAAGAAGGTGGCCCAGGCACTCGCCAGCCGGCCACCCTGCTCCCAGCAGACACCCAGGTTGAGCAGGGTGCCCACGGCCACGTCGAGCCGGTTGCTGGCCTCGAACTTGGGGCACGCTTCGTCGTAGTTGCCCTCTTCCATCAGGCGCCGGCCCTCGCGGAAGAGCGCCTCGGCGGCGGCCTGCGATCCGGTGGACTGAGCGTCAGCGCGCTGGGGGATCAGCGCGAGCAGCCCCAGCAGCATGACCCCGAGGAAGAGGCGGAAATACGTCATGACGGCCCGACGATAGTAGTTCAGTGGCACCGTCGTGTCCAAATGTGCGACGCGGTGTGCTGGCCCCCCCCCAGTCAGCTTCAATCTTCAGGCAGGAAGCGGGCACGCTGGGCGGGCGAGGGGATCAGGCACAGCTCCTTCTTGCCGAACAGGCGGTAGCGGTTCTTGGCCACGCGGTCGTACAGCCAGTTGCGCAGGAACACGGTCAACACCCGGCCCACGGTGAGCAGTGGCCACGGGAAGCGCAGGTAGCAGACCGCCCGCAGGAACGCGCTCGACTGCGAGTACGGCACGCCGCGCTCGACCAGCAGCATGGTGTCCACGTCCTGGTCATCGAGGCCGGCGTAGCGCAGCAGCGCCTTACCCGTGGGCGTCTGGACCGCGCCGATGCGCAGGTTCCCCTTGGGATCGTTGCGCAGGATGAAGTGCACCCAGCCGCTGCACACCACGCACTCGGCGTCGAACAGAATGACGACATCGCTGGGGCTGACGGCCGGGGGGAGCTCTCCGTGGGTGGGGCGGCGCATACCCAGGCAGGGTAGCGCAAACGCTCCGAGCGTTACGGCTTGATTGTATCGTTCAATTGTGTCATTCATTTCGCCGATGCACCCCGACAAGTCGCCCAGCGCCATCGAGCACGCCCTGACGCAGGACATCCTGCGGGGCGGTACGCGCGTGGGAGCCGGTTGCCCACGGTGCGGGAGCTGGCCGAGCAGCACGGCGTGAACCCGCCACATTCAGCGTGTGGTGTCGCGGCTCGAGACGCGCGGCCTGGTCACGGCGCGGCAGGGCAGCGGGCTGCGCGTGAACGACCCGGCCGAGTCGGGGACATCTCCCTGATCCCCTTCTGGCTCGAGGCCACGCTGGACCAGCCTGCCCAGGCGGTGAGCATCCTCGGGGACTTCCTCGAGGTGCGGCGCGTGATCGCGGTGCGCCTGATGGTGCGCCACCGCGAGGCGCTGCTGGGGCAGGCCGCGCAGCTCCAGGGGGCCGCCGCGCGCATGCTGGCGGCGTCGCACGAGGGGGTGAGCGCGCTGCGCGACGCCGACATGGCGTTTGCGCGCGCCATGCTGCAGGCCACCGGCAACGTGGTGGCGCTGAGCGTGCTGAACACCATGGCGCGCGTGCTCGAGGAGCTGCCCATGGTGGCGCAGGCCATGTATGCCGAGCCGGCCGCCAACACGGCGTCCATGGCGCGCGTGCTGGAGGCCCTGCGCGATGGCGGGGCGGGCGCGGGGCCATCATCGAGCAGGCGCTGGCCGACGTGGACGCGCTGACGCTCGCGCGCTTCGAGGCGCTGCTGCGGGCGCGAGAAGGAGCAAACGCATGAGCTGGACCAAGACCGAGACGCGCCTGCGCGACGCCCTGCTGGCAGCGATCCTGCCTGCCCCAGGGCGCGGCCTGCCCGCCATCGAGGACGTGGACCTGCGCGCCTTCTGGGTGCGCTTCGACGCAGCCGCACCCGTGCACCTCCGGCTCGGTCTGCGGGTGGCCACGCTGGTGCTCGGCGGTGCTGCCGCGCGTGCTGGGCTACGAGCGCGCGCTCACCGAGTTGAGCGCCGATGAGCGCGAGGCCTTCATCACACGCGCTGCGGGGATGCCTGGCGTTGGTGAGCTGGTGGAGATCGCCAAGGTGGTGGCGTGCCTGGCGTACTTCACCGACCCGGCGGTGCAGGCCACGGCCCGGAGGCGCGCGTGAGCGCTACGACGAGCAGTCCAAAGCCGCGCGTGAGCGAGCGCATCGACGGACGCCACGTGCACCGAGCGCTCGAGCTGCGCGCCGACGTGGTCATCATCGGCAGCGGCCCGGCGGGCAGCGCGCGCCGCACGCGAGTGGCCCGCGCGGGCGCCTCGGTGATCGTCATCGAGGCGGGCCGCTGGTTCGCGCCGCGCGAGTTCCAGCTGTCGGCGTTCCATTCCATGGCCGACACGTACCGCGACATGGGCGCGTCGGTGGTGCTGGGCTCGGCGCCCACGCCGTTCGTGCAGGGCAAGCTGGTGGGCGGCAGCTCGCCCATCAACGGCGCCATCTGCTGGCGCATGCCCCGCGACGTGTACGACGAGTGGCTCACCAAGGACCGCGCGCTCGCGGACGCGCTGCCGTGGGACGTGCTCGAGGCGACGACCGACATGCTGGAGGCGCGCCTCAACGTGCGCCCCACGGACCCCGCCATTGCAGGAGCGAAGAACCAGCTGCTGGCGCGCGGCGCCGAAGCGCTGGGCCTCGCGCACCGGCCCATCCGCCGCAACGTGCAGGGCTGCGAGGGCCTCGGCCGCTGCATGCAGGGCTGCCCCAACGCCCGCAAGCTCTCGGTGGACGCTACGTTGCTGGCCGACGCGGAGCAGGCTGGCGCCGTGGTGCTGAGCTGCACCGAGGTCACGGGCATCGACGTGCGGGCGGGCCGCGCCACGGGCGTGCACGGCGTGACCGACGGCGGCGCCGAGGTGCGCGTGCACGCAGCGCGCGCCGTGATCGTGGCGGCCAGCGCCGTGCAGAGCCCCGCGCTCCTGATGCGCAGCGGGCTGCGCCAAGGCCCCGTGGGGCGCCACTTCCAGTGCCACCCGGGCGTGTCCATGGCCGGGCGCTTCCCCGAGCCCGTGCGCATGTGGGAGGGCGCCACGCAGGGGCACGAAGTCACCGGGCTGCGCCACGAGGGCCTCAAGTTCGAGGCGCTGGGCTTCGACCTCGGGGTGATGGCCGGGCGCCTCCGAGGGCGTGGGCCGCGAGCTGGCGCGAGGTCGACGACATGGCGCACGTGCTCGACTGGGGCGCCGCGGTGCGCCGAGGCCGAGGGCGTGGTGCGCGTGGTGCGCGGCAAGCCCCACGTGTTCTTCTCCCCGAGCGACCACGACGTGCGGCGCTACCGCCGCGGGCTGCGCGTGATGGGCGAGATGATGCTGGCGGCCGGCGCGGACCACGTGTCGCCGGGCGTGCGCGGCTTCTTGCGGCGCACCTCGCGCGTGGCCGACTTGATCGAGCTCGAGCAGCACGGCCCGAAGCGCGCGTCCGCATACACCAGCGCCATCACGCACATGTTCGGCACCTGCCGCATGGGCAGTGACCCGCAGCGCGGTGGTGCGCCCGGACTTCCGCCACCACGCCACCCGCGCGGCCTCTACGTGGCCGACTCCAGCGTGTTTCCCAGCAGCCTCGGGGGTGAAACCCGCAGATCCCCATCGCGGCCGTGGCCACCTCGGCCGCGCGGTCCGTGCTGAACACCCTCTGACCCTCCGGAACCCCATGACCATCACCTCGATCAAGTGCTCTCCATGAACGGCCGCGAGCTCTACGACATCGTGCGCCGCGGCGCGCCCCTCGACCTCGACGCGCTCGCGGACACCACCTACACGGGCATCGACCTGAGCATGCCCGACCTGTTTCACAAGCTCATGTGGAAGTCGTTCCGCAAGACCTTCCACCGCGACCCAGCCAGCGGCGTGCTGCGCGGCTGGAACGTGAAGGTGGAGCAGACCGGCTGGGACACGCCGCCGGCGCCCAAGCGCGACCGCCACGGCAAGGCGCTGACCTTCGGGCACTACCACGTGCGCCCGGCGGCGGGCGTGCGCTTCCCGCGCGGTTGGCGTGGCGGGCACTACCTGGACTACCAGGTGGCCGGCAACCTGAAGCAGGACTTCCCCGCCAGCGCCGGCTTCTGCCCGCTGGTGAGCGTGAACCCCGGCAGCTCGGAGCTGCTGCTCGGCTGGGAGGTCTTCAAGGTGGGCCCCGCGTTCGTGCCCATCAGCGACTTCTGGGTGCTGAAGCGCGAGGGCGCGCTCGCGCCCGGCGACGTGGTGGCGCGGCCGGACGGCAAGCGCTGACGTCAGTCGCAGCGCTCGGGCAGCGAGCACGTGGCTTGCTGCATGGTGCGCGAGGCGTCCTTGGGCATGAGCCACGCGGCCGTGCTGTTCATGGGCATGGGCATGGGGTCGCCCGGGCAGTTGGGGGCGGAAGCGCGGTGAGCACCGTGAGCGCGTGCCGTCGTCGAAGACCTGGAGGCCGCCGAAGGCGGGCGACATGGTGTACTGCAGCAGGTAGACGCCGTTGGCCGCCATGTCGACGCCGAGCGCGCTGCCTGGCGGCTGGCCCTCGCCGCTGCACTGGAGTGCCACGGAGACCTCTTCGGCGGTGCGCAGGATGGTGGGCGTGGACGACGAGCCGCCCGTGAAGCTGCAGCCAGGGATGAGCAACGGTGCGATGGGGCGAGCCTGGGCGACCTCGGGCACCGTGCAGGTGAGCGGCTCCGCGGCGCCTGCGCCCGTGGTGCTGCCGCCCGTGCCGCCGGTGCCCTCGGCGCCTCCGCCGCAGCCAGAGAGCAGGGCGAGCCCGAAGAGGGAGAAGCGCGACAAGCTGTGGCCTCAACACCCCTGGAGACGCTGCCCCATGTTCGACCGCACGATTGGCCTCGAGGTCCTCGATGACGCCGTCTACACGCAGTACCGCGCCGAGATGACGCCCCTGCTCGAGGCCGCGGGGGGCCGCTTCGTCCTCGACGTGCGCGTGGCCGAGGTGCTGCGCGGCCCGGAGGGGGCGCGCTTCAATCGCCTCTTCACCATTCGCTTCGCCACGCAGGCGGCGTTCGCGGCGTTCTTCGCCGACCCGGCCTACCTGGCCATCCGCGACCGGCTGTTCGCGCCGAGCGTCGGGCAGGTTCACGTGCTGGCGGCTCACGAGTCGCCGCGCCCAGGCTGATCCGACGCGAGCGAGCATGGACGTTCAGTGTGTCCCCGCTCACCCGCGACGGCCAGCCGCCAGCGCCGAGGCCGACGGCGACGCGGCCAGCAGGGCCTCGATGGCGTCCACCAGCGCCTCCACGAACACGGCGCGTGGCGGCGGTCCCCCCGCGTCGCGCGCCAGGTAGTCCGACATGCCGTGGAACAGCAGCCCGGTGACCAGCAGCATGCGCGCGGCCAACAGCGCGCGCGGCACGGGGACGGCTCCGGTGGTGGCACGCGTCATGCCGCGCAGGAGGCGCTCGGCGCCGCGGTTCTGCTTGGCGCGGTGCTCTAGCGTGGCGTCGGGCTGGCGCATCAGCTCGGCCTGCACGCGCAGGAACGCGCGACCACCGTCTTCGTCGTCCAGCTTGGCGGCCAGCGGACGCACGAGTGCGTCCACCCAGGCCCGCAGCGGGGGCTCGCCGGTGCCCGCCTCGAGCGCGTCGATCATGGCGTGCCGCGCGGCCTCGATGCCCGGCGTGTGCTTGTCCAAGGATGGCCTGCACCCAGCCCCGCCTTGTCGGTGAAGTGGTACTGCGCGGCGGCCCGGTTGCGCTGCCCGGCCTCGCGGCTGATCTCGACCAGGGACACGCCCGTCCAGCCCGCGCTCGGCGTAGAGCTGCTCGGCAGTGGCGATCAAGCGCGCGCGGGTCTCGGCGGTGTCGGGGCGCATCAGCCGAAGCTAGATGCCTGCCGGCGCGGCTCCTGTCGAGTCCGTGGAGGGTTTTCCAGGGTTCTCACCGCCTGAGGTCGAGGGGCACCGAGCTCGCGTCGCCGTCTCATCGACTCGTCACAAGTCGATGGCGACCAAAGGAGGTCTGGGAGGGTTCTCCGTGGGCTCTGGCTGTCGAGGAATCCACCGTGTTTCAAGACTTGGGCACCCCGGCCGAAGCCGAGGGGCAGCAACCAGGCCCCGGACGATCTGAAAGTCCCCGCGAGGGGACTACCGGGTGGAAAGGTTGGTGACCGGCCTACCAAGGTTACCCGGGCCCCACACAGGGAGGCGGCTGGAACGGCTGCGTCCGGGTCCCTTGGTGGAGCACACCCGCTATCAGCCGTAGTCCACGCGACAGGCGGGGGACTTTAGGACTATCCATGCGTAGTTTGCTGCCCTCCGCTTCGGCGGGGGTGCCCTAATCGCCTTTCCAGAAGCCGATTCGGCATGCCCATCACTACGAAGGACTTGTGACGAGTCGATAGACGTCGCCGTTCACGGCAACGCCAACCTCGAGCTTGCCAACATAATACGGTCGTATTACATTCGCCCCGATGGACCCCGTACGAGAGCTCGTGAACCAGCGCCCCTGGGGCGACGAAGCGCTGCGCCGCGGCCAGCGCACCTGAGGCGCGGAGGTGGCGCCGGCATCCACATGTCGCCCGGCACGTCCAACGCGTACATGGTGCTCACCGCGGGGGGCCGCGTGATCGTGAACACCGGGCTCGGCTTCGAGGCGCTCACGCACGAGCGCAATTTCGATGCGGTGAGCCGGCTGCCCACCACGCACATCCTCGTGACACAGGGGCACGTGGACCACGTGGGCGGCGTGGGGCTCTTACGCCGAGGGCGGGCACGCGCTTCATCGCGCAGGCCAACAACCTGCGCTGCCAGGCCGACGACGCGCGCATCGCGGCCCGGCGGCGACCGCACAGCTACGTGTGGTTCCAGGAGGTCATCGACCACGCGCTCGAGGTGGCGGCGCACCACCCCGACGTGGTGGTGCAGGACGCGCCGGTGCCCGACGAGGTCTTCAGCGAGCAGCTGGTGGTGGAGACCGGCAACGTGCGCTTCGAGCTGCTGAGCTGCCCGGGCGGCGAGACCATCGACAACCCGTCATCTGGCTGCCCACCACGCGCACGGCGTTCGTGGGCAACACGTTCGGGCCGCTGTTCCCGCACTTCCCCAACTTCAACACCGTGCGCGGCGACCGCTACCGCGACCCCTTGGCGTATCTCGACACGCTCGACCGCGTGCGGGCGCTCGGGGCCGAGGTGCTGATCACCGGGCACGGCCTGCCCATCGAGGGCGGCGCGCTGATCCGCGCGTGCCTCGACCGGCTCGAGGCCGCGGTGCGCTACGTGCACGACCAGACGGTGCTGGGCATCAACCAGGGCCGCGACATCGACGACGTCGCACGCGAGCTGCGGCTGCCGGACGAGCTGTACGTGGGCGAGGGCTGCGGCAGGGCGTCTTGGGGCCTGCCGCACCATCTGGGAGAGCTACCTGGGCTGGTTCAAGCTGCGCAGCATGCGCGACTGTACCCCGCCGCGCCCGTGACGGGCACGCTGTCGGCGCTGCTGGGGCCCGACCGCGTGGTGGACGAAGGGCTCGCGCTGCTGGTCTCCGATCCGCTGCGCGCGCTGGGCCTCGCCGAGGCTGCGCTCGAGGCCCAGCCCGGCCACCGCGGAGCGCTCGCGCTCGCCCGCGACGCGCACGCGCACCTGCTGGAGCAGCCCGAGGACGCGAAGAACTTCTGGCTGGGTGGCTGGCTGCGCGCGCAGGAGCGCAAGCTGGACGAGGCGCTGCTCGCCGCGCCGGCGAGCAGGCGCAGCGGGCGAGGTGGCGAGCCTGATGGCGGGCATGCCCGCGCGGTTCGTGCCGGACGCCGGTGCCGGGGCTGCGCGCGGTCTATCAGTAGAGCTGACCGCCCCCCGAGGCGGCACGTGGGCTGTGGTGGTGGAGAACGGCACCTGCCGCATCCACGAGGGCGCGCACCCCTCGCCCAGCTGCTGCATCGGCATGAGCACGGCCGACTTCGTGGCGCTGAACTACGGCGACCTGCACCCGTTGAAGGCGGCCATGCAGGGCAAGCTGCGCTTCGAGGGCGACCGCAGGGGAGTGGCCATCCACCTGGGCAGAGATCTTCACCAAGATCAAGCGGCCCGTGAAGAAGGCCTGAAGGCGGCGACCAGCGACGCGCAGCCGGACGTGATCCGCATCGACGACCTGCGCGAGCTGGTGCTCACGCCCACGCAGCGGCGCCTCAAGCGGCTGGCCGAGCGCGGGGCGGTGCGCCTCGACACGGACAGCGTGCTGACTCCGCGCGCCGCCGCACGGGGCTCAACGACTTCGGGCCCATGGACTTGCAGCGCGCCTCGAGCTGCTGCTGGCCGACTACCGCGCCGACGAGACGCTCTCGGGCCTGGGCAAGCAGACCGTGCACGGGGATCTCGTGCGCTACGCCAGCAACCGCCTGCTCATGCAGGACCAGTACACGCGCCACCCCGAGATCGACCAAGAGGTGATCGCGGCGCCCGTGATCGTGGCCGGCCTGCCGCGCAGCGGGACCACGCACCTGGTGAACCTGCTGGCCGCCGACAGCCGCTTCCGCTCGCTGCCGCTGTGGGAGCTGCTCGAGCCCGTGCCCAACCCGCGCGAGCGCGCTCCGGGCAAGCTGGGCGCGCGCTCTTCGCGCCTGGACCAGGCGCTGCCCGACAAGGCGCGCGACTGCCTGGGCGTCACCACGCTGTCGGCCGACCCGCGCTACCTGCGCTGCACCGGCAAGTGGGTCGGCATGCGCCTCGCGGTGCCGCACCTCGCGGCCATGCACCCTGACGCCGGACCACATCCACGAAGAGATCGAGCCTGATGGGGCCGGACTTCGCGAGCTACGTGTTCGAGTGGACGGGGCGTGCCGCGCTACCGCGACCACAGCTTCCCGCACCGACCAGACACCGCACTTCGCGTACATGAAGCGCGCGCTCCAGCTGATTCAGTGGCAGGACCGGCAAGCCGGGAAGCCCGGCGCGACGCTTCGTGCTGAAGTGCCCCGCAGCACCTCGAGAACCTGCCCGCGCTGGACGCCACGTTCCCCGGACGCCACCGTGATCTTCCACGCACCGCGACCCGGTGGCCGTGATCCAGTCCACCGTCCGATGCTGGGCTACGCCGAGCGCGTGGGGCGCACGCGCGTGGACGCCGACCGGCTGATCGCCTACTGGGCGGAGCGCATCGAGCGGCTGCTGCGGCGCGGGGTCGAGGACCGCGAGCGGATTCCGGCCAACCGCTCGCACGACGTGCTGTTCCACGCGTTCATGAAGGACACCGAGGGCACGCTCGACACCATCTACCGGCGCGCTCGCATCCCGCGCACCAGCGCGTCGCGCGCGGAGCAGGCGGCCTTCCTCGAGGCGCACCCGCGCGGCAAGGACGGGCGGCTCGAGTACGACCTCGAGCGCGGCTTCGGGGTGCGCCCCGAGGACCTGCGGCGGCGCTTCGCCTTCTACTTCGAGCGCTTCCCCGTGCGCGTGGAGGAGTCATGACGCTACGCATCGGCATCCTGGGCGCCGCCCGCATCGCGCCCTTCGCGCTCATCAACAACGCCCGCACCCCTGCCCGATGTGGAGGTGGTGGCGGTGGCCGAGGAGTACCAGGGGCCCCGAGGCGCTCGCGAAGTACGCGCGCGCAAGCACGGCATCCCCAGCGCACCGCTCCTTCGACGAGCTGCTGGCGCGCCCGGACATCGACGCGGTCTACGTGCCGCTGCCCATCAGCATGCACGTGGAGTGGACGCTGCGCGCCATCGCGGCGGGCAAGCACGTGCTGTGCGAGAAGCCCATGGCGGCCAACGCCAGCGAGGCCACGCGCATCGCCGAGGCCGCGGCGGGCACGGGGCTGATCGTCGCCGAGGCCATGCACTTCCGCTACCACCCGCTGGTGGGCGCGTGCGCAGCATCGTCGCTTCGGGGAGATCGGCGCGCTGCGGTCCATCGACGCCAGCTTCTCGGCCTACCTGCCGTTCGACGACTTCCGCTTCGACTACCGCACGGGCGGCGGCGGCACCATCGACATGGGCTGCTATCCGGTGGGCTTCGTGCGCGCCGTGACCGGCGAGGAGCCCGTGGTGGATAGCGCGCGCGCCAAGCTGCACGGCACGCTCATCGACCGGCAGATGGAGGCCACGCTGCGGCCGCCCACGAGCGGCGCCAAGGTGGACCTCTTCGTGGGCATGCGCTGCAGCCGCCTGCTGAGCGTGTCCATGAAGCTCGTGGGGCTCGCGCGGGCGCATCGACATCCTCAACTTCATCAAGCCCGGAGGTCTACCACCGCCTGGTGGTGCGCACGGACGGCGCGAAGCGCGTGGAGCGCGTGCCCGGCGGGTCCACCTACCGCGCGCAGCTCGCCGCCTTTGCCGAGGCCGTGCGCACCGGCGTGCCACCCACCACCACCGCCGACGACGCGGTCGCCAACATGCGCGTGATCGACGCGCTCTACCTGGCCGCCGGGCTGCCCAGCAAAGGGGACGCCGCGGTGCTGGCGCGCCTCGCGGCCGGCGCCTCACGCTGACCCTGCACCCGTTCGAGACCCCTCCCCGAGACCACGAGACCCGATGAGCACCTTCGACCACGCCAGCATCCCCGACCTGCCGCAAGCACGCGCTGGTCACCGGCCCCACCAGCGGCATCGGCCGCGGCACCGCGCTCGCTCTCGGGCGCGGCGCTACCGTGATCCTGGTGGCCCCAGCCCTGCGCGTTGCGCCGAGGTGGAGGCCGCGCTGCGCGCCGCGGGCGCCCCGAGCCCATCCGCGTGATCGCCGACCTGAGCCTGCTGCGCGAAGTGGAGCGCGCCGCCCGCGAGGTGCTGGCGCTGGGCGTGCCGCTCGACATCCTGGTGAACAACGCCGGGCTCGTGAACCAGCGCCGGCTGCTCACCGACGAGGGGCACGAGATGACCATGGCCGTAAATTACCTTGCCCCGTTCGCGCTGACGCTGCGGCTCCTGCCCGCCCTGCGCCGCGCCCCCGCCGCGCGCGTGGTGAACGTCACCTCCAACAGCTACGTCATCGGGCGCCTGCGGCTCGACGACCTCACGTTCAAGCGGTTCTACTGGCCGCTCGGGTCCTACTCGGCGAGCAAGCTCGGGAACATCTGCTTCACGCGTGAGCTGGCCCGGCGCCTCGCCGGCGAGTCCATCACCACGAACGCGGTGCACCCGGGGCTGATCTTCACGAACCTCGGCATCGGCAACAACCCGGGGCCGCTGAAGCTGATCCTGGGGACGGCGTGGAAGCAGTTCAGCATCGACGAGTCCGAGGGCTACCGCGGGCCACCTACGCGGCCACGCACCCCGAGCTCGAGCACGTGACCGGGCAGTACATCGTGGACTGCCAGGTGACTGCGCCGAAGCGCATCGCGCTGACGACCGCGCTGCGGCGAAGCTCTGGGAGGCGAGCGAGGCGAGATCACCGGGTGCGCTTCCCCAGAGCGTTGAGAGGTGTGGTCGGGAGGCGAGCACGAGCACGAGCACGAGCACGTCTCACGTCTATCGACTCGTCGCAAGTGCCAGGCGACCGGGGACGGTTCCGGAGGGTTTGGGCGGGCTTCGGCTGTCGATGAATACAGCCTGTTTCATGGCACTTGGGCACCTTGAGCTGAAGCCGGGGCAGCAAACCAGGCCCCGGCGACCTGGAAAGTCCGCGCGAGGCGGACTAGCTGGAAGCGAGGTTGACGACCGTCTCACCAAGGTTACCCGGACACCCCATGCCGTGAGGCTCCGCGGAGCCTCTGCGTCCGGGCACGTCGGTAGAACACACCCTGCTGTCAGCCACGCAGTCCGCGCCGACAGGCGGGGACTTTAGGACTATCCATGCGTAGTTTGCTGCCCTCGGCTTCAGCCGGGGTGCCCTAATCGCCTTCCCAGAAGCCGATTCGGCTTGCCGGTCACCCATCCAGGACTTGTGACGAGTCGACTGACGTGGACGACGTCCACGTCCACGTTCTGCGCGCGAGGGCGACGGCCGTCCTCGTTCAGGTCACGGCCAGGATCACGCCCCGCGACGCCAGCGACACTAGCACCCAGGGCGTGACGCCCTGCAGGAACGGGCGCAGGCCCACCGACGCAGGCGCCGCGCTGAGGGCGGCGCCCACCAAGAAGAGCGCGAGCACCAGCAGGCGCCGCGCGAGGCTGCTGGCTGCGTCGCCGAGCGGCGCGAGGACCGGGAACGCGTTCACGAGGCCGGCCGCCAGCACCACGGTAGCCCGGGAACCACGGGCGCGCGGCGCGGGCCCCGGCGGGGCGAGTCCACGGTGGCCGTGCCGGCAGGCAGCCTGCGCCGCAACGCCGCTGCCGGAAGGGGGTGGTAAGGCCAGGGGCCGCCGTGAGCGGGATGATCCGCAGCGCGCCCGCCAGCTCACGGTGGTGGCCACCTCGAGGGCGTCAGGCCCGTGGTCATGGCGGCGCCCACCACCGAGCTGGTGTCGTGGATGGCCACGGCGCACCACAGCCCGAACTGGTGGGCGTCCACGCCGAGCCGCGTGCCCTACCAGCGGGAAGACCAGCAGGGCCACGGCGTTGAGCGTGAACACCGTGCCGAGCGCCGCGGTCACCTGGTGCGCGCGCGCCGAGACGGTGGGCGCCACCGCGGCGATGGCGCTGCCTCCGCAGATGGCCGTGCCGGCCGTGACCAGCAGCCCCGTCAGCGCGTCCACGCGGAAGAGCCGCGCGAGCGCCCAGCCGAGCGCGAGGCACAGGGCGATGCTGCCCACCGCGAGGCCCGCGCCCAAGAGACCCACGTCCACCACGGCGCCGAGGTCGAGGCCCGCCCCGAGGCCCATCACGGACAGCATCAGCAGGCGCTTGGCCAGCGCGTTGGTCTCGGCCTCCCACACGTTCCACCCCGCGAAGGCCACCGCGACGCCCAGGGCCAGCGCGCCCACCGACCCGAGCCCGGGCATCACCAGGCAGGCGAGGCCGAGCGCGGGGACGACGGCGCGGCGCAGCCCACCGCGTGACCGAGTGAACGCACGGACCACCGCGGCTGCGCGCAGAGGCGCTGCGAGCGGGACGGGACCGGGGTGCAGGTCGAGCGTGGACATGACCCTGAAGGTGCCCCCGACACATCGCATGGACGAATCGTTTGATCCGATGTGCCATCACCCCCATCTATGACTAGCGCGCAGCAGGCCACCCAGCGCATCGCTCGCCGGCCTGTGCGCCGCACTGGGCGGCTGGCCTTCAGGGGGTGGCGGGGCAGTGGGCGAGCTCGGGGCCGAACTCCGCGGGATCACCGAGGATGAAGCCTTCGCGGAACCACCAAGGCACCGTCAGCGGGTACGAGTCGTCCGGCGCGTAGGATGCCGCCGAGGGCGCGACGACACCGAACTGCACGTACACGCTCCGCCCCGAGAGCGCGACGCGCTCCTCCACGGTCGCTGGCAGGGGTGGCACGCCCTCGAAGCGGGCTCGCCCGACCTCGAAGCTCTCGATGCTCCAGCGGAAGGGCCGGGGTCCCGCCGTCCGCAAGACCATGCGGCCGCGGTGCCCTGCGCCCCCACGTCGATCACCAGCTCGTCGAGCGAGCTCCTTCGTGGTCCGAGACCGTGACGCCGGGGATCACGGACCGGTGGCCGCCGCTCACGGCCGGGATGTCGCCCCACGACGCGATCCGATTCGGCACAGGCATCGCGTGCGCGAACCAACGACCTGGTTCCGCTGAGCCTGGGGTGGTGACCACCCGGACGCGCCCCGGAGCATCACCCACCGGAAACGAGGCGTAGCAGCGTCGGGGTCAGGGTCTCCCCGTAAAGCGTGTCCGGAAAGCCGACCTCGTAGAGCCCCCGCCAGGCGACCGGGTGGTGACGTGGTGGGAGAGGTTCCAAACCGCGACCCCCTCATCCACGAAGGATTGCGGGTACAGTGTTGGACGCTTGCAACGATGACCTCCACGGTCGCGTCGCCCGACCTCGGAGCTCGCCAGCGGCAGGCGCGACCTCGCTCGCAGAGGTCCGCCGGGCACGGCGACGAGGTTCACGATCTCCCACGCAGCCGCTGCTCGTTCCGCCTGTCGTGGATCACGACGGCGATGCCTTCACGGAGGGCCAGCGTCGCGGTCTACCAGCCCCTCGAACGTCAGGAGCCCGCGCCGCACCCCGGGGCGCCGAGAGCTGGAAGAACCCCCATTCAGTCCTCCTCCACCTCCAGCTGCCAAGGCGAAAGCACGTCCGAAGGCTGGACCACCACTTCACGAAAGGACGAGCGGCCCCGGCAAGGGCACAGGCGCACGGAGCACACTGAGCGCCTCGTCCCCGATGACCCGCGGTGACGTTCCAGCAGGTCGCGCCGGACGAGTCGAAGCGCGCCGCACCGTTGGCGCCGGAGACGGCCTCCCACGTTGCCCGCTGGCGCAGTCCTCGACCACGACGAGGGCGCCCGCCGCCGGTCTCGGCGCCTGGTGGCCCTCGTCGGTCAGACACGATGACCTCGACCCGGGTGCCCGCGTCCGTCGACGACCCGCGTCCGGTGGGTCGTCGACGGCGACCTCGTGGGCGCGGTAGCACCCGGGCGCGGCGAGCACGACGAGGGACAGCAGCGCGGTGGTCCACGGGTCCGCCGACGGCCGCGCGCCCAGCCAGTTGGGGAATGAAACGACGAAGGGTGGTGCTGAACCAGTGCGACCTAGGCCTCGGAGCGCCCGCCGAGCGGTCCGTTCGACACCCTATCTGGCCGGTGGGACCGCCGCGGTGTCACTTCTGGCGAGGTGCTCGTCCTTCGCAGCCGGTCAAGGCCGTGCCGTCCAGCAACTGCGAAGAACACCGTCGCGGCTGGACGTGCCAACGGACCCAGCGGGGCGCCGGGTCATGCGCGTGACTGCCGTGGACACGTGCGAAGACGCCTCCGATCCATCGCCGTGACGAATGGTCGGAGCAGATGTGCCATAGTCACGCCTATGGCTAGCGCGCGCGACGACTTCGACTCCCGCCACCTCGCCGTGCTGTGCCGTGGATCGACGCCGGCAGCATCACCAAAGCGGCGCGCCAGCTGCACCTCTCGCAGCCGCCGTGGACGGCCAGCGTAAAGAAGCTGGGAGGGGGCGCTGGGGGTCACGCTGTCGAGCGCTTTGCGCGTGGCGTCACGCCCACCGACGCGGGCCGCCGGCTGCTGTTGCACGCGCGCCGCATCGACGCCCAGCTGTGGACGAGCTGGTGGCCGACGTGACCACGCGCGACGCCCGCTCGCGCCTCTGGTGCTGGGCGCCAGCACCACCATCGCGGCGGGCCTGGTGCCCAAGCTTGCGCGCTTCCGGGCGCAGGAAGGCGCCACGGGCTTGCGCCTGATCGTGGCGAAACACCAGCGGGATCATCGCACGGGAGAGCGGCGCCCTGCCCCTCGGGCTGGTGGAGGGCCCTCGCGCGCGCCCCGTGTGCGCCTCGAGCGGCTGCTGGACGACACGCTCTTGCCGGTGGTGGCCGCCAACTCGCCGTTCCGGGGCCACAACGTGGACCTGAACACGCCGGTGCTGTGGCGCGAGGTGGGCTCGGGCACACGCACCGTGGTGGAGCGCGCGCTGCGCAAGCTGGGCCGCAAGCCCATGCCCTTCGACCTCGAGCTGGGCAGCACGGCCGCCATCCGCCGCGCGGTGGGGCTGTCGCTCGGGGTGGCGTTCCTGTCGCGCTGGTCCATGGGCGAGGACCTCGACGCGGGGCGCCTGCGCCTGCCTGCATCCCTGGGCCTCGAGATCGGGCGGCGCTTCAGCTGGGCCCTGCCGAGCGCGCCCGAGCGGCACCGCCGCGCGCTTCCGCGCGTTCGCTAGCGCCGAGCACGAGGTGGTGGTGCCGTGAGCGCCAGGTCACCCCGGCAAGCGCGCGCCTCGCTCAGTGCGCGAGGCCGCGCAGCTGCAGCGCGAGCGACGCGTGCGCAGCTGCTTCTCGATGGCGTCCTCGAGCGTGCCATAGCCGCCCAGCCACGAGATGATCGCAGCGAAGTACAGCGCGAAGAGGTTCTGCGCGGCGGCCAGCACGTCGATGTCCTGCGCCACCCGCCGCGCGCCTTGGCTGCGGCACCAGGCCGCCGAGCTGGTGCAGGAACGAGTAGGTCAGCGCCGCCATGCGCCGGCCGTTGGGGCCGCTGGCGGTGCCGAGCGCGCACGCGAGCGCTGGCCAGGTCGGGGGGGCCTCCCCATAGGTGCGCAGCAAGAGCCCGAAGACGTGCACCAGCTCGTCCAGCAAGGGGACCCCGCGCGGCAGCGTGCGGAAGGCGCGCTCCACCGCCGCGGCCAGGCGCTCGTGCATCACCATGCAGACCAGGGTCCTCTGTCGCTCGCGTAGAGGAACAGGGTGCCCTTGGCTACGCCGGCGCGCTCCCGCCACGTCGGCCAGCTTGGTGCCCCACGCCGTGCTCGAGGAACAGCCTCGAAGGCCGCCTCGCGCGGATGCGCTCGCGCTTGTCCTCCTTGTTGGCCTCGCGCCGCCCACCCTCTACCGGGCGCAGGGCGGTCCGCTTCGACTTTGGTTTTGCGACCCAGGTCCGCCTGTGGCGGCCAGTCTAACCAACAAAATCCACAAAATCATCCGCTGGCGCCTTGCCAGGGGCACATCACTGACCACGAAAAATGACCGTAGTCACTTTTTGGAGGCAACCATGGCGATCATCGAGTACCCCACCAGCGAGCCCGTCCGCAGCGCCCGGGCGCGCTACTTCGAGGCCAACCACTTCGGCGCGGATGGCGGCTACGGGGACGCCTGGGTGGAGGTGAAGTTCGGACCCATCCCGGTCCCCATCCCCAACACCGAGGCGCGTGTGCGGGCGGTCCGGTACCACGACCTGCACCACATCGTGACCGGCTACGACACCGACCTGGTGGGCGAGATGGAGATCTCTGCGTGGGAGCTGGGCGCCGGCTGCGAGGACTTCGTGGCGGCCTACGTCCTGAACGTAGGCGGCCTTTCATGGCGCCGCCATCGCGCCGCTGCGCACGCTGCGGGCCTTCGCGCGGGGTCGTCAGAGCCGCTCGCTGTACCGCCACACGGACGTGGAGGCGCTGCTCGACGGGGACGTGGCCGCCATCCGCGCGCTCACCCACGTGCCCTCAGAGCCCGTGCCGGTCCGCCCGAGCGACGTGGCGCGGTTTCTCGCCATCGCCACGCTCCGGCCTGTTCACGTGGGGCGTGGTGTTGGTGCCCGGCCTGCTGCTCGGGCCGCTGCTGGCGCTGTATCTGTCACGCGCCAAGGCACGACAGGGCGCGGGCAGCGCAGGGACCTCGGCGCAGCTCGGCGGGTGACGTAGCCAACCTGCCCTCGACAGCGCAGGCGGCCTCTCGCTCCACTCGCGGCGCGCATGCTCTCGCCCCTCGAACAAGTCCTGCTCGCGTTGCTGGTGGTCCTCGCGGTGGGCATGGGCGCCACCCTCACCGTGGACGCGTTCCGCGAGGTGGTGCGGAAACCGCGGGGCCCGCTGATCGGCCTCGCCTCGCAGTTCGGCTGGATGCCGCTGATCGCGTTCGGCCTCGCGCGCACGCGCTCGCGCTGCCGCCGGAGCTCGCCATCGGCCTCATCGTGGTGGGCTGCACGCCGGGGGCACCACCTCGAACCTGTTCACCTACTATGCGCGCGCCGACCTGGCGCTGAGCATCACCATGACGGCGCTCTCGTCGGTGGCCGCGGTGGTGCTCATGCCGCTCGCGCTGCGTGTATGCGGCGCCCTTCTCGAGCGCGACGTTGGTCGTCCCCTACACCAACATCGCCGCCACGTTGGCGCTCATGCTGGTGCCGCTGGGCATCGGCATGGCCGTGCGTCACCGCTCGTCGGCGGCGGCCGCGCGCGTGGAGCGGGCCGGCAGCGTGGCGGGGCTCGCCGTGCTGGCGCTGCTGATCGGGACGGGGCTCGTGCGCAACGGCCACCTGCTGGTCGAGTCACCCCCCCCACGGTGTACGCGGCGGCGCTGGGCCTCGGGTCGTGGGCTTCGGCCTCGGGTACCTGAGCGCGCGCCTCCAGGGCCTCGGGCCGGCCGCACGCCGCGCGGTGGCTTTCGAGACCGGCATCCAGAACAGCCCGCTGGCGCTGGGCATCTTGATGACCTCGTTCCTGGCGGAGCTGCACGCTCAGCTGCTGTGGCTGCCGCTGCTCTACGCGCTGTTCATCATTCTCTCGTCGGCCGCGCTGGCGGCGTTCCTGCGCACTCGCCCGCTGGCGTGACGCCCCCCTGCCGAGGTTGCTCTGCCCGCGCCAATCCCGCGTGCAGCGCAAGCGTTGCGTCGGCGATCCGAGTTCTCTCGGACGATCGCGGTTCGCGAGGCGTGGCACGTAGGTTGCTGTGGGTGTTTGGCATGACCTCCTCCCGCGTGCGTTCTCCTTCGGTCTTCGCCCGCTCACGCTCATCGTGCTCGCCATCGCCGGCGGGGGCAGCGCGTGCTCCAGCCCCTCGGGGGGGGGTGGCGCTCGAAGACACACCTCGAGAGCTGGCCGGCGCGCTCTGCGACCAGCTGGTGAACTGCGCCACCTGTGAGACACGCGACCCCAACGGGACCGTGTGCGACTCGTCCAACGAGTGCCTCAGCGGGCGCTGCGCCGACGACGGCAGCATGACCAACACCCGGCGCTGCACGGACCGCGTGACCTGCGGCTGAAGCGGCCTTCGCGCCCGGTCTTGTCACGGGAGCCCAGCTCGTGCGACGGAACGAATCGTGAGCGCATCTCCCACACTTCCCGCCATCGACATCGGCATCAGCCCAGAGGACCGCGCCGCCATCGTGGCCGGCCTCTCCGCCCTGCTGGCCGACAGCTACACCCTCTACCTGATGACCCACAACTTCCACTGGAACGTGACGGGGCCACAGTTCACCAGCCTGTACGCCATGTTCATGACGCAGTACACGGAGCAGTGGACGGCGCTCGACGAGCTCGCCGAGCGCATCCGCGCGCTCGGCCACCCGGCCCCAGGCACCTACAAGGCCTTCCACGCCCTGGATCCATCGCCGAGGTGGACGGCGTGCCCAGCGCCGACGACATGGTGCGGCACCTGGTGGCCGCCCAAGAGGCCACGGCGCGCACGGCTCGCAAGCTCTTTCCGGTGGTGAGCGGCGCGAACGACCAGCCCACGGCCGACCTGCTCACGCGCCGCCTCGAGGTGCACGAGAAGACCGCCTGGATGCTGCGCAGCGTGCTGGGCTGAGCTCAGCGCACGCCGCGCAGGCACAGGGCGAACGCAACCTGGGCACCAGCGCTGGGGCGAATTGGCCGCGGGACTCGAGGTCTTCCCGTAGACTCGCTGCCCGCCTTACCTACCCGAAAGCCCCATGCAGCCCAGCACCCGCGACGCCCAGCGCCCGGGTTACACAAGACCATCTGGCGTATCGCCAACGACCTGCGTGGCTCGGTCGATGGCTGGGACTTCAAGTCCTACGTCCTCGGCATGCTGTTCTACCGCTTCATCTCCGAGAACCTGACCGCCTACGTCAACGAACAGGAGCGCGCCGCCGGGGACCGCACCTTCAACTACGCCGAGATCTCCGACAAGAAGGCCGAGTTCGGCCGCAAGGAGACCGTCGCCGAGCGAGGCTTCTACATCCTCCCTTCTGAGTTGTTCGCCAACGTCCGCAAGCGCGCCGACCAGGACGAGAACCTCAACATGACCCTGGAGCGGGTGTTCAAGAACATCGAGGGCTCCGCGGTGGGTACCGAGAGTGAGGCGGACATTCAGGGTCTGTTCGACGACCTGGACGTGAACAGCCAGAAGCTCGGGCCGACTGTCGCAAAGCGCAACGAAAAGCTGGTGAAGCTGCTCGACGCTATCGGCGACCTGAAGCTGGGCGACTTCGCCGACAACAGCATCGACGCGTTCGGCGACGCCTACGAGTACCTGATGACCATGTACGCCTCGAGCGCAGGGAAGTCCGGCGGCGAGTTCTTCACCCCGCAAGAAGTCAGCGAGCTGCTCGCGCGCATCACGGTCGTCGGCAAGACCGAGGTGAACAAGGTGTACGACCCCGCGTGCGGCTCCGGGTCGCTCTTGCTGAAGTTCGTGAAGGTGCTGGGCAAGGAGAACGTGCGGCAGGGCTTCTACGGGCAGGAGATCAACCTGACCACCTACAACCTGGCCCGCATCAACATGTTCCTGCACGACGTCAACTTCGAGAAGTTCGACATCGCCCATGGGGACACGCTGATCGATCCGAAGCACTGGGACGACGAGCCCTTCGAAGCCATCGTCAGCAACCCACCCTACTCGATCAATTGGGAGGGCGACGCCAACCCCACGCTGATCAACGACCCACGCTTCTCGCCAGCGGGTGTGCTGGCCCCAAAGTCCAAGGCCGACCTGGCCTTCGCCATGCACATCCTCAGGTGGCTCGCGGTGAACGGCACGGCAGCCATCGTCGAGTTTCCGGGTGTGCTCTATCGCAGCGGCGCGGAGCAGAAGATCCGCAAGTACCTGATCGACAACAACTACGTGGACGCCGTCATCCAGCTCCCGCCCGACCTCTTCTTCGGCACCACCATCGCCACCTGCATCATCGTGCTGAAGAAGTCCAAGCACGACAACGCGGTCCTGTTCATCGACGCCAGCGCTGGATCCACACGCGTGGGCAACAAGAACCACCTGGCGCCCGAGCACCACAAGAAGGTCTTGGACGCCTACGTGGCGCGGCAGAACGTGGAACATTTCGCGAGGGTCGTCCCCCACTCGGCCATTGCCGAGAACGCCTACAACATCGCGGTCTCGTCGTACGTCGAGCGCGAGGACACGCGCCAGGCGGTGGATATCCTGGAGCTCAACGCCGAGATCGCGCGAATCGTGGCGCGGCAATCGCGGCTCCGCACCGAGATCGACGCCATCGTGGCAGACCTGGAGGGTGCCGCGTGAGCGAGAACCGGCAGATCACGGTCCAGGGGCGCGCCGTGACGGTCGTGGCCGGCGCCGACGAGGACTACATCTCGCTGACCGACATCGCTCGCCACAAGAACGCCGAGCACACCGATGACCTCATCCGAAACTGGCTGAGGAACCGAAACACGCTGGAGTTCCTGGGCATCTGGGAGCGGCTCAACAACGCGGACTTCAACCCCGTCGAATTCGACGGGATTAGACTGCGAGCCGGGCTGAACAGCTTCACCCTCACGCCCAAGCAGTGGATCGAACGCACTGGCGCCGTTGGCATCACATCCAAGGCTGGACGCTATGGCGGGACGTACGCGCACAAGGACATCGCTTTCGAGTTCGCGGCCTGGATTTCGGTCGAGTTCAAGCTCTACCTGATCAAGGAGTTCCAGCGCCTCAAGGAGGGGGAGCGCGACCAGCTCGGTTGGGACGTCGGCCGCAACCTCACCAAGATCAACTACCGCATCCACACCGACGCCATCCAGCAGAACCTCATTCCACCCGAGGTCACCCCACAGCAAGCCTCCCTGGTCTACGCGAGCGAAGCCGACCTGCTGAACGTAGCCTTGTTCGGCAAGACGGCCCGGGAGTGGCGTGATGGCCAACCTGGCAGCAAGGGCAACATCCGCGATGAGGCCAACGTCGCGCAGCTCGTGTGCTTGGCCAACCTGGAGGCGCTGAACGCGCACCTCATCCACCAGGGCGTGGCGCAGAGCCAGCGCCTCACACTGCTGAACCAGACCGCTATCCAGCAGATGAAGGTGTTGACCACCGACAGCGGCGTCCGACGCCTAGAGGCGAAGAACAAGCCATGAGCCGTATCCACGACCTCATCGCGAAGCACTGCCCGGGCGGGGTGCCGTTCAGGGCGCTCGGCGAGATCGGCGAGTTCACGCGCGGGCGGCGTTTCACCAAAGAAGATGTAGTCGACGACGGGCTCCCGAGCATCCACTATGGCGAGATCTACACGCGCTACGGAACCTGGACGCTATCAGCCCGTTGAAAAACCCAGAAGCGAGCCAGGGCTGTCGGGTGGCGTGAGCGAGGGCGGCAGATAGGAGCGGCCGTGACGGATCGTGGCGGCGCTGGTCGCAACCACAGCAGCCATGAGAGCCACCAGCGCACACACGACGTGATCCGCGAGAGTGGCTGCTGCGCCCCATAGGCCTTCGCCAGGTCCACGACCTGGCGAGGGGTGCCTGCTCCGAGGAGCCGCGCATCAGGATGCTGAGGTTGAAGCCGCGCACTGGATGAGGTAGCGCTTGCGGACGTTGTCTTCGCCTCGGAGCCGCGTGCGTCGATGGTCGCCGGTCTCGCAGATGTGCGCGAAGGAGCGCTCGATGAGTTCACCGCGACGGCGTTGTAGCTCTTTGCCCTTCGGGCGCTTCACGCGTTCGATTGCGGTACACGGCCTCTGCCGTCTTGCGTCCACCATGCTTCTGCCAGCGACGCTTGCCGTGCTGAAGCCGCTCGGGAATGTAGGTCCGATGCGCTTCTCCTCGAGGCTCCGGAATCGTGCTCGCCTTGTGGTAGCCCTTGTCGGCGACGACCTCGCGGATGCTCCCGGATGACTTGCTGGAAGGTGGTTCGTCGCTGTCGTCGTCATCGTCGTCGCGAGCGATGGTGCGCTCGAGATTCTGCTCGGCGAGCTTGAGGCTCGTCTCGATGGACGAGGGTCGCTCGTCGTGGCGGCCATCACGTCCACGGCGAGAGCGCTCCGGTCTCCATGTCGACCACGTGCTCGGCCTTGTAGCCGAGTCGCGTTCGCCCATCCTTCAAGCGCACGATCTCAGCGTCCGAGTCGGTGGGGCTTGCCCACTCTTCATTCGACGTCTTCTTGCCTTCGCGGTTTCGGTCGAAGCGGCGCAGCTCCTCTTCGGTCGGGTTCTCGATGCCGGACCCTTGGCGAGCCTGCGCAGGTAGCCCTTGTAGCCCTCGCCGCTGCCCTTCCGCACGATGGTCTTCATCGACGCATCGGCGCGAAGGTAGGTCGCATCCACCCCAGCCACCTGGCCGCGCAGCAGACCGCGCTCGTTGAGCACACGCATCACGAAGCGGAAGACCTCCACGTACGTCGACTCGGGCAGTCGCGTGCGCATGCGTGACAACGTTGAGTGGTCGGGCGTCGACTCGTGCGGCTCGAATCCCAGGAAGCGCTTCAGCGAGAGCGAGTCCTCGCATCGCCAGCAGATCCCGCGCTCCGACTCGATCCCCTCGAAGTACCCCAGCAACAACATGCGGAAGTACACGCCTGGCGCCAACGACGGCCGACCGCCCTGGCTCCTCGGCTCGAACGCCAGCTCGCACAGCGTCTCCACGTGCGCATCGAATCCTGCTTCGTCCAGGACCTGGTTGAGCGCGTCGTAGAACCGGTGCCGAGGCGCCTGGCCATCCTCTCGGTCTCTACGAACAGCGATCGTTGCTTCTGGCCTTCCGCCGTCCCATCGACATGCCCCGACACTATTCGGAGCGATCCACCGTGTCGATCCCCTACCGGGGTATTTCAACGGGCTGCTATCGGCGGCATCCCACGTGCGCGAAGAATTGCGCTCCCAGCTCCGCTTTGCGCGGACCGGGGACATTGTGGTCGCGGGTGTCGGGGAGACCGTCGAGGATGTGGGCAAAGCGGTGGCTTGGCTCGGCGGCGACGACGTCGCGTTCCATGACGATTGCTTCGCTTTCCGCCACGAACAAGACCCGAAGTACATCGCGTATGCCATGCAGGCTCGTGAGTTCCATGCACAGAAGAACAAGCACGTCGCCCGAGCCAAGGTGAAGAGACTCTCCGGCGAGAGCATGGCCAAAATCCGCATCCCGGTCCCACCGCTTGCGGTGCAGGAAGAGATTGTCCGCGTGTTGGACCTGTTCGCTGCGCTTGAGGCGGAGCTTGAGGCGGAGCTTGAGGCTCGCCGCAGACAGTACGCGTACTATCGCGATTCTCTCTTGACATTCACAGACGCCGCGGAAGGGGGGGTAAGATGGACGACATTGGGTGAGATCTCTACGCGGGTTTCCTCCGGCGGAACTCCACTGGTTAGCCGCTCTGACTACTACAAGGGTGGGACTATCCCGTGGTTGCGCACCCAAGAAGTACGATTCGTCGACATTCAGGACACAGAGATGCGTATAACGGAAAAGGCTCTCAGCGAGACCGCAGCGAAACGGATTCCCGAGAACTGCGTGATCATCGCGATATCCGGGGCTACCGCTGGGAGGTCGGCCATCAACAAAATCCCACTCACCACCAACCAGCACTGCTGCAACTTTGAGATCGACCAGTCCCAAGCCGAATACCGCTATGTGTTTCACTGGGTCAGTAGTCACTACGAGGACATCAAGTCAATGGGGCGAGGCGCCAGAGCGGACCTGAACGCCAGCCTGATCAAGGGTTTCAAGATCCCTGTGCCACCGCTCGGTGAGCAGCGCCGCATCGTCGCGATCCTCGACCAATTCGACGCTCTCGTGAACGACCTCTCCGACGGCCTCCCTGCCGAGATCCGCGCGCGGCGGCAGCAGTATGAGACATACCGCGACCAGCTGCTGAGCTTCGTGGAGGCCGCCGCGTGAGCGAGTTCCCGCCCCGCCGCTACGCACCGCTCGCGGTCAGCGACCAGAGCACGGTGGTGGCCGAGTACATCCCGGACGAGCAGGGCATCGCCGATGGCTATCAGACCGAGGCGCAGCTCGAGCACGAGTTCATCGAGCGCCTGAAGGCCCAAGCCTACGAGTACCTGCCCATCACGAGCGAGGCGCAGCTCATCGCGAACCTGCGCGCGCAGCTGGAGAAGCTCAACGGCGTCACGTTCTCGGACAACGAGTGGGAGCGCTTCTTCACGGAGCGCGTAGCCGGGGCCAACGACACGGCCGAAGACAAAACCCGTCGTATTCAGGAGGACCCGATCCAGGTCCTGGTCCGCGACGGCGGGTCCACACAGAACATCAAGCTCCTCGACAAGAAGCACATCCACAACAATCACCTCCAGGTCATCAACCAGTACGAGGTCGGTGAGGGTCAAGGCCGCGCTGCGCGGGCCAACCGCTACGACGTCACCATCCTCGTAAACGGTCTGCCGCTGGTCCATGTCGAGCTGAAGCGTCGCGGCGTGGACATCCGCGAGGCCTTCAACCAGATCAACCGCTACCAGCGGGACTCGTTCTGGGCGGGCTCGGGACTCTTCGACTACACCCAGATATTCGTCATCACCAACGGCACGCTGACGAAGTACTACAGCAACACTACGCGACGACAGCACCTCGACGAAGCCAACGGCAGGAGACGAGTACGGGTAACGTCGAACTCCTATGAATTCACCTCCTGGTGGGCAGACGCCACGAACCGGCCGATTCAGAGCCTGGCGGGCTTCACCAAGACGTTCTTCGCGAAGCACACGTTGCTCGCCGTGCTCGCTCGATACTGTGTGCTCACGGCCGACCGAATGCTGCTCGTCATGCGGCCCTACCAGATCGCGGCCACCGAGAGGATCCTGAACAAGATAGACATCGCCCGGAACGCCAAGACTCTCGGCACCGTCCATGCGGGCGGCTATGTCTGGCACACCACCGGCTCCGGTAAGACGCTCACCAGCTTCAAGACGGCGCAGCTGGCGTCGCGGGGCGAGGGCGTGGCCAAGGTGCTGTTCGTGGTGGATCGCAAAGACCTCGATTACCAGACCATGCTGGAGTACGACCGCTTCGAGAAGGGCGCCGCCAACTCGAACACCTCCACCGCCGTGCTCAAGCGACAGCTGGGTGACCCATCCGCCCGCATCATCGTCACCACGATCCAGAAGCTGTCGACGTTCATCGCCGGGAACCGAGACCACGCCGTGTACGACGGCCACGTCGTCATCATCTTCGACGAGTGCCACCGCTCTCAGTTCGGCGACATGCATGCGGCCATCAGGCGCGCGTTCAACCGGTATCACCTGTTCGGGTTCACGGGCACGCCCATCTTCGCAGAGAACTCTTCTACCGGCGGAGATGCGAAGCGGCGAACCACCGAGCAAACGTTCGGCGACAAGCTCCACACGTACACGATTGTGGACGCGATCACCGACAAGAACGTGCTCCCGTTCCGCATCGACTACGTCAACACCATCAAGCTGCCGCCGGGAGTGACCGACAAGCAAGTGTTCGGGATCGACGCGGAGCGCGCATTGCTGGCCCCTCAGCGCGTGAGCCAGGTCGTCGCCTACACCCGCGAGCACTTCGAGCAGAAAACCAAGCGGAGCAGAAGCTACAAGCATCGCGTGCTCACCAACATCGCCGAGGTCGCTGGCGCTCGCAGCAAGGTCCTCGAAAAGCGGGAGTCGCGACGGATCGATGGCTTCAACTCCATCTTTGCCACAGCCTCCATCGACGCCGCCAAGCGCTACTACGCGGAGTTCAGGGATCAGCAGAGGGAGCTCCCCGAGGCTCAACGACTGAAGGTCGCTCTAGTCTACAGCTTCGCTCCCAACGAGAGTGAGGAGGACGGTGTGCTTGCGGAGGAGGGGTTCGAGACCGAGGGCCTGGACCAGACCTCGCGCGACTTCCTCGAAGATGCGATCGCCGACTACAACGCACTGTTCGGCACGAGCTACGACACCTCGTCGGACAAGTTCCAGAACTACTACAAGGACTTGTCGCTGCGGCTCAAGAACCGCGAGTTGGACCTGGTCATCGTGGTCAACATGTTCCTCACGGGCTTCGACGCCACCACGCTGAACACGCTGTGGGTGGACAAGAACCTCAAGGCGCACGGCCTTATCCAAGCGTATTCCCGCACCAACCGGATCCTGAACTCCGTCAAGACCTACGGGAACATCGTCAGTTTCCGCGACTTGGAGAAGGCCACGAACGACGCCATCGCGCTGTTCGGCAACAAAGACGCGAAGGGCATTGTACTGCTCAAGCCCTATGCAGAGTACTTCGGCACCTACAAGCAGAAGGTTGTCGAGCTGCTCGCCCAGTTCCCGTTGAGCGCGTTCCCCTTGGTGGGTGAGGCACGACAGAAGGCATTCGTCCAGCTCTTCGGCGCCATCCTTCGTCTGCGGAACATCCTCACGTCTTTCGACGAGTTCGAGAGAGACGACCCGCTCAACGCGGGCCAGCTCCAAGACTACATCAGCCAGTACCTCAACCTCCATGCCGAGTTCCGCAACTCGGGCGAGGTCGAGAAGGAGGCGATCAACGATGACATCGTCTTCGAGATCGAGCTGATCAAGCAGGTCGAGATCACCGTCGACTACATCCTCCTCCTGGTGGCGCGGTACGTGGAAGAGCACGGGCACGGGCAAGACAAGGAAATCCTGGCCGAAATCCGACGCGCGGTGGACAGCAGTCCTGGCCTCCGAAACAAGAAAGACCTCATCGAGGCATTCGTGGACAAGATCTCCGCGAGCGACGCCGTGGACGAACAATGGAAGGCGTTCGTGGAGGCCCGCCGTGAGGCGGAGCTGGACAGCATCATCGAGGAAGAGGGCCTGCGAGCCGCCGCGACGCGCGCGTTCGTCGAGCGTGCCTTCCGCGACGGGTCCATCCAGCAGAGCGGCACCGCCATCACTCAGATCCTGCCGCCAGCATCGAGGTTCTCCGGCGATGGCGGGCACGGCGAGAAGAAGCGCCGCGTTCTAGAGAGGCTCGTGGCGTTCTTCGACCGGTTTTGGGGCCTCACGACGCCCTGAGGGCGGCTTCCCTCGAGGCTGAGCTCAGCGCACGCCGCGCAGGCGGTAGAGCATGGTGAACAGCGCGGGGATCACGAACACCACCAGCACGGTGGACAGCGTGAGGCCGCCCAGCACGATGGCGCCCACCCCGCGGTAGAGTTCGGCGCCGGCGCCCGACGAGAGCACCATGGGCAGCAGGCCGGCCAGCGACGTGACGGTGGTCATGAAGATGGGGCGCAGGCGCGAGCGAACCGCGTCGGCCACGGCCACGTTGAGCTCGGCGCCCTCGTCGAGCCGCGCGATGGCGCCCTCCACCACGAGGATGGCGTTGTTCACCACGACGCCGATCAGGATCAAGAACCCGAGCGCCGTCAGCAGGTCCAGCGGCACGGGCCCCAGGTAGTGGTCCACCGCCACCAGGCAGGCCATGCCGCCCGCCGCGGCGAGAGGCAGGCTCACCAGCACGATCAGCGGCGCGAGGAAGTCCTCGAACAGCGCGGCGAGCAACAGGAAGCAGATGACGATGGCCAGCAGCAGCGCCTCGCCGAACTGCTCGGCCGCCACGTCGAGGTCGCCGGCCGCGCCGCTGAGCTCCACCGTGACGCCGGGGGGCACGTCGCCCGCGCGCACCATCGGCTCGATGACCTGGTCGCGCACGATGGCCACCGCGGTCTCGAGCGGCAGCGACTCGGGGGGCGAGACCTGCAGCGTGATGGCGCGGCGGCGCTCGAGGCGCTGGATCATGGCCGGCCCGAGGTCCGTGACGGCGTCGGCCACGGCGCTCAGCGGGACGATCTCGCCGCCGCCCGCCACCAGCGGGGCGTCCAGCAGCTCGAGCGGGTCCGTGATGAGCCCGCGTCCCGGCGTGACCGCGCGCAGCACCACGTCCACCTCGTAGCCGTTGCTGGGGGTCAGCTCGCCCACGATGGCGCCGTCCACCAGCGCGTCCACCATGAGCCCCAGCTGGTCGCTGCGGATGCCCAGCTGCGCGGCCTGGCGCCGGCGCGGGTGGATCTGCACCTCGGGCGCACCCGGATCGAGGCCTGGCACGGGGCGCACCTGGGCCTCGGGGATGGCGGTGCGCAGCGCCCCCATGATGCGGCCGCCCAGCTCCGTCAGGGTGGGGATGTCGGAGCCCACCAGGTTCACGTCGATGGTGCGCCCGGCGCCCACGCCGCGGCCGAAGAGGCTGGACTGGTTGGTGAAGCCGAAGGTCCCCGGCACGTCGGCCTGCACGCCGCGCAGGAAGGTGAGCAGCGCGCCGACCTCGTTGGGGTCCGTGGCCACGGCGCCGGCGAACACGGAGCTGCCATCGCCCACGAAGAACGAGCGCTCGATGGAGGGCACGCCGCCCACCTCGGCGTCGATGTGCGGGCTGATCTGGGTGTCCATCTGCCGGCCCATGCGCTCGAACTCGGCGGACGAGTAGCCCGGCGGCGGCACCAGCACGCCGAAGATGAGGTTGCGGTTGCCGGTGGGCAGGTACTCGAGGGGCGGGGCCAGCACGAAGGTGACGCCGGCGGAGGCTGCCACCACCAAGGCCACCAGCACGAAGCCGCGCCGCAGGTCGCGCGCGATCCAGCTGGAGGTGTGGACCAGCTTCTCGCGCAGCCGGTCACCCAGGCGCGCGAGCGGCCCGGGCGTGGGCACGGGGGCGTCGGCCGGGCGCGGATGCAGCAAGCGCGCGGCCAGGCTGGGCACCACCCACACGGACACCACCAGCGACCAGAGCACGGCGAGCGTGATGGCCACGGCCACGTCGCGCAGCAGCTGACCCACCTCGGACTCCCACGCGATGATGGGCGCGAACACGGCCACGGTGGTGAGCGTGGACGCGAGCACGGCGCCCCACACCTTGCGCACGCCCTCGAGCGCAGCCTCGGCGGCCGTCTTGGCGGTTTTGCGCTCGATGTCGATGCTCTCGAGCACCACGATGGAGTTGTCGAGCACCATGCCGACCGCGAACGTGACGCCGGCCAGCGAGATGACGTTGATGGAGCGCCCCATCCAGTTCATGCCGAGCGCAGTGCCGAAGACGCACACCGGGATGGACACGCTGATGATGGCCGAGGCCCCCGCCGAGCGCAGGAAGAAGAAGAGCGCGAGGATGGCCAGCACCGCGCCCATGAGCAGGTTGGACTGCACCAGATCGAGGGCGTCGTTGATGTAGCCCACCTGGTCCGAGATGACCTCGATGGTGAGTCCCTCGGGAGCGAACACGCGCTCGTCCAGGTCTTCCACCGTGGCCCGCACGGCCTCCGTGACCGCCAGGACGTTGCTGCCCGACTCGCGCTGGAGCAGCAGGATCATGGACGGGCGCCCGTTGGTCATGGCCACGCCGCGCGGGTTGCGCAGGCCCATGCTCACGGTGGCCACGTCGGCCAGGCGCACGGGGGGTGCCGTCGGGCCCGGTGCCCAGCACCACCTGCTCGAGATCCTCCACCTCTTCAGGGGCGAGCGGGGTGCGCACCAAGAAGCTGCGCTTGCCGATGCTGAGCTCGCCCGCCGACACGTTGCGCAGCTCCGCCCGCACGCGGTCCGCGAGGTCGTTGATGCGCAGCCCACGCTCGGCCAGGGCGCGTGGGTCGAAGTCGATGTGCACCTCGGAGTCCTGCCCGCCCACGTGACGCATGCCGGCCACCCCGGGGATGCGCTCGAGCTCCGGGATGATCTCCTCGGCCACCCACGTGCGGTAGGCCGAGACCGAGCCGCCCTCGAGGTCGCGGATGGCCACCACCGCGATGGCCGGCCCGGAGAGATCCGACGTGCTCAGCACGGGACGGTCCGCCGCCTCGGGATACGAGCTGACCTCGCCGAGGCGGTTGTTCACGCGCACCAGCGCGTCGTCGATGTTGGTGCCGACGTCGAACTCGAGCGTGATGCGGCCGAGGTCCGGGCTGGCGTTGCTGGTCATCTTCACGAGACCGGCCAGGCCCTTGAGGGTCTGCTCCTGCGCCTCGAGGATCTCGGTCTCCACCTCGCTCGGGGCGGCACCCGGCCAGCGCGTGCTGATGTCGATGGTGGGCCGCGAGATGTCCGGCGTGAGCTGGATGGGCAGGCCCACCAGCGAGAGCAGGCCGAACATGACCACGAGGATCACGCCGACCGTGACCGTGACCGGACGCTCGATGGCGAGCGCGAGCAGGCCCTGGGCGCGCTGCTTCACGACGTGCGGGCTCCCGTCACGCGCCCCCGCCCGCCGCAGCCGGCGCGGCCGCGGCCTCCGTGCCCTCGGTGACGGCCTCACCCGGGCGCAGGCGCTCGTTGCCGCGCGTCACCACGCGCTGGCCGGCGGTGAGGCCCTCGCCACGCACGAGCGCGCGGTCACCCGCCTGGACCACCACCTCCACCGCCACGATCTGGGCCGCCCCGTCCACCACGCGCACGACGCGGGCGCCGCGCACCCCGTAGGTGACGGCGTCGCGCGGCACCACCACACCGCCCTCCTCGGGCAGCTCGACCTCCACGTCGAGGAAGCGGCCGGGCAAGAGCCACGCGGGGCGCTCGCTGCCCGTGGGGACGATGCGCAGCGGCGCGGTCCCGGTGGCGCTGTCGATGGCGCGCACTACGCCGGCCACGCTCCCGGCCAACGTCTCTCCGGCGAAGCGCAGCGTGGCGGGCGTGCCCTCGGCGATGCGCGCCACCAGCACCGGGTCCGCAGCGGCGTGGACCTCCACGTCCTCCATGCTGACCAGCCGCAGCACGGGGGTGCCGGCCGACACCCAGTCCCCCGCGTCGGCCATGCGCTGCACCACCTGCCCGGCGAAGGGCGCCCGCACCAGCTGCTGGGCCAGGCGCGAGCGGGTCTGGCGCACGCGCGCGCTCAGCTCGGCGCGCCGGCGGGCCAGCTGCTCGGCGCGGCTCTCGGCCTGCTCGATCTCGCTGGCCGCCACGGCCTCGGGTCCGGCGCCACGGAAGCGTGCGGCGTCGCGTGCGGCCTGGGCCTCTTCCTCGGCGGCGGTGGCGGCGGTGGCCTGAACCGCGGCCAGGTCGGCGCGCAAGATGCCGGGGTCCACCTCGAACAGCAGGTCACCCGCCTCCACCCGGTCGCCCACGCGCACTAGGATGCGGCGCATGGCGCCGTCTGCGCCGGCCGCGAGGGTGGCCTCTTGAGCGGCCACGGTGCGCCCGGTCAGGCGGTGACGCACGAGCAGCGGCCCGTCCTCCACGGGGGCGGTCGCTACCCGCGAAGGAGGACGCGCAGGAGGGGCAGCAGGAGCCTCGGCCTCACCACCGCAGCCCACGAGTCCGCAGCCGGCAGCGAGCGCCAGGACCCATGCGACGGTGGGGGGCGTCAAGCGCATGGAACTCCCTTTGACATACTTCGCGCTGTCGGCCCAACCCGCCGGGCGCTACGAGAAAGTTGGCACATCGCGGCGCTTGACACGCGCACGGCGCCGGGTGCCAATGAAACCCATGCGCGACGACATCGTCCTCGAAGGAGCGATCCCGCCGGGTGGCATCGTCGAGCTGCTGGCAGACATCGAGGCCACGTGCGCCACGGGCGTGCTGCGCTACGAGAGCGCCACCGAGGGCAAGGGCACCATCGCGCTGGTTCGTGGGCAGTTTGCGGAGGAGCAGGAGCCCGATCGCAAGCAGCGCGACCCGGTGGAGGTGCTCCTCAAGCTGCGTGAGGGGCGGTTCTTCCTGCAGCAGCAGCTGCCGCCCCTGCCCGTGTCGAGTGGTGACCACCTGGTCAAGACAGGCTCGCTAGCGGTGCACGTGTCGTCGGAGCTGATGCGGTACTGCGAGCTGGCGGGCCTGACCGGGGTGCTGCGCCTCACGCGCCCGCCGCAGTCGGTGGAGCTCTTCTACGAGCGCGGCGAGCTGGCCGAGGTGCGCGTGGGGGGCGCGGGCGGCATCGAGTTCCAAGAGGTGTTCGGCTGGGAGGACGGTCGCTTCACCATCGAGGCGCACCGCAACCACTCACCGGCCTTGGCGCCGCCCAGCTCCATGTCGCCGGTGGACGTGTCGGCGCGGACGGCCATCGGCAAGCCGCTCGAGCGGGACGTGCGCAGCACCACC
The DNA here is from genome assembly GCA_016706685.1 of Sandaracinaceae bacterium. Taxonomy (NCBI): domain Bacteria; kingdom Pseudomonadati; phylum Myxococcota; order Polyangiales; family Sandaracinaceae; species Sandaracinaceae bacterium. The sequence continues at coordinate 273,768 of JADJJE010000008.1, read as the reverse complement.
CAGGACCTGGGCGGGTCGAGCGAGGCCAGCTTCCTGCGCGTGGTGGAGATGTCGCTCGAAGACCTGCTGCGGGAGCGCAGCGAGCGCTCGCCCGCCGCACGCACGGGGCCGGTCATCCCGCAGCTGCCGGCCGTCCGGGTGACTCAGCGGCCGCCGGGGGCGCTGCCGCTGGGCATCGCATCGGAGCCCGTGCGGGGCGAGAGCACGGTGCGGGTCATCTACTTGGCCGCCGAGCGCGCCCCTTCGGATGAAGACCGGCGGCCTGCCATGGACCTGAACGTGCCGCTGCCCGGCGAGGGGCGCGGCTCCGCCAAGCCCGATCTGCCGCGCAACACGGCCATCAGCGCGCTCGATGACGCGGGCCGGCTGCGCCAGAGCAAGTGGCCGGAGGCGCTGCAGCGCGGATCCCGCGAAGACGAGGTCACCACCCAGTTCGACACCGCCAGCCACGCCGCGGTAGACCTGGGCCGGCTGCCCACCATGCTTGCCGACTCGTCCGAATTGGAGAACGATCTCCTGACCTTTGCACCGCCGGGAAGGGCGCCCACCATGACAGACACCGCCAAACAGGACCACGCTCCACCCGCCGTCGGTGGCCCGGGCGCCAGCACCGCTGCTGCCCCGCCAGCGGATGCCCTCACCACGGCCAAGTGGGTGGCGCTCACGTGCCTGGTGCTTGTCGCGTGCCTGGCCGTGCTGGCCCAGCTGCCGCCCATCGAGTAGAGCACTGGTGGTGCGCCCCGCCCTCGTCACGCTCGCGCTGCTCGGCGGTCTTGCCTGCGCCTGGGGCCCGGGAGGCGTGCGGGCGCAGGCCGAGGCCGAGGCCGAGTCGGAGGCCGAGGCCGAGGCCGAGTCCGAGTCCGAGGCCGAGTCCGAGTCCGAGGCCGAGGCCGAGTCGGAGGCCGAGTCCGAGTCCGAGTCCGAGGCCGAGTCCGAGGCCGAGCCCGAGTCCGAGTCCGAGAACCGCGCTCAGAACCTCCGCTACTTCCTCGAATCCGTGCAGGTGGAGGGGAACACTCGCACCCACGCGTCCGTGATCCGCGCATACGTGCCGCTCGAGCCGGGGGAGCCGTTCGATCCCGAGGAGAGCGAGCTCGAGACGCTGCAGTTCGCCCTGATGGGCACCGGCTGGTTCGACGAGGTGCACGTGCGCTTGCGGCGCGGCGCCGAGCGCGGGTGGGTGGTGGTCGTCGTGGAGGTGGTGGAGCGCAACACCGTCGTGGTGGAGCAGATCGCGCTGGGGCTGGCCGAGGGGCTCAGCAGCGGCACCAACGCGCGCGTGTTCCCCTACGTGGGCTTGACCCTGACCGAGACCAACCTGCTGGGTCGCGGCATGCGCCTGTCGGTCAGCGGCCTGCTCTCCCGGCATCATCAGGGCGGCCGCATCGACTTCGCCTACCCGCGCTTCCTCGGTGGCGACTACGGCTTGCGCTTCGCCCCTTTCTTCAACAACTCGCGGCAGTACTTCGGGCTCAACCCCACGGTCACCACGCGCTGCGTCGAGCCGGCCCCCCGCGACTGCGTGGCCGAGATGCTGGCCCGGAACGCCGTGGTCTTCTATCGCCGCGGGGGGTTCTACTTCGGCACGCGGCGCGCCATCGGCGGAACGCTCTCCATCGACCTCGGGGCGCAGCTCGAGTGGATCTACGTCACCTCGCGCCCCGAGGCCGCGAGTGAGGTCCGTGGGAGCGAGGTCCGCCCGATCGACTTCTCCATCCTTCCCGGGCGAAGCTTCGCGTCGGTGCTGCGCGTTGGGCTGACCTACGACCGGCGCGACGACCCCGGGCTGCCCACGCGCGGCACCCACCTGCGCGTGCAGGCCGACGCGGGCACGCGCCTGATCGGCAGCGCCTACGACTTCGTGCGGCTGCAGGCGCAGTTCCGGCAGTGGGTGCCGGTCGCCTCGCACCACACGCTGCGCTTCGGGCTGTTCGGTGGCGTGGTGCTGGGAGATGCGCCCTTCTTCTACAAGTTCCACGCGAGCGACATGACCGACCTCATCCCGGCACGCCTGCTGGAGATGGAGCTCGACCGGCGTCCACCGCCGAACCTCCTCGGGACGTCCGTCGTATTCATGCGCAACGAAGAGGTCGCCCTGCGCGCGGACATCGAATACGACGTCTCGCTGCTGCGCCACGGGCGGCGGGGTGGGCTGCGCGGCGCCCACGCCTACTTCAACGTGGGCACCTACCTGCTCGCGGACATCCAGGACCTCGAGTTCGCGGTGCCCGGCTTCGAGGGTGCATCGCGCATCCCCATCGACCTCACGTTCGACCTGGGCATCCGGCTCGACACGTCCATCGGCGTGTTCCAGTTCGGCTTCTCCAACCTGCTGGGGTTCATCGACCTGTGAACCGCCGGGCGCGAAGTGAGCCACGGGTGAACCGCGCGGCGCTGGTCGTTGCGGCGGTCGCCCTGTTGTTGGCCACGAGCGTCGCCGCGCAGCGGCTGGCCACCCGGCGCATCGGCATAGAGTGGCAGCAGGGCGTGCCGCGCGTCAGCGTCTCCGTCAGCGACCTGGTGGACAGCCGCGCCCGTCGCGCCCTCGACAGCGGCCTGCAGAAGCGCCTGATCATGACGGTGCAGGCCTACGAAGCCGGCGGCTCGCGGCCGTTCGCCACCACCACGGTCACGTGCGCGGCCACCTTCGACCTCTGGGAGGAGTCGTACATCGTGCGCATCGGCCGGCGCACCGAGCGGCACGCCAGCATCGACGCGGTGCTGCAGCGCTGCCTGGTGGCACGGGACCTCGCGGTGGGCCGCGCCGAAGACTGGCGCTCGCGCCGGGGCCGGCAGGTGTACTTCGCGGTGCGTGCCGAGTTCAACCCCATCAGCGCCTCACGCTGCACACAGCTGCTGCGTCCCAGCTCCTCCGACGGCCCCATCGGCCCGATCGTGGTCAACATCGTGCGCCGTGAGATCTGTGCGGCCGAGCGCGCCGTGGACTTCCGCTCGCAGGAGGTCACTGCGCAGTGACCCGCCTCGAGCGACGCCTGCTCGTGGCCCTCTTGGTGGCGGCCCTGGTGCCGCTCGCGGCGGCCGCCTTCTTCGGCAGGGCGGCGCTACGCGACGCCTACGCGCGCGGCGTGAACCCCGAGGTGCAAGAGCAGCTGGCCGCCGCCGTGGAATCGCACGGTGACCACATCGTGGCGCTGCGCCAGGCCGCCGACCGCACGGCGGACGCCATCGCTCAGCACTGGCGCCTGCACGACGCCCTCCGCGCAGGGGACCGCCCGGCGCTCGACGCCTATGTGGCGTCCACCCTCGAGAGCTACCCGCACGTGGGCGTCGTGCGCATCCTGGCCGCCGACGCGGAGCTGCGGCTGGACGTGCCCCAGACGGTGCTGGCGGAGGCCCACGACGACGGGCGCCTCGATCCCGAGCAGGTGCGCACCCTCGAGCGCGTTCGCCACCTGGGCATGCTGGACCCCCCGGTGGACGTGGAGGTGGTGGTCACCAGCCCGCTCGGCGTGTTCACCGACCTGCAGCGCGCGGGCGAGGTCACCGAGCTCTACTCCCGGCTCTTGCAGCAGACCGACTACGTCTCCGACGTCTACGTCTGGGTGCTGGTGGGCTACCTCGGGTTCGTCATCGCGCTGGCGCTGACGGTGTCCATCGTGCTGGCGCGGCGCGTGTCGAAGCGCGTGCTGGCGCTGGCGGACGCCACCGTGCGCGTGGGTCAGGGCGACCTCGCGGTGACCGTGCCGGACGACGACACCGACGAGATCGGCGAGCTGACGCGCGCGTTCAACCGCATGGTCAGCGACCTGCGCGAGTCGCGCGAGCGCATCGACTACCTCTCGCGTATCTCGGCCTGGCAGGAGTTCGCGCGGCGGCTGGCGCACGAGATCAAGAACCCGCTCACGCCCATCCAGCTGGCCGCCCAAGAGGTGGCCCAGGCCTACCGCGGCGATGACGCGCGCTTCGCCGCCATGCTGAACGACGCCCGCGCCATCATCGAAGAAGAGGTGGCCACGCTCCGCCGCCTGGTGGGCGAGTTCTCGAGCTTCGCGCGGCTGCCCACGGCGGACCTGGCCGAGGCCGACCTGGCCGAGCTGCTGCGCGACCTCGAGCGCGGGCTCGCCAGCATCGCACACGACGTCTACGGCGAGGTGCAGGGCGACCCCCCGGTCACGCTGCGCCTCGAGCTGCCGAGCACCCCAGTGATGGGCCTAGTGGACGCCATGATGCTCAAGCGCTGCGTGGACAACCTGGTGCGCAACGCCATGGAGGCCATCGCAGGGGAGGCGCGCACGGGGCGTGGTCACATCACCATCACGCTCCGGCCGAGCCCCGACAGCGTGGAGCTGGCCGTCTGCGACGACGGCCCCGGCATCCCGGCGAGCGAGCGCGAGCGCGTCTTCGACCCCTACGTCACCACCAAGTCCACGGGCACCGGCCTCGGCCTCGCCATCGTCAAGAAGGTCATCCTCGAGCACCAGGGCCGCATCGTCTGCCGCGCGCCCGACCAGCCCGGCAGCGGCCGCGGCACGTGCTTCGTCATCACGCTGCCGCGAGAACGCGCTATAGCCGAGGGAGCCCGATGAACGACGACCTCCGCAAGATGGCCCCCTGGCTGGCCGGCATCCTGGCCATGGCGCTGCTGGGCATGCTGGGCCGCGGGCTCTTCGGCTCCAGCCTCACCGGCAACGAGGCGCCTGCACTGGACCTGCCCATCGCCGCAGGAGAGGGCGCACGCGAGGGCGACCGCGTGTCCCTCACGGGCCTGCGTGGCCGCGTGGTCGTGCTCGACTTCTGGGCCAGCTGGTGCGAGCCCTGCCGCCGCAGCATCCCGATCCTGAACGCGCTCGAAGCCGAGCTCGCGGACCAGCCGGTGACCTTCCTGGGCGTCAACGTGGAGCAGCTGGGCCCACGGCGCCTCCAGCAGGTGCACGCGGACCTCGGGGCCACCTTCCCCACCCTGCAAGACCTCACCGGCGAGGTGAAGCTGCGCTACGGCGTGACGGTGCTCCCCACGCTGGTGGTGCTGGACACCCAGGGTGTAGTCCGACATGTAGGCACGGGTGTGCCCAACGCGGCCTCCCTGCGCGCCACGCTCCGCGAGCTCATCCCCGAAAGCTGATTCAATCTCGGATGGTTGAGGCCAGTGTGCCGGTGCTCGTTGACCCAAATGGCCGGAGCGAGTAGGATGCGCCTCCCGCGTGGCACGTCCGCTCGCATTGGAGAGATTACACCTTGGTCCAGACCCTGCAGGGAACGAGCCTGGAAGAGCGAGTCGCGTACCTCGAGGAGCTCCGTAAGGCCGCCCCCGAGAGCATCAACAGCGACTTCGAGCGCAACCTCGACATGCTCTGGATCTACCACGACAGCGCCCTCGAGGGCGTCGTGTACACCCAGGACGAGCTCAAGTCCGCGATCCTCGACCAGGTCATGAGCGACTCGTCGCTGATCCCCGTGTACGACGAGATCCGCCACCACCGCGCCGCCATCCAGACCATCCGTCAGCTGGCGCAGAAGAAGAAGCTCACCGTCGATCTGGACCTCATCAAGGGCCTCTTCGCGCAGCTCGCGCCCGAGGAGATCGAGGGCAAGGCGCCGCCCAAGTACCGCAAGGACATGCCGCTCCACCGGCTGTACTTCCACGACATCGCCACGCCCGACAAGATCCCCGGGCAGATGAAGGCGCTGGTCCAGTGGGTGAACGACGCGGACACCAAGCGCAGCACGCACATCGTGCGCCTGGCCGCCAAGACGCACTACTCGCTCTTGCAGACCTACCCCTTCCCCAAGCACAGCGGGAAGGTGGCGCGTTTGATCCTGAACGTGATGCTGATGGATGTCGGGTACCCGCCCGTGATCATCCACGCCACCGAGCGGCAGCGGTACTACGAAGCCCTCAAGCAGGGTGAAGACCGCACGGCCGCGCTGGTGAGCGAGGCGCTGGTGGCCAGCGTGGAGAGCACCATCTCCTTCTACGAGCGGCTCTCGGAGTAGCCCGTGGAGGGCGGCTTCTACGCCATCATCGACCCGGCCCACTGCGGTGGACGCTCCCCCGTGGACGTCGCCCAGCAGGTGCTGAGCGGTGGCGCGGCCATGCTGCAGCTGCGCATGAAGACGGGGACCGACCGCGACCGCGTGGAGCTAGCGCGGGCCCTGCGGGAGCTGACCCGGGCGGCGCGGGTGCCCTTCGTCATGAACGACCGCGCGGACCTGGCGTTGCTGGTGGACGCCGACGGCCTGCACCTGGGCCAGGACGATCTCAGCATCGCCGACGCGCGACGCTTGCTGGGGGCGCGCCAGCTCGGCGTGAGCACGCACGACCTGCCGCAAGCGCTGGCCGCGGAGCGCGAGGGCGCCGACCTGATCGGCTTCGGGCCCGTGTTCGACACGCAGACCAAAGAGCGCCCAGACCCCACAGTGGGCCTGGCCACGCTGGCCGAGGTGTGCCGGACGGTGCGCGTGCCGGTGGTGGCCATCGGTGGCCTCACGGCCGAGCGCGCGGTGCTGGCATACGACGCTGGCGCCACGTGGGTGGCGGCCATCTCGGCGGTCTCGGCGGCCGCTGACGTCACCGCGAGCGCCCGCGCGTTCATGCCGGGGGTCAGGCCGTGATCATCGAGCTGGGCCTGGCCGTCAGCGCGGCGGGCGTGGCGCTCTGGGCGTACCGCCGCCGCCGGCAGCCCAAGGCCCCCGCGCGCACCCGAGAGCCGGGCCCCAAGGGAGGGCCGGAGCAGAAGGCGCCCCGGCGGCCGGGCCTCCACGTGTCGGACGTGATCCTCTACGCCGACACGGAGCTCTGGCTGGCGGGCTGCATCTGCCTGGACGACGGCGCCGACGTGCTGCGCCTGTTCGCCACACCGGGCGCCAAGCGCGCGGCCTATGTGGCGCAGCTGGACCGCGAGGGCGAGGACCTGGCCACCCTGAGCCCGGGCGCCAAGGTGTCGGCGGGGCGCGTCCCGGACGAGCTGAGCGTGGACGGCTCGCGCCTGCGCTTGCGGAAACGTGGCCGCGCGAGCGTGCACGCGGACGGCGAGTCGCTCCCGCCGTACACGGCACAAGCCGACTACGTGCTGCTGGGGGACCCGAGCGGCCGGCTGCTGTTGGTGATCGACTTCGTGGGCGGCGAGCGCTTGGCGCTGTCGGGCGAGCGCGTCCCTCGCGGCATGCTGGACGTGCTTCCAGGCGGGGGCTGAGCGCGCGGGTCGAAACGCCATCGTATGGACCCTCCTTGGCAGGCTGCGTACACTCGACATCTCAGCGCCCGAGTCGGTCCGATCACCACCAACCACGATGTCACGCTTCGAGCACAGCACCCAGTACTGGCCCCTGTTCGTCACGATCACGCCGTCCCGCTTCGGGATCGAGGACGTGGAGGCGTACATCGCCGACGTGAACCGGCTCTACGAACGTCGTGAGCGCTTCGCCACGCTGGTCCAGACGAGCGAGAACACGACGGTGCCGGGAGCGCTCGAGCGCCGTCGCCTCGCCGATTGGCAGAACGACTCCATCGACTCCATCCGCCGCTACAACGTCTTCACGGCGACCGTGGTTCGCTCACCCGTGGTCCGCGGCGCCATGACCGCGATGCACTGGATCTTCCGGCCACCCAACGAGCAAGTGGTCGTGGACTCGTTCGGGGTGGCGCTCGAGCGCTGCATGGCGAAGCTCCGCGACGCCGGCTGCGCGATCCCCGAGGCCCTCCAGCGAGTGGCTGCGAACCCACCCGCGTCGGCTGAGGGGCTCGTCCACACGCAGAGCGCGGTGCCTCGGGCGCGCGTGGTCTGAAGGATCGGGTCATTCGTGGCCTACGCCTGGCGCGCACCACGCAACTCGCGCCGCGCCGCGCCGAGAACCGGGCATGCGCATCCGAGTTGCCTCCCTACCTGTCTCGTGGGTTCCCCCGCTCTCGCGTGTCGCCTTCACCCTTCTCTGCGCAGGCTGCGCCGGCGGCCTGCCCCCAGTGGCGGTGGCGGCCCAGCGCCACAACGACGCGGGCACCGAGCTGCTGGCGGGCAACCACCTGGACGACGCCGAGGCACGCTTCCGGCTGGCGCTCGAGTATCACCCGCACTTCGCGGAGGCCCACCTGAACCTCGGCCTGGTGCTGCTGGCGCGCGGGCGGCAGGGCGAGGCGGGCGAGCACCTGCGCACCGCGGTGGAGCTCGACGAAGACTACGCCGAGGCGCACGGGAACCTGGGGGTGTACTACCTGCTGGTGGGCGACTCGGTCCGCGCCGAGCGGAGCTTCGAAGCGGCCCTCGGCATCGACCCGGGCCTGCGCGAGCCCCGGCTGAACCTGGCGGAGCTGTGGATCACCCAAGAGCGCTACCGCGAAGCCCGCGCGCAGCTGCTGCGCCTGGTGCAGGTGGCCCCCGAAGACCTGCTGGCGCACGCCTGGCTGGCCTACTGCGACCAGCGCCTGGGGCGGCTGGCCGAGGCGCTGGACCGCGCGGACAAGGTGCTCACGCGTGATCCCGTGCAACCCGTGGCGCACCTGGTGTTTGCCCAGGACGCGCTGGGCCGCGGGGACTGGGAGGCCACCCGGGCGCACGCGCAGCAGGCGGTGGACCACGGCCCCACGCGCGAGGCGGCCCTGGCCACGCTGGCGGCCATGGCGTTGGTGACCCATGACGCCAGCGGCGCGGCCGAGCTCACGGCGGAGCTGCTGCGCCACAACCCGAGCTCGCGGGTGGGGCTGTTCCTGGCCGCCGAGGTGCACCGGCAGGCCGCGAACCCCGACTGATCTCACCCTATTGGCGCACGGGCTGCCCCTGAACTTGATCCCACTCCACATGCGCGGATACCCTGCGCGTTGGGCCGCGATCTCGCCCAGGAGCCCCCGACGCACATGGACGACCTCTTCAAGAACAAGAACTTTGTGCCCGCGGTGCTGCTCGCCCTCGGGACGGGCGTGGGCGGCGTGTTCGTTCCTGACCAGATCATGGGTGCGCTGCTCGCCGGCGTGGGCGGCCTCGTGGCGCTCATCTTCTTGCACAAGGGGGCCGACGCAGGCGTCGACCCGGAGCTGTTCCAAGACGCCTCTGAGCAGCTACTCGAGGGTGAGCGCCCCAAGCTCCCCAAGGGCTCGCCGGCCGAGCTGAAGCCGGTGTTCGACAACTTCGCGCAGATCGCGGCCGCCCTGACCGCGCACGAGCGCAAGGCCACCGAGTCGCAGGCCGAGCTGGCGCAGGCCCAGGCCGCCACCGAGTCGCTGCGCAACGAGCTGCGCAACGTGCAGGCCAGCACCGAGTCCGTTCGCGGCGAGGTGCGCAGCGCCCAGGCCGACACCGAGGCCGTCCGCAACCAGCTGCGCACCGCCCAGTCCGACGCCGAGGCCGCGCGCTACGAGCTGCGCACCGCCCAGGCCGACCTCGCCGCCGCCCGCGCCGAGGCCTCTGCTGCCCGCGCGGACACCGAGCGCGCCATGGGTGCCACCGCCGCTGCCGCTGGGAACGCGGCGGGTGCGCAGGAGCGCCTGGCCAAGACCATCCGCGAGCTGGGCGACGCCGAAGAGGTCATCTCGCACAACGTGGAGGAGCTCTCGAGCGGCCTCGGCGAGCAGATGGCCGCCGTCGAGCAGACCACCAGCTCCATGAAGGAGATGACCATCTCGCTCGGCGAGATCGCCCAGCACGTGGAGACGCTGGCCTCCAGCGCGGAGGAGAGCTCGTCCAGCATCCTCGAGATGACCGCCACCAACGACGAAGTGGCCGAGAACATGGCCAACCTCGCGTCCAGCGTGCGCGAGACCGTCTCCTCCATCGAGGAGATGGCCTACTCCATCAAGGAGGTCGCCCGCAACGTGGACGCGCTCTCGCTGACCGCCGAGGAGACGTCCTCGTCCATGAACGAGATGGACGTGTCCATCGACCAGGTGCAGAGCAACGCCAACGAGACGGCGCGCCTGTCCGAAGAGGTGGCCATCGACGCCGAGAAGGGCGCCGAGTCCATCATCAAGATCATCACCGAGATCAACCGCATCAAAGAGACCTCGTCGGAGGCCGTGTCGGTCATCTCGAACCTGGGCAGCCGCATCGAGGCCATCGGCAACATCCTCAACGTCATCGACGACGTGGCCGAGCAGACCAACCTGCTGGCCCTGAACGCCGCCATCCTGGCCGCCCAGTCGGGCGAGCACGGCAAGGGCTTCGCCGTGGTGGCCGACGAGATCAAGGACCTGGCCGAGCGCGCCGGCGCCTCCACCAAGGAGATCGCCGAGCTCATCAAGACCATCCAGCAGGAGTCCAAGAACGCCATCGTGGCCGTGGAGCGCGGCGCCAACACGGTGGACCGCGGCGTCACGGTGTCCGCCGAGGCCGAGCGCGCGCTCAAGAAGATCCTCGAGTCGTCGCAGAAGAGCACCGCCATGGTGCGCGCCATCGCCCGCGCCACGGTGGAGCAGGCCAAGGGCAGCAAGCAGGTCACCGACGCCATCGGGCGCATCGCCGAGACGGTGCAGCAGATCGCGGCCGCCACGGCCGAGCAGGCGCGCGGGTCGGAGCTCATCATGAAGAGCGCCGAGAAGATGCGCCTCATCACGCAGCACGTGGAGCGCAGCTCGCAGGAGCAGGCGCGCGGCGGCCGCCAGATCAGCCAGGCCATCGAGAGCATCTCCACCATGGTGAACCACCTGCACCAGAGCCACCGGGCGCAGGCCAAGGGCAGCGAGCAGACGCTGCAGGCGGCCACGCGCATCCACGAGCTCACGCGCGAGTACGACCGCCACGTGCGCGGCATGAGCCAGGCGGCGGTGTCGCTGCGGCGCCTGCGCGAAGGCAACTGAGCTAGCAGGCGCTTGGGCCAGCACGTGGTCGTGCTGGCCCAGACCGCTGCGTCAGTGGTAGTCGTCTTCGAGCTGGTGACGGACGGCAACGACCACCACGTCCGTCGCCGACTCGATCTCGACGAGTGCCACGTAGCCCGTTCGCCCAAAGGGGATGATCACCTCGCGCAGGAACGGGCTCTGTCCGGCCTTGCGGCACGTGAACGGCGATGTTTGCAGCGTCACGAAGCCCGCGCGGATCGCGGCCACGGCCTGCTCCGCCAGCAACAGACCCCCAGGCCAGCTCTCCGGGGGGACACAGGACAGCCCCTTCGTTCAATCGTCGATCGGCGCCGGTCGGTAGGTTGGGACCATGAGCACAGCGGGCAGCAAGGCCCGTCTGCGCAGACACCCACCCTGCCAGCTGGAGAGACCGACATGAAAGCCATCGTTCAAGACCGCTACGGATCCGCCGACGTGCTGCAGTTCGCGGACATCGACCGTCCGCGACCGCGCGCAGACGAGGTCGTCGTCCGCGTGCACGCTGCGGGCATCGACTTCGGGGTGTGGCACCTGATGGAGGGAGTGCCCTATGCGGTGCGACTCGCGACCGGCCTGCGCCGACCGCGAAACCCCGTGCTCGGGAGCGAGCTCGCGGGGGTCGTCGAAGAGGTGGGCAAGAACGTGACCGCCTTCGCGCCGGGCGACGAGGTCTTCGGAGTCGCCAACGGATCCTTCGCCGAGTACGCGCGCGCCTCCGCATCCAAGCTCCTGCACAAGCCTGCGAACCTCGACTTCGCGGAGGCCGCGGCCGTGCCCGTGTCGGCCACCACTGCCCTCACCGGGCTCCGCGCGGCGAGGCTCGAAGCCGGCCAGACGGTGCTCATCACCGGTGCGGGCGGCGGCGTCGGCTCCTACGCGGTGCAGCTCGCGCACGCGATGGGCGCCGAGGTGACGGGCGTGTGCAGCACGGCGAAGCAGGACTACGTGCGCTCCCTGGGCGCCCGGCACGTCATCGACTACACGCGCGACGACCCCACCGCGGGGGAGCGCACCTACGACGTCATCATCGATCTCGCAGGCAGCCGCGAGGTGTCCGCGCTGCGACGCGTGCTCGCGCCGTCCGGGACGCTCGTGATCCTCGGCGGCGAGGGCGGGGGCAAGTGGCTCGGCATGGGCCGGCAGTTCTGGTCCCAGGTCATCGGACTCACGACCCGACAGAGCTTTCGTTCGCCGGTCGCGCTCGTGAACCAGAAGGACCTCGCCACCCTCAAGGCGATGCTGGAGGCGGGAACGCTCACGCCCGTCGTCGGTAGCCGCTATCCCCTGAGCGAGACTCCGGACGCGGTTCGCGCGCTGGCGGCCGGGCACTCACGGGGCAAGTCCGTGATCACGATCGCCGGGGCGCGCGACTTCGTCGGAGCCCACGCGTGACCGACGCACACGACCACGAGCACCATCGCGATCAGCAGACCGGGCGGGTGCTCCGACCGATCCTCTGGGGCGTGGTGATCGGAGTGATTCAATCCGCCGCACCGCTCGCCATCCGCTGGCTCGAGCCCGCCGCCGTCCAAGCGGTGTGTCTCGCGTTCATCGCTGCCGTCTACGTCGGCTTCGCCGTCGCCGACGGTCGCAGGAACGTCATCATCGTCGAATCCGCCGTCGCCGCGGCCTTCCTCGTCCTCGGTCTGATCGGCGTCACCGCATCGGTCTGGCTGCTGGTGGCCGGCTACGTGGGGCATGGCGCCAAAGACGTGTGGCAGCACCGCACGCAGTTCGTCGCGGGCACGCGGTGGTGGCCGCCGTTCTGCGCCACCGTCGACTTCGTCGTGGCGGCGGTCCTCGCCGTCGGGATCAGCTCGTAGCGGGCGGCGCGTGGACGAGGCCGTTCATCGCAGCCCCTTCGTTCAAGTGCGCCGCGCCCCCCGTTCCTAGAGTGCCCTTGTCCCCAAACCCAAGAGGCAACCATGACCATCCAGAGCACTACGTTCCGCCATGCACTCCCCATCGCCAGCGCCGCCACGCTGCTGGCATCCGTCCTCCTGTCGGCCTGCAGCACGCAGCTGACCCCCACCACCGCCCACATCGCCGGCCACGACATCGTCGTCGTCGAGGCCGGGAGCGGAGATGCCACCGTCGTGTTCGAAGCAGGCTTCGGCGACGACTGGTCGGGATGGGACGCCACCGCCGCCGCGGTCGCCGTCGAGGCGCGGGTGTTCGCCTATTCCCGCCCCGGCTACGGTGCGAGCGACGCGACGAGCGCGCCCCGCGACCCCGCGCGCATCGTCGAGGACCTCCGCGCGCTGCTCGAGGCCCGCGGCTATGCGCCCCCGTACGTGCTCGTCGGTCACTCGTTCGGCGGGACGTACATGGAGCTCTTCGCCAAGGCGCACCCCGACGAGGTCGCCGCGCTGGTGCTCGTCGATCCGCGCCACCGCGACTTCACCGCCGCCTGCGCGGAGGCCGAGCTCAGCGGGTGCACGATCCCCGAGTCCGCCGTCGCCACCCTCCCCGCCGTACAGCGCGCCGAGTTCGCGGGCTTTGCGCTGGCGTCCGACCAGATCGCCGCCGCGGGCGACTTTGGTGCCTATCCGGTGCGGGTGCTGACCGGGACCTCCCACGGCTTCACGCGGACCGTCGAGGACCTCTGGGTTTCCATGCTCGGCGAGCTCGCCAACGAAGCGTCTGACGGAGAGCAGGTGGTGTACCAAGGCACCGGCCACTATCCCCAGCTGAGCCGCACCGACGACGTCGTCGAGGTGATCCTCAGCGTTCTCCCGCCGGTGTCGGACTGACCACCTTGCCGCGTCGCCGACGCGCCCCGTACCCTCTGCGGCATGGGTACCAAGGCGCAGGGCCGGATTCTGTTCTGGGAAGGAGCGACCCTGTGGGTGCTGAGCGCACCTCCTGGTGAGCAGTACCCGCGGACCGACGTGCACTCCCACCACGTCGTCCAGGTGACGCTCGCCCTCACGGGGACGGTCGAGCTCGCGAGTCCCACGGGGACCGTGTCGGGCGTGGCCCTCGCGGTGGCACCCGACGCCGAGCACTCCTTCTGGGGAAACGGGCTGGTGGCGCACCTCTTCGTCGCCCCGGAGGGTAAGGCCGGGCGGCAGCTGACGAGCACGCTCTTCGCGAACGGACCGGTCGCGCACATCCCCGCTGCGCTGCTGGGAGACCTGCCGGCGCGCCTGCGAGCCTCGTTCCAGGCGCCCGAGCGCACCGACGAGCAGCTGATGGCGCTCGGCCGTACCCTGGCCGCGCAGCTGACGCAGGGTGGCCTGGCCCCTCGCCGCGTGGACCACCGCGTCGCGAAGCTGATCGCCTGGGTCACGCCGCGACTGGACCAGCCGGTGACGCTCGAGGACGCGGCCGCGTTCGTCTCCCTCTCGCCGGGTCGCACCCGGCACCTCTTCGTCGAGCAGACGGGGCTCCCCTTCCGCACGTACCTGCTGTGGCTGCGGCTCCAGCGCGCGGTCGAGCGGTTTGCGTCCGGTGCCTCCCTCACCGAGGCGGCCCACGCCGCCGGCTTCGCCGACTCGGCCCACCTGAGCCGGACGTTCCGGCGCATGTTCGGGATCGCCGCAGTCACGCTCCAAGTGTCCTGAGCCCGGAGCCGACACGCTGCGCTCGCGCGGACGCGCGCGGCGTGCGATACAGGCCCCCTAGGATGTTCGGTATTGGCGGCGGCGAGATGGTGATCATCTTCCTCGTGCTCCTCTTCGCGGTGGGGCCCGACAAGATGCCGACGTTCGCACGCGCCCTCACCAAGGGCATCCGGCAGTTTCGCGCCACCACGGCCGACCTCCGCAAGCAGGTGGGCATCGACGCCATCCTGGCGGACGAAGACGTGCGCGACCCGCTCGGCATGAAGAAGATGAAGACCGAGCTGACCAAGCCGCTCAGCGACCTGCGCGACGTGGGACGCAACGTGCAGAGCGAAGTGGCCTCGGTGGGCGCGAGCATGACCAAGCCGGGCGTGCCGCCGAAGCCGGGCGTGCAGAGCGCCAACGCCGACGTCAACGCAGAGACGGTGCGCATCATGGGCGAAGCCGAGCTGGGCGCCGAGCAGCCCGCCCTCGGCGTGGACGTGGCGCACGCCAGCACGCGGACCGTTACGGTGGAGCCGCGCGCGTGACCGAGGAGAAGAAGCCCGCCCTCAACGCCGACGGCACCGTGCACCGCCCCGAAGACGACCTCGAGATGGGCTTCTTCGAGCACGTGGGCGAGCTGCGCACGCGGCTGGTGCGCGCCGTCCTGGGCGCCATCCCGGCCATCGCGTTCGCCTGGGTGTGGAAGGAAGAGCTGCTGGAGTTCCTGCTGGAGCCGTGGATCACGGCGTGGGCCAAGCTCGAACTCGGCCGTCCCACCATCCACTTCTCGGGTCCGATGGACATGATCGTCATCTACCTGAAGAACAGCGTCATCGCGGGGCTGATCCTCGCGTCGCCGTGGGTCTTCTGGCAGATCTGGGGCTTCATCGCGCCGGGCCTCTACCGCCGCGAGCGGCGCATGGCGGTCCCCTTCGTGCTGGCCTCCACGCTGTGCTTCGTGGGTGGCGTGGTGTTCGGGTACGTGGTCGTGTTCCCGGAGGCGTTCCGCACCTTCCTCGAGTACGCCCAGCAGCTCCCGAACGACGAGGTCCAGATCGTGCCCACGGTCATGATCACCGAGTACACCACCTTCATCGCCGAGCTGCTGCTGGGCTTCGGCGTGGTGTTCGAGGTGCCAGTGGTGGTCTCGTTCCTGGCGGCCGTCGAGATCGTGAACTGGCGTGGGCTCCTGAACTTCGGACGCTGGTGGGTGGTGGTCGCCTCCGTCATCGCGGCCATCCTCACGCCGCCCGACGTGGTCTCTCAGCTGATGATGTTGGTCCCGCTGGTGGTGCTCTACTACCTGGCGGTCGTCGTCGCCTACCTGATCGAGAAGAGCCGCGGCAAGCGCCGCGCCGACGAAGCGAAGGCCGCCAAGGACGAGGGCTACGAGCGCTGAGGCCGAGACAGAGACCGAGTCGGAGACCGAGTCGGAGGCCGAGACCGAGGCCGAGACAGAGACCGAGTCCGAGGCCGAGACAGAGGCCGAGGCCGAGACAGAGGCCGAGGCCGAGACAGAGGCCGAGTCCGAGGCCGAGGCCGAGTCCGAGACAGAGGCCGAGTCCGAGACAGAGGCCGAGGCCGAGGCCGAGACCGGTCCCCCCTCCAACCTCTAGTCCGCATCGTCGGATCCAGCGACCCCGACAAGCCCCTCGGTCCCGCCCGTCGCTGTGTTGTCCGCCAGCCGGGGCGCGCAGCCTGTGGACTCAGTCACTTCACTCTGGTCGTGTCCAAGTCCGCCACTCAACCGGAGTGACACCTTCCGTCTAATGCGCTCTGAGGGCTTCTCACGCTCGCGAAGTCGGGCTGGTCTCGGACTCGGTCTCGGACTCCGACTCGGTCTCCGTCTCCGACTCGGTCTCCGACTCGGTCTCCGACTCGGTCTCCGACTCGGTCTCCGTCTCCGACTCGGTCTCCGACTCGGTCTCGGTCTCGGTCTCCGACTCGGTCTCCGACTCGGTCTCCGACTCGGACTCGGTCTCGGTCTCGGTCAGGCCAGGCCGACGAAGAGCTCGTGCACGTCGTCGTCTTCGTCGATGGCCGCCAAGAAGGCCTCCACCTCGGCGCGGGCGTCGTCGTCCAACGTGACCGGGTTCTTGGCGATCCAGACCAGCTTCTGGCTCTCCACCGTCCAGCCCCGCGCGGTGAGCTCGCGGCCCACGGCGTCCACCTCGGTGGGCTCGGTGATGAAGCGGAACGAGCCCTCTTCGGCGGCCTCCACGTCCTGCGCGCCGGCCTCGATGGCGGCCTCTTCGGCGTCTTCACCGCTGGCTGGGGGCGAGGCCTCGATGGCGCCGCGGCGGTCGAAGTCCCAGGACACCGAGCCGCTCGAGCCCAGCTGCCCCTTGCGGAAGAGCACGCGCAGGTTGGGCGCCGTGCGGTTCTTGTTGTCGGTCAGGCACTCCACGATGACCGGCACCTGGTGCGGGGCGTAGCCCTCGTAGGTGACCGTCTCGTACTGGGCGCCGTCGTCCAGCAGGCCCGCGCCCTTCTTGATGGCGCGCTCCAGCGTGTCCTTCGTCATGGACGCCTTCTTGGCCGCGTCCACCGCCATGCGCAGGCGCGGGTTGGACGCCGGGTCCGCTCCCGCGCGCGCGGCGATCATGATCTCTTTCGAGAGCTTGGTGAAGAGACGACCCTTGGCGTCGGCACCCGCCGCGCGACCCTTGGCTTTCCATTGTGCGCCCATGAGGCCACCCCATAGCTGAAGTCCTGGAGCGGCGCATGGCGGCGAGGGCTCACCCGAGGACGATGGCCAGCGCTTCGGTGGGGGTCAGGGCGGGGAGCCTGGCCTTCTTGAAGCCGCGCCGGTCCCGCGTGACGATGGCGCTGCACTGGGCGGCCGAGGCTGCTGCGGCACACACGGCGTCCTCGAAGTCGGCGAAGTCGAGGGAGAGCGCGTCGCTGAGGACGGCGGCGTCCACCGGGGCCACCGAGAAGACCGCGAGCACGTCCGCCACACAGCGCTTCGCGAACGCGGGGCTGGCCGCACGCGCCGCGAGGTAGTGCAGCGTGGTCACCCCGTGGGCGGCGAGCAGGCCCTCGGCCTCGCCGCGCTCGATGGCGGCCCACAGGCCGGCGGCGGGCTCGACGTGAGGGTGCCGGTCGAAGAGCACGTCGAGCACCACGTTCAGGTCGATCAGCAGCCGGGTCACTTGTACTTCGCGGCGAGGTGGTCGCGGTGGTGTTGGATGTCCCCGTCACCCTGCAGCGCGCCCTTGAGCTTGGTCAGGATGGGGGCGCTTCGCGGCGCGGGCGTGTCACCGCCTGGCGACCGCCGCGTGATGACGCTGAGGTAGTCCTCCACCAGCTGCGAGACCGAGGTGTCGCTCGCGGCGGCGTAGCGCTTGGCCGCCGCCACCACCTCGGGCGCCACGCTGAGAGTGAGCTTGCTGGACATGTACGTATCCTCTGCTCATGATCTATACGTACAGAAGAGGCCACGTCAATGGCCCGAAAGGCTCCCACCCATGACGCTCACCGCTCGCACGCTGGTGGACCAGCTGGGGCTCCTGCCGCACCCGGAGGGGGGCTTCTACCGCGAGACGTACCGCGACACCCTCACGCTCCCGGGGCTGCCCGAGCGCTTCGCGGGGTCGCGCAGCGCGTCCACGGCCATCTACTACCTGCTGGAGCGCGGGGATATGAGCGCGCTGCACCGTATCGCGAGCGACGAGGTCTGGCACCACTACGCCGGCGGCGCGTTGACGGTGCATGTGCTGCACCCGAGTGGGCGGCACGAGGTGCTGCGCCTCGGGCTCGACCTCGCGGCGGGCGAGCGGCCGCAAGCCGTGGTGCCCGCGGGAGCCTGGTTCGGGGCGCGGCTCGAGGGCGACCACGACTTCGCGCTGGTGGGCTGCACGGTGGCGCCGGGCTTCGACTTCCGTGACTTCGAGCTGGGCGCGCGCGAGGCCCTGCTGGCGGACTTCCCCCAGCACGCCGCGCTGGTCCGGGAGCTCACCCGGTAGCCCCCGAGTCCAGCCAGGGCGGAAGGCCCGTGTGGACGCCCCTCGACCCGCCGAGTATCGTTCGCGTCGCATGATTCTCAGGGCAGTCGCAGGGCGTGGCGGCAGCAGGATGCGCGCCACGGCTGCGCGCGTCGTGCCATGCGTGTGTGCGCTGAGCGTGGTGATGCTGGCCGCTCAGCCGTGCGCCGCCCAGTCGCTGGACCTGGTCTGGCAGGCGCCCCCCGAGTGCCCCACGCTCGAGGAGGTGCGGCCCATCTTGGACGCCGTGATCCCGCTCGAGCTGCGCGAGACCCTGGCGGAGACGCGCGTGGTGATCGAGATCGTGGCGGGGGCGCAGTACGTGGCCACCATCCGCGTGGAGCGCGCGGGCCACGTGGGCGAGCGGGTGGTGGAGGGGACGCGCTGTGCCGAGGTGGCGCGCTCGGCGCTCATCGTGGTGAGCGTGGCGCTCAGCGATCCCACGGCCACAGCGGAGCCGGTGGCCCCCGACGCCGCCCCGCGACCCCAAGAGGACACGGCCGCCGTCGAGCCGGACGCCGTGTCGCAGCCCGTGCGCTGGGGCGTCGATGGGGGCGTTGGGGTGATCTCCGGCCTGGGTGACGCGCCCGTGGTGCCTCGCCTGTCGCTCGGTGTGTTCCATGCGCTGCACCCCGCGCTGCAGCTGGGGCTGCGCGCGCAGGCCGCCCCCTTCGTGCCGCTGCGCCACATGGGTGAGCGGGTGGCGCGGGCGGCCACGCTCACGCTCGCACCGGTAGCCTGCGCGCTCGGGGGCGCCAGTGACCGAGTGCGTCTGGGTGGGTGCTTGTCCGTGGAAGTGGGCGTGACACTCGCACGTGGGCTCGGGCTCGACGAGAACGCGCGCAGCGCCACCCCGTACGCCGCGGTGGGGCTCTCTCCCACCATCGTCCTCGGACGGCGCGCAGGCTTGCGCTGTAGCGTGGACGTGGATCTGCGCATCACACGGCCGCGCTTCGAGATCACGAACGTGGGGCAGGTGGGCCGGGCTCGCGGCGTAGGCTTTGGTGGCACCTGCGCATTTTTCTTCTGGGCGTCGTGACGAACTCCACGCGAGATGGACACTGACGAAGAGAGAGATGCCCCCCGCCCCCCGCCACCCGAGTTCGACGCTCGGCGCTTCGACGCCGTGTACCGCGAGACGTCGGCCTTCGTGCTGCGCTCGCTGCGGCGGCTCGTGGCAGACGAGGCCGTCGACGACGCGTTCCAAGACGTCTACCTGGTGGTGGCGCGCCGGCTCGGTGAGTTCGAAGGTCGCTCGAAGCTCTCCACCTGGGTCTACGGCATCGTCTTGCGCGTGGCCGCCGACCACCGGCGCTCCCACGCTCGTCGCCAGCGGCGCATGTCCGCTGCGGGGAACGAGCCAGCCCCCGAGCCGCCCGAGACGCCCGAGCAGGCCGCGCGCCTCTCGGAAGGGCGCCGCCTCCTGCACCGCATCCTCGACGCCATGGAGGACCCGCTGCGCGAGGTGTTCGTGCTGGTGGAGCTCGAGCAGGTGCCCGGGCCCGAGGTGGCCGCGCTGCTGGAGCTCAACCCCAACACCATGCACAGCCGGCTGCGCAGCGCCCGGGCGCGCTTCGAGGAGCTGCGGGTCGCGCTCACGGAGGGAGGCTCATGAGTGACCTCTCGCCGGAGTCGCGCGCGCTGCTGGGGCGCGAAGGCCCGCTGGACGAAGCCAGCGGCGCGGACCTCGACGCGCGCCGGGAGGCCATCTTTCGAGCGCTGGGTGTCCCACCGCCGGCCGCGCTGCCCACGCCCACCACCGACACACCGACGGCACCCGACCCTGCCAGCAGCGCCGCACCCGCAAGCCCAGCGTCGATGGGCGGAAGCGCATGGCCCACTGGCGCCAAGGTGGCGCTGGCCATCGCAGCAGCCCTGGTGCTGGGGGCGGGTGCGCTGCTGCTCTCGCCCAACGCCGAGCAAGGCCCGTCGGACTCCGCCGAAGGAACTCCACTCGCGGCGGGCGCTGACGCGGGCGGGGTGACGCTCTCCTCGGGGGACTCGCCCGAAGCCCTCGTCGCGGGTGACGCACCCACGGTGGAGCCTGCGCCCGAGCCCGCGGACGCACCCCCCGCGCTCCGCCCCGAGCGGGCACCGGCGCGCGGCGACGTGGAAGAGGCTCCTCGGGCTGCCGTTACGACCACGCCCGCCGTGGTGGTCGACCCTGCCCGCGTGACCGCCCCGCCTCCCCCACTGGCTCCGCCACTCGAGTCCGCCGACGCGGCCGACGAGCTCGCGCCCGATCCGCTGTCCGAGGAGTCCATGCTGGTGGCAGCGGGCGAGGCGCAGCTGCGGGCGGGGCACGCCGCCAACGCGCTCACGCTGTTCGAGCGCGCGCTGGCCCGTCATCCGCGCGGCACGCTGCGGGTGGAGGCACTGGCAGGGCGGGCGCTGGCCCTGTGTCGTGCCGGGCGCACGGAGGCCGGACAGCGCGAGGCCGCGCGCTTCCTCACGGCCTACCCGCGCTCGCCCAGCGCCCCACGCATCCGCGAGGCCTGCGGGGTGGCACCGTGAGCACACGCGCCCGCGTTCACCGGAGCCTCGCGTTGGGCTTGGTGGTCGTGCTCTCGGCGCTCAGCGGGGCCGCGTGTGATCAGACCGTCATCGTGGGCCGCGTCGATGGCGACCCGGACGGCGGCGCGGGCTGTCTCATGCCGCTGCTGGCCGACGACCTGGCGGTGGGCTCCGACCACGTGTGCGTGGTGCACGACGGCGCGGTGCAGTGCTGGGGCGGGGGCGAGTCCGGTCAGCGCTGCGACGGGGCGACCACCAACACACCACGGCCCACGTCGCCCACGGGCTTCGACACCTACAGCGCGGTGTATGCCGGTGGCCTGAACACGTGCCTGCGCCGCAGCGATGGCACCTTGGTGTGCTGCGGCAACAACTTCGACGGCACGCTGGGGGACGGCGGCTCGGCGGGCAGCAGCCGTCCGGTGGAGGTCATCGGCAGCGTGGAAGAAGCCGCCATGGGCTTCTCGAGCGTCTATGCCACGCGCGCCGCTGGGACGCTGACGGTGTGGGGTGCGAACGGCGACGGGCAGCTGGGGCTCGGCACCGGAAGCGTGAGCGTGGCCGTGCGCACACCCACCGACGTGGCGGGCGTGGCGTTCGAGGAGGTGGCAGCGTCCACCGCCCACGCGTGCGCCGTGGACGCGGCCGGCGCGCTGTTCTGCACGGGCACCAACACGGCCAACGAGCTGGGCATCCCGCTGTTGGCGAGTGCCGCCGACTTCACTGCGGTCCCCGCCCCCACCCCCTTTCGCAGCGTGAGCGCGGG
This sequence comes from Sandaracinaceae bacterium, assembly GCA_016706685.1. NCBI lineage: Bacteria > Pseudomonadati > Myxococcota > Polyangiales > Sandaracinaceae > Sandaracinaceae bacterium. The sequence continues at coordinate 252,186 of JADJJE010000008.1, read as the reverse complement.
CCGACGCCTGAGCTGCGCCATCGGCACGGGCGGAGACCTCTACTGCTGGGGACGCAACGAGCCCACCATGATCGCCGGCCACGTGGGCGACGTGGACGAGCCCACCCGCGTGGGCAGCGAGAGCGACTACGAGAGCGTGAGCGTGGGCTTCGAGCACGTCTGCGCCATCCGCACGGGCGGGCGGCTGTTCTGCTGGGGCAACGGGGGCGACGGCCGGCTGGGCTTCGAGGCCACGGCGACGGACACGCCCACCGAGGTCACACCCGGTGTGGCGTACCGGGCCGTGCGTGCGTCGTTCGCCTTCACGTGTGCCATCCGCAGCGTGGACTCCGCCGTGGTGTGCTTCGGCAGCGACGAGGCCGGGCAGCTCGCGGGAGGCGACGGCAGCCCGGCCGCGCCCATCTGCCTCGACCCCTGAGCGCTCGGAAAAACGCGCGGCGGGTCACGAAGCGCCGGTGACCCGGCCACCCATGGCTATCCCCTCCCCAGGAAGCCGGTGAACATGCCCGTACTCTCTGCTTGGCGCGTGGTGCTGTTGGCGCCGCTCACCCTGCTGGCGCTGCCGCTCACCGCCGCCGTAGCGCAGCCCAGCGGGCCCCACCCACGCGTGCTGCTGCGCGAGGACGTGGTGCTGGCCTGGCGCGCGCAGCAAGCCGACCCAGCGTCGCCCGTGGCCCGCTCCATCGCGCGCTGCGACGACGCCGTCGCCAACCCGGAAGACTACGTGGACGGCCAGTACCAGGGCTTCCGCTGGGTGGAGGCGCTGACCGCGTGCTTGGTGGCGCGCGCGACCACGGAGCTGCCCGCCCACGAGGCGGCTGCGAAGCTGTATCTGAACGCGCTGCTCGACGACCGCAGCGCGCTGGGCGATGGACTCGGGCCCGACTACAACGACGGGGTGGGCATCGTGTCGCAGGACACGGGCTACTCCATGCGCACGCACGGCGTGTTCGCGGCGCTGGGCTACGACTGGCTGCACGACGCGCTCTCCGCGGCCGAGCGTCAGAAGGCGCGCACCCGCTTCGCCCAGTGGGTGGCCTTCCACCAGGAGCCGGACACGTACCAGCGCGCGCAGCCCGGCGCGAACTACCACGCGGGCCACTTGCTGGCGCTGACGCTCATCGCCATCGCGCACGCCGACGAGATGAACGCCGCCGCGGCGGGCACGGGCACCGCGCTCTACGACTACGTGGTGGACGAGATGTGGAGCGAGGTGATGGCCAGCGGGGTGGCTGCGCGTGGCGCGCTCGGCGGCGGCGACTGGCTCGAGGGCTGGCAGTACGGGCCGCTCAGCGTGGCGTCGTACTCGCTGGCCGCTCGCGCGATGCACGAGCAGGGCGAGAGCCTGCCCTTCATGGACGGCTACCTGGCCGAGGTGCTGCAGCGCTACGTGCACGGGCTGACCCCGGACGACCGCTGGTTCGTGGGCGGCGACACGGGCGACGACACGCCGGCCCTCGCGCCGAGCGCCTTGGTGCTGAACGCCATCGTCGCCGGGAATGTGGCCGACAGCGTGCGGGCCGAGGCGCGCGGCGAGCTCCAGCGGCTCGCGCTGCCCGGAGCGCGCGACTTCATGCTGTTCTACGAGGCGCTCGCCTCGGCCGAGCCGGGAGACGCGGCCGCGATCGACCGCGGCGCGCTGCCCACCGGCTACCTGGCGGCCGGCGCGGGCAACCTCTACGCGCGCACCGCGCACGACCCCTCGGCGACCTGGCTGGTGAGCCAGTGCCGCGGGACCATGGTGGACCACCAGCACCAGAACGCAGGCAACCTGGTGATCACGCGCGGCGCCGACGACCTGCTGGTGGATCCGGGCCCGTACGGCTCACTCTCCACGCTCACGGGCAACGCGCCCACCATGCTGCAGCCGCACTTCAACGCGAACTATCAGCCGAGCCAGGCAGCCTTCGGGGAGTGGTGGGGCGGCGAGCGGGTGCCCGCGAACGAAGCCACGCGCTTCCTCTTCGCGCGCTCCACCGAGTCGGGTGTGCACGCCACGCGCTGCGACTACAGCGGGCAGTTCCGCTTCCGCGACGTGCCCTCGCCCATCGTTTCGTCGAGCGTGCGCGACGTGCTGCTGCTGCCAGGCGAAGACGGATCCACCACGCTGATCGTCGACCGCGTGCGCACGAGCGCCGCCTACGGCGACACGCCGCATCCCTTGCTGCTGCGCTTCCGTGCGCTGAACACGTGGGCGCAAGACGGAGACGAGGCCACCACGCAGGAGGGCGGCTCGCAGCTGACCGTCCGCCGCGTGCTGGGCGACGCAAACATGGACGTGGAAGCCATCCCCGTGGGCGAGTGCGACGGTGATCGGGGCGTCTGCCGTGCGGGGCGCTTCGCCTCGAGCGAGCTGTCCGTGGAGGTGGACGGGCCGAACCCCTTCGCCGTGCACGCCCTCGACGCGGACGCGACCGCCACCACACCGGCCGAGATCACGGTCGACACCAACGACGTGGTCCACGCGTTGCGGATCACGCGCGAGACGCGCCCCTACGTGGTGGTGTTCACGGAGGACGGCTCGAGCGTCGACGAGTACATCACCCCCGCCGCGGCGAGCACGCACGTGGTGCTGGACCCGCCCGCGGGGGCGAGCGTGCGCGTGACGGCCACGGCGAGCGGAGACGACTGTGTGGTCACGCTGGCGGCCGACGCGGGGGGCTTCGCCTCGGCGCCGCTGGTGTTCGCGCTGAGCGACGCGTGCGCCGTGACCGAGGACTCCACGCAGCCGCCCGTGGTGATCCCGGGCCCGCCGGGGCCTGGCCGCCCGCCGGGTGGTGGTGGCGGTGACGGCTGTGGCTGCCGCGTGAGCGCTGCGCGGGGCCTGCCCAGAGGGGTCTCGCTCATCCTGTCCAGCGTGGTCTTCACGCTTCTGGCAAGACGTCGGCGCCCCCGCTGACGGGGAACGGGCTGGGCGCGCGCGGAATTCGTCACGTCGCATCACGAACCGGGTGTCGCCCGGCCACCTACCCCGTAGCCCGACGCCACGTCGGCCAAGAAGGAACAGCACCGTGACTCACCTCACCGCCATCGCACCTCGCACCTCGCAACGCCGCGCCTGGCAGGCGCTCACCCTCGGGCTCTCGGCCCTGCTCGGCCTCGCCGGCTCGAGCCAAGCGTCCGCGCAGAGCGCCGCCATGAACTTCGGACTCGGGTTCGGGATGCGCTTCGAGAACTCCACCAACCACGACGGCGCCGAGCCCGTGGGCCAGACGCGCTTGATGGTCAACGCGTACGTGGACAGCGACGCAGCCGGGCCCTATCTGCTGCTCGTGGAGCAAGGCGGCAATGTGGTCGCCTCCGGCGCGTGCGACTCCACCGCCGTGGTGTACTCGGGTGAGGCCCAGGAGAACCTGCGCTTCCTGCGCGAGTGCTCCACCGACAACGTGCCCTCGGCGAACATCCGCACCAATGCGCCCATCTCCGTGGTGATCGCGCTGGTGAACGAGGCGACCGACGCGCGCACCGAGGTGTACCGTGGCCAGTTCCCCGTGTTCGCGGTGTGGTGGTGGGACCGCAACGACGGCGACCGGGCCATCCACATCGAGCACCGCGCGCTGCGCGCGGACTCGTTCTTCGGTGCCGGCTTCGTGCGCCAGTACATGTCGGACCAGCTGCGCTTCGCCTACGTGGACACCGCGGTGCAGAGCGACGTCCCGCAGGACACCTCGTTCCGCTGCAAGGTCGGCGCCGGCGAGTGGCGCGTCTACGAGGGCACGCTGTGGGCGCCCTTCGAGCACAACGTGCGCAACCGCGTGTGGCTCGACGGGACCGTGCACGAGGACGGCGCCGAGACCCTGATCACGCGCTTCTACAACTTCGACACGCGCTCCATGCCCGTCGCGGTGGCGGGTTCGAACATGCGCCCCTCGGCCGGCACCAGCATGGACGGCGCGTGGACCTGCGAGCTGCGCACCGGCTCGGCCGCCAACCGCGTGGTGGCGCGTGAGTTCCGCTTCGACGTGCTGAACGGCTACATTCAGCACCACGCGGTCGAGTCGCAGTTCCCCGTGGGCCGCAACAGCGCCATGGTCTCCATCGGGCTAAACGCGTCCAACATGCCTGCCGTGTTCGACCCGGCCCTGGTGCGCGCCACCATCGCGGGCCGCGCGCTGACCGGCGCCACCGCGCCCCTCGTCAGCCCGCTGCCGGCGCGCGCCGTGAACCCGTCGTTCACCACGCCGCGCGCCGCCCCCGCAGCGCGCGGCGGCGGCCGTCGCCGCTAGTCCTCGTCCCCAACTCCCGGAGAGCAAGCCCATGACATCCCCCCAGTGGTGCTTGCTCGTCCTGAGCTTGAACGTGGCCCTCGCCAGCGTGGCGGTGGCGCAGACGAGCGCAGACGAGCGGGCTCAGTTCCACTTCCGCGCCGGCACGTCGTACTTCGAGGACGGCCGCTACGCCGAGTCCGCCGAGCAGTTCGACGAGGCGTATCGCCTCTCGCAGCGCCCCATGCTGCTGGCCAACGCCTCGCTCGCCTACGAGCGCGCCGGGAACCTGGCGGTGGCCATCGAGCGCCTCGAGGCGTTCTTCGCCGCCGACGCAGGCGATGTGGGGGGCGGCTACATGACCTCTCTGGAGCGCCTCGAGGGGCTGCGCGCCCGCCGCGCGCTGGAGCTGCAGCAAGCGGCCGCCGAGCCAGAGACCGGACCGGCGCCGCCCCCGGACGCCTCCACGCCGGCCGACGAGAGCCCCACCGAGGCGGACGAGGGTCCCGCGCCGCTGCGCGCAGCAGGCCTCGCCACGGGTGCGGGGGGCGTGGTCCTCGGCGCCGCCGCGCTAGCGCTCGGGCTGCGTGCCCGCGCCGTGCACCGTGACCTCACGCGGGTGTGTGGGCCGAGCGGCGACGCCTGCCCGCCGAGCCGCGCCGACGACATCGAGCGCGGTCCGCGTCTGTCTCGCAGCGCTGGCGCGCTGGGCATCGCGGCGGGCGCGAGCGTGGTGGTGGGGCTCACGCTCACCCTGCTGGGACGAGCCCCGAACGAAGACGAGGACGCAGCACACGTCGAGCTGGACGTGGCGGCCACCCATGCCCTGCTGAGCGTTCGAGGGAGCTTCTGATGGACAAGGCATCGCGTGCCTCGCGGCTCTGGCTGCTCTTGCTCTTGCTGGCCGCGGCGCAGCCCGCAGCGTGCACCGACTTCGACGGCTTCTCGGTGGGGACCGAGGACATGGGCGTCGACTCGGACGTCCAGCCCGACCTCGGCCACGACGACGCCGCCATGGACGCGGAGGTGGATGCTGACACCGGCACGCACGACGCCGGCGGTGACCCCGACATGGGCAACGACGACCAGGGCACACCCAACGATCAAGGCATGGTCGACGCCGACTCGGGGTGCGTGTCGGACGCGGAATGCCCGGGCGAGTACCGCTGTGACCCGGACACGGACACGTGCCATGCGTCGTGCGCGGTCGCGACCGAGCTCATCGCATGCAAACCGAGCGGCCACTGCTCGGCGGCGAGCACGTGCGTGCCCGACCTGCTCTCTGCGTCGGCCAACGCCTGCATGCGCGACAGCATGTGCGTGGGCAACGTGGGCTGCGTGGACGGCTTCTGCTGCAATGCCACCACGTGCACCGGCTGCCGTGCCTGCAACGTCTCAGGCAGCCTCGGGACCTGCACCAGCGTGCCGGCCGGCATGGATCCACACGACCTGTGCGCGCCATCCGGCTGCACGCGCGATGGCTCGTGCGACGGCGCGGGCGCCTGCCGAGCCGTGGCGACGGGGACCGATCCCGCCGGCGCGTGCACGCCGCAGGGCTGCAGCAACGACGGATCCTGCAACGGCAGCGGGGGCTGCCGCGTGGTGGCCGCCGGAACGGACCCCAACAACGCGTGCGCGGGCAGCGCCGCCTCGTGCAACACGGGCCTGTGCAGCGGCACCGGCGGCTGCGCGGCGAGCGCGGACGGAACCAGCTGCGGCACCGGCCAGTGCGGCCCGGCCCGCTGCTCGGGCGGCGGGTGCACCGAGGCGTGCACCTACGCCGGCGAGGCCAGCTGCGAGTACTGCTTCGGCGACGACGCCTTCGTCTGCGGCGGCTGCTGAGCAGTCTCGCGGAGGCTGCGCAACCTGCGCGCCCCTCGCAGCCATTGCGCGTGGCGTAGGCGCGATCGGCGATAACTCACCGTCGATCCGGGGTGGCACGCGTGTTGCTTTGCGCTGCGACTACAACGCGCGCACCCCCCCGGAGACGCGAATGAAACTCGAAGAGCTCATGACGGCGGCCGCCGAGCGGCACGCGTCCGACATCCTGCTGACGCCCGGTGCGCCAGCAGCCATCCGCGTCCACGGGACCCTGCAGCTGGCAACGCCACCCCTCGACCCCGCGATGACGGAAGAGATCGTGCGCCGCATGATCCCAGCGGCCAAGCGCGAGCGTCTGCGCACCGGCTTCGCGGTGGACTTCGCGCTCGAGTTCGACGGCCGACGCTATCGTTGCCAGGCCTACAGCACCCTGCGCGGCGTGGCGCTGGCGCTGCGTCTGCTGCCCGCCGCGGTGGGCACCCCCGAGCAGCTGGGCCTCCCGCCGGCGCTGGTGGACCTGGTGCAGCGCCCACAAGGGCTGCTGCTCTTCACCGGCGCCACGGGCCAGGGCAAGAGCACGTCCCAGGCAGCGCTCATCCACTGGCTCAACCAGAACACCCACAAGCACATCATCACCGTGGAGGACCCCATCGAGTTCCTGCACGACGCCGGGAGCTGCCTGATCGAGCAGCGCGAGGTGGGCGAGCACGTGGGCTCGTTCGGCGACGCGCTGCGGCAGACGGTGCGCGAGAACCCCGACGTGATCCTGCTAGGGGAGATGCGCGACATCGACGCCATCCGGGCGGCCCTCCAGCTGGCGGAGACCGGCCACCTGCTGATGTCCACGCTGCACACCAACGACGCCGCCCAAGGCATCGACCGCATCGTGGGAGCGTTCCCGGCCGACTCGCAGGCGGTCGTGCGGATGCAGCTGAGCATGTCCCTTCTGGGCATCGTGAATCAGCGGCTGCTGCCGTCGCTCGGCGGCGGGCGCGTGCTGGCGGCCGAGATGCTGCTGAACACCTTCGCGGTGGGCAACTTGATCCGCGAAGGGCGCACCGACCAGCTGCACAACGCGATGGAGCTCGACTCGGAGAGCGGCATGCTGACGCTCTCGCGCTCGCTCGATGCGCTGGTGGCGCGCGGGGTGCTGGCCGCTGCCGAGGCCGACCGTGCTCGACCGCGCCTGTTCCAAGGCCGCCGAACCCCCGGGCACCCGTGAACGCACGCGCGAGCTCCATCCCCCCGACCCACTCCGAGCCACCCGCCACGAACCCGCACCAGCGCGTCCTGGCGTGGGGCCCGGAAGAGTTGCTCGACCTGTTGGTGGCCGCCGGCGCCGTCGGCGCTGAGCGACTGCCCGAGCTGCGCGCGCGCGTGCGCAAGCTGGCGCTCGAGACCCCCGCGCCACCGGTAGACGGCGGACCGCAGGTCGTGCTGCCACCCGATCCGGTCGCCCTCGTGGCTCGCCTCGGCCTGCGCGACGAGCGCAGTGACGCGCGGCTGGACGAGACGCGCTTGGTCGAGGTGGTGGCCCGCCAGCTGCACGTGGAGACGCGGCCCATCGACGCGTTCGCCATCGACCCCGAGCTGGTGAAGCGCACCATGACGCGCTCGTTCGCGCGCTACCACTGCTGCCTGCCGCTGGTGGAGGAGGACGACCACATCGACCTCGCGCTAGCGAACCCCCTCGACCACGACCTGGTGGAGACGCTGCGCGGTGCGCTCGGACGCACCGTACGTCCCGTGCTGGTGCCACGCTCCACCCTGCTCACGGCCATCGACGCGGTCTACGGCTTCGACCGCAGCCTGAGCGCGGCCGTGCAGCAGACCAGCGAGCTGCGCGTGGACATCGGCAACCTCGAGCAGCTGGTGAAGCTGGGCGAGACGCAGAGCATCGAAGCGGGCGACCAGCCCGTGGTGCAAGCGGTCGAGCGGCTGCTGTTCTACGCGTACGACCAGCGCGCGTCGGACATCCACTTCGAGCCCAAGCGTGACCGCGCCATCGTGCGGATGCGCATCGACGGCGTGCTGCACGAAGTGATCTCGTTCCCGCGCGTGATCCACCCGGCCATCGTGTCGCGCATCAAGGTGTTGGCGCGCCTCGACGTGGCGGAGAAGCGGCGCCCCCAAGACGGGCGCATCCGGACACAGAGCCCCACCGGTGAGGTGGAGCTGCGCGTGTCCACCGTGCCCGTGGCGCACGGCGAGAAGGTGGTGCTGCGCATCTTCGACCCGGGCTCGCTGCTGCAGAGCGTGTCCGACCTGGGCTTCTTCGACGACGAGCGCGCGCAGTTCGACCGCTGGTTGGCGCGGCCAACGGGGCTCGTGCTGGTGACCGGGCCCACCGGCAGCGGCAAGACCACCACGCTCTACTCGGCGCTGGCGGCCATCGCGCGACCCGAGCTGAACGTGGTCACCGTGGAGGACCCGATCGAGCTGGTGCACGAGCGCTTCAACCAGATCGCCATCCAGCCCGCCATCGACCTGACCTTCTCGACCGCGCTGCGCCACGTGCTGCGGCAGGACCCGGACGTGATCATGCTGGGCGAGATCCGCGACTCGGACACCGCCCGCCACGCCGTGCAAGCGGCGCTCACCGGTCACCTGGTGCTGAGCACGCTGCACACCAACGACGCCGCGGCCGCCGTGGTGCGCCTGCGCGACCTGGGTGTGCCGCCCTTCCTGATCGGGACCACGCTGTTGGGCGCCATGGCCCAGCGCCTGGTGCGGCGCCTGTGCAAGCACTGCAGCACGCGCTCCCCGCTGACCGAGCGCGAGCTGGCCACGCTGGGGGTGGCGCACCCCGAGGACTACCGCGGGCGCATCGAGACCGCCCGCCCCGTGGGCTGCAGCCAGTGCCGCAACACGGGCTACCGCGGACGGTCGGGCATCTTCGAGATGCTGGAGATCACGCCGCGCATCGCCGCGGCCGTCACGGCGGGCGCGGACACGGCCACCATCTCGGAGCTGGCGCGAGGCGACGGAATGCGCTCGCTGCGAGAACACGCGCTGCGCAAGCTGGCGCTGGGGGTGACGTCGTACGACGAGATCGTGCGCGCCACCTCGGAGGACGTCTCCTGATGGACACGGTGATCGACGAGCTGCGTCAGCTGTGGTCCGCGGGCTGGCCCTACGTGCAGCTCTGCTCGGTGGACGAAGAGCGCGTGGTGCGGCTGCTGCGCGACGCGACGGACGCGTGGGGCATCCCGCTGACGCTGTGGTCGCAAGGCACGCGCTCCGAGCTGGCCGAGGCGGATGCGCTGATGGCGCTCCGCACCTTCGCCGAGGGCGAGGGCGCGGCCATGCTGCTGCTGCTGGACGTCCACGACGCCCTCGACGAGCACACGACGCAGCGCGTGCTGTTGGACCTCGCCCCGCGCCTCGAGCGCGAGAAGCGCGTGGTGGTGCTGCTGCGCGCGACGCCCGACGTGCCCGCCCGACTTGGTGAGGTGGTGGTGTCCGTGGACGTTCCGCTGCCCGATATCCGTGAGCTGCGTGAGCTGGTGGAACGCCTCGGGCCCGTCTCGGAGGAGCGCGCCCGGCGCCTGGCGGGGGCCGCCCTCGGGCTGTCGGAGCCGCACGCGCTGCGTGCCCTGCGCGCCGCGGGAGAGACCGATGACGACGCCGAGGCCCTCACGCGCGTGCTGCGCGAGAAGCGCCGTCGCATGGGCGAGGGGTCGAGCATCGAGCTGATCGACGGGTCGTTCACGCTGGCCGACGTGGGCGGTCTGCACAGCCTGAAGCGCTGGCTGCGCGAGCGGGGTGAGGCGTTCGGGGAGCGCGCGCGCGCGTTCGGGCTGCCAGCGCCGCGCGGAGTCCTGCTGCTGGGCGTACAGGGCTGCGGCAAGAGCATGTCGGCCAAGGTCATCGCCCACGAGTTCGGCGTGCCGCTCCTGCGCCTCGACCTCTCGAGCGTCTTCGGCGGTGACGTGGCCCCCGAGGCGGCCATGCGCCGCGCCCTCGCGGCCGCCGAGCGCTTCGCCCCGGTGGTGCTGTGGATCGACGAGATCGAGAAGGGCTTCGCCGGCGCGGACAGCGAGGGCCAGGTGGTGTCCACCACTTCGGCGCGCATCCTCGGCTCCTTCGTGACGTGGATGCAGGAGAAGAAGGCGCCGGTCTTCGTGGTGGCCACTGCCAACGAGGTGCGCTCGCTGCCCCCGGAGCTGCTGCGCCGAGGGCGCTTCGACGAGATCTTCTTCCTGGACCTCCCGGACCCGGGCGCGCGCGCGGACATCCTGGGAGTGCACCTGCGCCGGCGTGGGCGCCCCGTGGGGGACTTCGACCTCGACGCGCTCAGCCACCTGACCGCCCACTTCTCGGGCGCCGAGCTCGAGCAGGTGGTGCTGAGCGGCCTGCTGCGCGCGTTCACCGAGCAGCGTGAGGTCATCCAGGCGGACTTGCTGCGGGCCGCCTCCGACCTGGTCCCGCTGTACCGGACCTACGAGGAGCGCATCAAGGCGCTGCGCACGTGGTCGCGGCACCGCGCGCGCCCTGCGGGCTCGACCGAGAGCGTGGCGGAGCTGCTGCTGGCCACGCAGCGGCCCGCCAACGCCTGAGCGCGCTGGGCCAACAATTTTGCGAGGCCCTGTCCCACCTCCCGCCCTCGGCGGGTTAACACGGACAAGATGCCTAGACTGCTTACTTCCCTCCGCCCGCTGTGCGTCGCGCTGCTCGCCCTGTGCAGCGCGGCGCCGGCCCTGGCCCAAGACCGAGCGCCAGCGCCCCAGACGCCACGCCCCGAGCGCGTGGACCTGGCCCCCGACGCACACGCCTACGCCCTGGTGGTGGGCAGCAACCCGGGTGGCCCGGGCCAAGAGCCGTTGGCCTTCGCCGAGCGCGACGCCCAGCGCATGGCCGAGGTGCTGACGGAGCTGGGCCACTACCCCGCCGCGCGCGTGGACCTCCTGCAGGCGCCCTCGCGCGCTCAGCTGGCCGGCGCGCTGCGGCGGCTGCGCCAGCGCCTGTCGGTGCACGACGCGCGCGGCGAGCAGAGTGTGGTCTTCTTCTACTACTCGGGCCACGCCCAGTCCCAGGCGCTGCGCCTCGGCAGCGAAGAGTTCCCGCTGACCGAGCTGCGCGCAGCCATCGACGCGCTGCCGTCGACCCTCACGCTGGTGGTGCTCGATGCCTGCCAGAGCGGCGCCTACTCCCGTGTGCGCGGCGCCGACCCGGCCGCAGACTTCTCGCACAACTCCATTCAGCAGCTGCAGACGCGCGGCGTGGCGGTAATGGCCAGCAGCAGCGGCGACGAGCTCAGCCAGGAGTCCGAGCGGCTCTCGGCGGGCTACTTCACGCACCACCTGCTGGTGGCCCTGCGCGGCGTGGCCGACGAGAACCGCGACGGCCGCGTGGCCCTCGACGAGGCCTACCGGTACGCCTACGCGCAGACGCTGCTGGACACCTCGCGCACGGCCGTCGGGCGGCCAGCACGTCACGCTGGTCACCAACCTCACGGGGCACGGCGCGGTGGCGCTCACGTACCCGGCGCGCGCCTCGGCGCACCTCGAGCTCCCGGCGGCGCTCGAGGGCCAGCTGCTGATCACCCGCGCGCGCGGCGGTGCCGTGATGGCCGAGCTCACCAAGGCCGCGGGTGCCGCGCTGCGCCTCGCGCTGCCGGCGGGTCGCTACCACGTGCTGTGGCGCGGCGAAGACGTCATCCGCAGCTGCCCCGTCACTCTCCCAGCGCGCGGCGTGCACGTGCTCAGCGCGAGCGGCTGCCAGGAGATCAGCGAGGAGCAAGCCACCGCCCGTGAGGCCCACGCGGGACCCAGCAGGGCGTGGGGCCTCGAGCTCGGCTTGGGCTTCAACCAGGAGGGCCGCAGCAGCGACTACACCGAGCGGCTCACGTCGTTCGGCTATCAGTCGGGCTTCTTCGACTGGGACTGGAACGTCCGGATGTCCACGGCGGTCGAGCGCCAGCTGCGCGGTCCCCTCAGCCTGCTGCTCACCTTCGACAGGCTCGAGGACCGCTCCTTCAACCGCGGCTTCTTCGACGACACCCACGACACCTTCCACTGGCGAGCGTGGGCCGTGGGCCTCCAGCTGCGCGGGACCTTCCGGCTCGCGGGCGACTGGCTGTACGGCTACGCGCAGGGCGGCGCCGGCCTCGGCATCGCCCGCAGCCGCTTCAACCCGGGCCGCGAGCAGGAGCCCACCAACGTCCGCGTGGACTATGGCGTCCAGCTCAGCGGCGCGCTCGGGCTTCGCTTCATGCCGTGGGACCACATGGGGTTCCACCTGCAGGTCGGCTACTCGTTCGCGCCCATCCTCCAAAACGACCTGGGCGACCGCCACGACAGCGGCGGGGTCTCCATCGTCACCGGCCTCCGGGCTCAGTTCTGAAGCGAGGCGTCCATGACCAGAGCACATCACCTCATCGTCCCCGTCGCGCTCGCGGCCTCACTCTTGGTGGCCGGCTGCGACGAAGAAATCGAAGACCCTTCGTTCCAGGCCTGGTGTGGCGACACCCTGTGCGCGTGGGACCTCGAAGCCGGCCGCATCGCGCGCGTGGGCACCTGGCACCCGAGCGACTACGGCGTGGACCTGGTGGAGACGCCCACCATCCTCTCGCAGGTCACCGGCAGCCCCACCAGCGAGCTGCTGGACGTCGAGGTGCTGGACGTGGAGCGCTACTGCGGTGATCTTGGGGGCCTCTACCTGCCGGACACCAACGACTGCATCCGGCAGGTGAGCACCTCCGCCAGCAGCTGCATGCGCTTCGAGGTCACGGCCGACGTGGAGGACACCGCGCAGGTCATGATCGAGGTGGACTACGGCGCCGACGGAAGCGTGGACCACATGCAGCCGATGGTCGCGAGCGACTGGGAGCCGGTGTCGTTCCTGACGAGCCTGCCCACGTGGCCCGGACTGGTGCGCTATCGCATCCACAAGCGAGGCACGGGCCGCGCCGTGATCGCGCACTTCGGCGTGCGCCTCGCCACGGACTGCGTGGACCCGGTCACCGTGGACGAGCGCCCGCTGGGCGTGGCCTGCGAGACGGGTGCGCAGTGCGCGGGAGGCGTGTGTGCGAGCATCGCCAGCTGGCAGGCCTGCAGCGAGTGCACGGACGATCTCGGCTGCGGCGCTGGCGAGACCTGCCAGGTGGTCCTGGAAGAAGCGCACCCCAATGGGGCCTACCGCACTTGCAGGACGGCGCCGTAGTGGCACCTCTAGCCCCTCGATGGACATCTACCGCCGCTATGGCCCCGCGCTCGTGCGCAAGGCGACGCGCCTCCTGGGCAGCCAGGATGATGCCCTCGACGTGGTGCAGGGCCTGTTCACGGACCTCTTCGAGCGTGGCGTCGTGGACGTCGAGCTCCCCTACCTCTACCGCGCACTGACCAACCGCTGCCTCACCATGCTCCGCAACCGCACCACCCGAGCCCGACTGCTGCAGCGCGAGACCCGCGCGCTGCATCCGGTGGCGCGCACCCGCAGCGACGAGTGCGTGCTGGGCCAGGACCTGTTGCTCAAGCTGGTGGACCGGCTGGACGAGTCCACACTCGAGGTGCTGGTCTACCGCTACTGGGACGACCTCGATCAGACCGAGATCGCGAGCGTGATGGGCGTGAGCCGCAAGACCGTGGTGCGCCGCATGGCCACGCTGCGCGAAGAGCTGACAGCGCTGGGCGCGCTTGCCGCGGGTGGGGAGGAGCTCGATCATGAGTGAGCTCACCTGCACCGGCACGCCCGTGTCGTGGCTGCGCCTCGAGCGCCTGGCCTTGGGCGAGCTGTCTGGCGACGAAGAGCCGCAGGTCGAGGCGCACCTGCGTGAGTGCCCCGCGTGCCGCGCCCGCGCCGCGGAGTGCCGAGAGCCAGTGGCGCTCTTGCCGCTCCCACTCGGCGCGGCGCAGACCCCCGCTACCGTCGGTGGGCCAGGCGGCGCAGGTGCGCTGTCCGCGGACCCGCGCCCGCTGGCCACCGTGGTGCGTCACCCACGCTTCCAGCCGCGCTCGCGCTGGGTGCTGCCGCTCGCGCTCGGTTTGGCGGCTGCTGCCGCGGTGGCCCTCGCGTTCTTGCCGGACGCGGCGGAGGACCCCGTGCGAGGCGTCACGCGCGTGGTGCCGAGTGACCCGCCGGCCGAGACCGTGGGGGCCACCGACGCGGCCGCCCACCGTGACGACCCGACCCTCACGCTCCTGCGCGAGCGCAACGGCGCCGTGGTCGAGGACGCCCCGAACTTCCTGGTGTCCGACCGCTTTGCCATCCAGCTGACCTGCCGCCCGGGCCAGGAAGGCCAGCAGCGCGTGGCCGTGTACCAGAACGGCGAGTGGAGCCTGCCGCTCACCGACGAAGGCGAGCGCTGCGGCAACCGCGTGCGCGTCCCCGGCGCGTTCCGCCTGAGCGAGGCGAGCCCCGCCGAGATCTGTGTGCTGTGGGGCGAGACGGCGCTGAAGGCATCGACCGCGAGCGCCGAGCTGCCCGCCCCGAGTGCGCTCACCGAGGCGTCCTGCCGGCGCGTCGAGCCGGTGGTGCCCCCGACCCTGCGCTGACGCGTCGCACGCCGGAGGTGCACCCCGACGCTGCGTTGGGCCCTCGCCTCGGCGTGCATTACCTCCTCACGTAATCGCCGGCGGATGCGTGCGGCTCCAGGCTGTGGACATGTCTCACCACCACGGCCACTCCGCTCCGACCCGCTCCACTCCCACGACTGCTGCCGCCAACGCGCCCGCGCTCACCGAAGCCGAGGTGAGCGCCCGCCTGCGCGGCGCGCCTGATCGCATGCTCTCCGTGGGCCACGCACAGCTCGCCTACTGGCGCTTCGGGCAGGGGCCCGACGTGGTGTGCGTGCACGGCTGGCCCCTGCATGCCGCCACCTGGCGCCGCATCGTGCCGCTCCTGGCCGGTGAGTTCACCGTGCACCTGATCGACCTCCCCGGGGCTGGGCAGAGCGTGTGGGACGCGGGCTCGCGAATCGGCATCGTCGAGCACGCGGAGTCCGTGCGGGCGGCCATTGCGCTCCTGGGGCTCGAGCGCTTCGCCTACGTCGGTCACGACAGCGGCGCCGCCATCGCGCGGCTCGCGGCAGCCAACGACCCACGCGTGTTCGCGAACGTGATCGCGGACAGTGAGATCCCCGGCCACACGCCCTGGCAGGTGTCCGCGTTCATCCGGCTCAGCAAGGCCCCCGCGCTGTATCGCGCTGTCGTGCGCTCGCTGCGCTTCGGCTGGCTGCGACGCTCCCCGCTCGGCTTCGGCGGCTGCTTCACCGACCCACGCTATGTGGACGGCGAGTTCGGCCGCTGGTTCATGACCCCACTGATCCACGACGCGCGCGTGCTCGAGGGCCAGACGCGCCTGCTCGCGAACTTCGACCACGCCGCCATCGACGCGCTACGCCAGGCGCACGCGCACCTGCACGCCCCTAGCCTGCTCGTGTGGGGCGCGAACGACGGCTTCTTCCCCATCGACAAGGCCCGCGCGATGCTTCCGCAGTTCACGGCGGGCGCCGAGCTGATCGAGCTCCCGCACGCACGCCTCTTCCCCCAAGAGGACCACGCCGAGGCCTTCGCAGAAGCCACTCGCGCCTTCCTGCACCGCCACGCACCCGCACCGCGCTGACCCCTCACCCGCTAGCTGACGTCTTCGACACCCACTGACGCGAGCGCCGCGCACACCCGCGCGGTCTCGTCGTCGAGCGGGAAGTAGCTCTCGATGCGCAGCTCCTCGAGCGTGACGTTCTGCGGCGCGTTGAACGTGGTGATGGTGGTGAAGAAGCCGAGCTCGAGGTCGTCGCGGCGCAGACGGATGGCCAGGGTGGGCGCGCTCGGGGCCCCGAGGTCGGGCTCGCGCAGCTCGGGCGGCACGTGCGGCGCATCGAACACGCTGGCCACCAGCTCGCGCAGCGCGCGGTCGCCGGGGTTGGCCAGGATCTCGCGGTGCACGCGCCCAGCCAGGTCCCGCGCCACGCTGGGCCAGTCCAAGATGAACGGCCGCGCCAGCCGCGGGTCGAACACCATGCGCAGCGCATTCAACGGGGCGTCGCCTCCCAGCGCCAGCGGATCCAGAACGAAGCGCGGCAGGATGCGCAGCGCAGCTTGGTTGGCCCGCACCACGTCGTAGCGCGGGTTCAGCACGGTCAGCGGATACGGCTCCTGCTGCGCCAGCATGCGCGTGAGGGCCTGCTCGATGGCCGGCGTGAAGGGCCCCTG
Source organism: Sandaracinaceae bacterium (assembly GCA_016706685.1). Lineage (NCBI taxonomy): Bacteria > Pseudomonadati > Myxococcota > Polyangiales > Sandaracinaceae > Sandaracinaceae bacterium. Next base: position 236,006 of record JADJJE010000008.1, on the reverse strand, counting down.
CGCCTCGGGGAACTCCCGCCCGAAGCCCGCCGCGCTGAGCAGCGCGTTCTGGTCGCGCAGCGGCACGGCGAGCGCGTGACCGAGGCGCAGCACCATCTCACGGCTCGGCGTGGCACGCCCCGTCTCGAGGAAGCTCAGGTGGCGCGCCGACACGCCCGCGTCGAGGCCGAGGTCCAGCTGGCTGCGCCCACGCTGCCGCCGCCAGTGTCGCAAGAGCGCCGGGAAGAGGCCCGCCTGTGTCAGCTCCATTCTCCGGTTGTAGCGTCTCGCGCCGTCGCTCGGAAGCCGGTGCGACCCAACCCACGCGTGTCCCCCTCCGCTGCTGGCCCGTGCGCGGCGCCCCCCGGCGCCGCACACGTGGTCACACTCAGCGCATGCGGCTGCTCATGCTGCTGGCGCTGCCACCGCCGCGCGAGCTGCCACCGCGGCCGGCCGAAGCCACCGGGCGAATGAAGCCGTTGCCCGTGACACCCGCCGGCACGGCAGGCGCGTCGAGCACGCCCACCGCCGCCGCCGGCAGCGCGGTGAACATGGCCGCGAGCGAGGCCACGTCACGCCATGCGCGCCCGAAGAAGCTGCCCGCGCGGATGGCCGCGGGGTCGATGCCGTGGTCCCACGTGGTGGGCGAAGGGAAGCGCGTGTCCACCAGCACCCGGTGCGGCGTGATGTAGAGCGGGTTCTGGCCCAGCTGCTCGGGGTGCGCGGGGATGCTGCCGTCGGCGTTCACGGTGAACAGGAACTCGCGCACGGCCGTGCCGGCGATGCGCACCTCGCAGCTGTAGTTGCCCGGATGGGTGGCCAGGTCGTAGCCGCCGCTGAAGCCGCGGCCGCCGTACGAGAACGCCGTCGCGAGCTCGTAGTAGATGTAGCCGAAGGAATCGTCGGTGGCGCCCTGCCCGTGATAGACCTCGGCGTCACCACCGCGCTGGTGCATCATCACACCGGCCACCTGGATGTTGTCGCGGATGCGCTCGCCGTTGAGCGAGCAGCGCAGGCTCAGGTCGTCCGGACGCAGACCCGCCGAGCCCGGGTTGGCCCAGAAGGTGAACATCACGCGCGTGTCGCCCTCGGCGAACGGCGCCTGGCGCAGCCAGATCGTGGACGCCCCGAGCAGCTCGTGGTTGTTCACGTAGTTCTGGTAGGTGTAGTCGGTGCCGTAGTTCCAGTTGGGCGCAGCCCCCACGCGCACGGCGAGCGGGCGGAACGGGATCACGCGGTCGTCGGCGTCATCCCGGTAGGTGAGCTGGATGGTGGCGTCCTCGGCGGTGTCGATGACCTGCTCGGTCATGCAGCTGAACGTCCCCACCGAGTAGTCGCCGAGGCTCGGCCAGCGGAAGCCGTCGTAGCCCTCCACCGAGCAGCGCGCCGTGGTCACGACGCGCGTCCCGACCTTGTACTCGAGGGTGATGGCGTCCGCCTGCTGGAGCGCACGCCCGTGCACTTGACCGCTCACGGTCACCCGGAACTTGTAGCCATCGCTGCTGCCGCCCGTGCCGAGGTCCACCCGCAGAGAGGCCTCATCGAGGTAGCGTGGCGGAGGGCCGGAGGTCGCTGCCGCCGGCGCCAGGCCGAAGGTGCGCGGCTGTGCGTGAGCGGAGGAGGTCGGCGCTACGAGCGCGGCGCCGAGCAGCGCGAGCCCCACGATGCGCCCCGTGGCGCGGGCCCACCCCTGTGTCGTCGTGTTCATGTCGTGATCGTCCTTGTGAATTAGCCGAGCGCGAGCGACGTGCCCGCACCCCAGTCTCGGGAAAACTGGCACGCACGACGTCAGGACCCCGGGGCATATGCAGTCCGGAACGCGCTCACTCGGCGTCCAGATCGGGTCTATTTTCTACATATTTTGCATGTTTCCGTGCCCACGGAAACGGCTGCGCCGCAGCCTCAGCGGCCTCGGGTGGCCAGGTAGCCCAGCCCCGGGAAGTGCTGCCCGAAGAAGGCGCCCACCTTGCCGTGCCCCGTGAATACGAACTCGCGCTTGCGCTTGTAGATGCCCCGCACCATCACGCGCGCCGCCTTGTCGGCCGGCCACATGAGCTTCGCCGGGCGGCGGTCTTCGCGCTCGGCGTCGAAGTGACCCTGGTTGTCCACCTGCGCGATCTCGCTCTCGACGAAGCCTGGATGGATGGTGGTGCAGCTGACCCCCGAGCCGTGCAGCTCCGCGCTGAGCGAGGCCCCGATGACCCGCACCGCGGCCTTGCTGGCCGAGTAGGGCGCGAGCCCCGGCGCCGGGAACAGCGCCGACACGCTGCCGATCAGCGCGATGCGCCCCTTGGTCTTCTCGAGGTGCGGCAGCACCGCGCGGCACGTGGAAGCGAGCCCGATCACGTTCACGTCGAACTGCCGGCGCCAGTCGGCCGCGCGCAGCTTCTTGATGCGCCCCGCCACCGAGAAGCCCGCGTTCGCCACACACACGTCCAGCTTCCCGAAGTGACCGACCACGGCGCTCACCGCCTCGTCGATGCTGTTCTCGTCGGTCACGTCGCAGGGCACCACCAGCACCTCGGCACCGCCCGCGCGCAGCTCGGCGGCGGCCTCGTCCAGCCGGTCACGCCGGCGCCCGGAGAGAGCCAGCTTGGCCCCCTCGGCCGCAAACTCGACTGCCAGGGCCTTGCCGATGCCCGTGCCGCCACCCGTGATCCAAACGACGTTGTCCTGAAAGCGCTTCGCCATGGCGGCAGGTATACCAGCCCGAGACGAAAAAAAACGGCCCCCAAAACCTGTGGACAACCCCTGTGAGCTGCGAGGGACAACCCCTGTGGGTATCCGGTGGACGACGTACTCCACAGTCCATCCCCGAAACCGTCCACAGCCACATTTCCTTGTTTTGTCTTTTTATTACATGCAGTTGCGCCACTGATCGCACTATCCACAGGCCCTGTTAAGACGACGAGATCTTTAAATTACCTTTCATGATCTCCTCTACTCAGGCCCCAACCCCCTCGCTCGCGTTCCCACGCGAGTCCTTTCCCGCCGGGCCCGTTTCGTAGTAGAGAGCGTCTCCCATGGAGTTCAGCATCAGCAAACGCGATTTCCTCCGCTGTCTGGCCCGCACACACGCGGTGGCCGACCGGAAGAGCTCGATGCCCATCCTGTCGAACATCCTGCTCGCGACCGAGGGCACGGACCGCGTTCGGCTCTCGGCCACGGACCTCTACCTCGGGGTCACCTCGCTCTCCGTCGCGGACGTCAAGCGCGCGGGCAGCGTGGCCATCTCGGCGCGCACGCTGTTCGAGATCGTGAAGAACCTGCCCGAGGGCGAGGTGAGCTTCAGCGTGGGCCCCAACCACGCCTGCGAGATCCGCTGCGGCAAGGTGCGCTACAAGATCCCCGGCATGGCGGACGATGACTTCCCGCCGCTGCCCGTGCCCGAGAACGCCACGTTCGCGGAGCTCGACGCCGCGCGCCTGGGTGAGCTCATCGGCCTCACGCAGTACAGCATGTCGCACGACGACACGCGCCCGCACCTGTCGGGCACCCTGCTCGAGATCGACGGCGGCAAGCTGCGCCTGGTCACCACCGACGGCCACCGCTTGTCCAAGGCCGAGCACGCCACCGGCGTCACCATCGAATTCACCATGCTGGTGCCCCACAAGGGCGTCACCGAGCTCAAGCGCATGATCGAAGAGGCGCGCTCGGACATCAAGAGCGGCGACGCCGTGGCCACCGTGGCGGTCGCCAAGACCAAGGGACACGCGTTCTTCGTGCGCGAGGGCCTGAGCCTCAGCGTGAAGCTCGCGGACGAGCAGTTCCCGCCCTACAACAAGGTCATCCCCAAGCAGCAGAGCAAGCGCGTGGTGGCCTCGCGGGCCCGCCTGGTGGAGTCGCTGCGGCGCATCAACCTGGTGGCCAACGACAAGAGCGGCGGCGTGCAGCTGCACCTCACCCCGGGCCTCCTGCGCGTGCAGAGCCAGAACCCGGACGTGGGCGAGGGCATGGAGGAGCTCGAGGTGGACTACGCGGGCGAGCCGCTCTCCATCGGCTTCAACGCCAAGTACCTGCTGGAGGCGCTCAACGCCCTTTCGCACGATGAAGTGGCGCTCGAGCTGAACGGCGAGGTCGACCCCGGCGTGCTCAAGCCCGTGGGTGACGGCGCCGACTTCGTGGGCGTGGTCATGCCCATGCGCATCTGAGAGAGGGTGTGAAAAGTCGCTCGAGCGCGAGTGCGACGCCCGACCGGATGCGTCGCCTCGAGTGGGCTGGCTGGATCCCCGTGCTGATCTTCGGGAGCCTCGGCGCGCTGCGCTTCAGCACGCTGCACAACCAGACGTTCGACCTCGCGTTCTACGCGCGCATGGCGCACGGGATGGCGCGTGGCGACCTGTACGACCCGATCGTGGGCGCGCACGTGCTGGGGCTGCATCTCTCGCCCATCCTGCTCCCGCTCGGGCTGCTCGGACTGCTGTTCGGGCAGGTGCCGGTGCTGCTGCTGGCGCAGACGCTCAGCGCGGGGCTGGCGGCCCAAGGGCTGGCGCGGCTGGGGGCACAGCGGCTCGGTCCGTGGGGGGCGCTCACGGGGCTGGTGTTCGCGCTGCACCCCAACGTGGGGCACGTGCTCAGCTACGAGTTCCACCCGGGGACGCTCGCGCTCGCGCCGCTGGTGGGGTCGCTGCTCGCGCTCGACCGTGGGGACGCGCGTGCCTTCGTGTGGGCCACGCTGGGTGTGCTCGCCTGCCGAGAAGACCTGGCGGCCATCACGGCGCTGACGGGGCTGGTGGCGTTGCTGCAGCCCCGCTCGCCAGCCATGCGCGCCGCGGGGCGTGGCGTCTTCATGGGGTCGCTGCTCTGGCTGGTGGTCTTCGTGGGCATGGTCGCGCCGCGCTTTGCGCCCGCGGCGGGAGGCTCGCTCGACGCGCACTTCGGTCACCTGGGCGGCAGCTTCGGGTCCGCGCTCGCAGCCGTATTCACGCAGCCTGCGGCCGTGCTGGCGCACCTCACGCAGCCCGACAAGCTCTCGTACCTGCCGCGGGTGCTCGCGCCGCTCTTGTTCCTGCCGCTGCTGGCGCCGCGCTTCCTGCTGCCCGCGCTGCCCGTGCTGGGCATGCTCATGCTGAGCCAGTTCGAGACCACCACGCAGCTGCGCTCGCACTACCTCACGCCGGCGGTGCCCGCGCTGGTGTGGGCCGCCGTGCACGGCTTCGCACAGGTGAAGCCGCACTGGCAGCGGCAGGTGGGCGTGGTGGTACTCGGCGCGACGCTCGTGACCTTCGTGCTGGCGGGCGTGGGGCCGCTCTCGCTGCGCTTCTTCGCACCCTACTACCGCGAGGATGCGCGCACCGAGGCCGGGCGCGCGGTGCTCGCGGTCATTCCGCCGGACGCCAGCGTGCAGGCGCCCGACGTGCTCTTGCCGCACCTCGCCGAGCGGCAGACGGTGCACCGTGCAGCCCCTCCCGAGCGGCGCGTGGACTTCTGGGTGCTGGACGTGTCGCATCGCGATCGCTACGCGGGGCAAGGCACGCTCCTGCGCACCTCGGAGGAGCCGCGCGTGCGGGACTTCATGGCGCGCAGCGACCGCGGGGTGCTGCTGTACCGACCGCCCTTCGTGGTGCTCGAGCGTGGGCGTGATCCCCGCGCCGCGCTCGCGGCGTTCGAAGACACCACCGATGCTGGCGAGCACCCCGCGGTGGCGCTCACGGCGTGCCTCGCGATCACGCACGCGACCGCGCTCCCGGCGGGCGCCGTGCGGCTCCACTTGCGTGCCACGGGCCCATGCCCGGCCGACCTCGCGCTGCGCGTGGGCACCCAGCCGCGGCCGAGGCGCGTGGAGCTGCTGTTCGGAGGCGCCGTGTCGCCCGTGCACCTGCGCGCGGGGGACCAGGTTTTCACGGACTACGAGGCTGTGTTGGTGGATCGCGAAGTGGGCGGTGGCGTCCTCCACGTGGGTGCGCTGCGTTCGAGCGGCGCACGACCCGATCCCGGCGATCCCACGTCCGTGATGGTCCCCGTGCTCGCTCAGTAGCCGATCGCGGGGGTCCCGCTCACGGCGGCGCCTACTCGACGAGTGCGCCGTACAGCTCCGGCCGCCGGTCGCGGAAGAAGCCCCAGTTGGCCCGGTAGCGGCGCAGCTCGTCGCGGTCGAAGCTGGCCATGGCCACCCCCACCTGGTCGCGGTCCATGTCGGCGTGCAGCTCGCCGCGCTGGTCACAGATGAACGACGACCCGAAGAAGCGTTGCTGCCCCTCGAGCCCCACGCGGTTGGCGGCCGCCACGGGCATGGCGTTGGCCACGGCGTGGCCGATCATCACGCGCCGCCACGGGTCGCGGCTGTCGAGCTCGGGCTCCTCCGGCTCGCTGCCGATGGCCGTGGGGTACAGCAAGAGCTCGGCGCCCGGCGAGCGCCATGACGCGCGCGCACTCCGGGAACCACTGGTCCCAGCAGATGCCCACGCCCACGCGCCCGTGCCGCGTGTCCCACACCTTCATGCCCGTGTTGCCCGGCCGGAAGAAGAACTTCTCCTCGTAGCCCGGGCCGTCGGGGATGTGGCTCTTGCGGTACGTGCCCAGCACGCGGCCGTCGGCGTCCACCATGGCCACGGTGTTGTAGTAGCTCTGCTTGTCCTGCTCGAAGACACTCACGGGGATGACCACGCCCAGCTCCGCCGCCAGCGCCTGCATGCGCTCCACCGTGGGGTGCGCGTCCATCGGGTGCGCCAGGTCGAAGTGCTCGGGCAGCTCCTGCTGGCAGAAGTACGGGCCCTCGAACAGCTCGGGCGGCAGGATGATCTGCGCGCCCAGCTCGGCGGCCAGGCGGATCAAACGCGCCACCTCGTCCACGTTCTCGCTGCGGCTGGCGCGACCGAGCGCGCACTGCACCACGCCAATGCGCAAGAGGCTGTTGGAGCCGGGGGTCTGTGTGCTCATGGCTTCGCTCCGAGTGCGCCGGCAGGCGTGGGTTGTTGCTGAGATGCACAGTGCAGCCCTCCGCCCCCCACGATCAATCCCCGCGTGGGCACCAGCACCACCTCGCGGCCGGGGAAGTGGGGCGCGAGGGCCGCGCGCGCCAGCTCGTCGCCGGGCACGCCGTAGGCCGGCAGCAGCACCGCGCGGTTCGCGATGTAGAAGTTGCAGTAGCTGGCGGGGGTCAGGAAGTCGTCGATCACCACGGGGCCAGGCGACGGGATCGTGATCACCTCGAGCACCTCACCGCGCGCATCACGCTTGCCCGTGAGCGAGTCGATCACCGCTTGCAGCCCCTCGCGGTTCGGGTCGTCGGCGTCGCGCGGGGCCATGCACACCACCTTCCCGGGGGCGATGAAGCGTGCCAGCGTGTCGATGTGCCCGTCGGTGTGGTCGTTCAGGAGGAGGCCCTCGGCGAAGTGCACCACCTGTGCGCCCAGCTGCTGCTTCAGCGCCTCGGCCGCGGTCTCGCGCGTCCAGCCGGCGTTGCGCGCCACCACGCACTCGGTCACCAGGAACGTGCCCTGGCCGTCGGTCTCGATGCCGCCGCCCTCGAGCACGAACTCGGCGCGCTGCGCGGGGACCCCGGCGAGCGAAGCCATGCGCAGCGACACGCCCGGGTCGCCGGGCATGTCGAACTTCCCGCCCCAGCTGTCGAAGATGAACGAGCGCGCCCCGAAGGTGCCGGTGGCCTCCTCCACGAAGATGCAGCCCGTGTCGCGCACCCAGCAGTCGCCGTAGGGCCCCTGGTGGTAGCGCACGCCCGGCAGCTCGCCGATCAGCGCCTGCGCTCGCTGCTGCACGGCCTCGTTGCGCACCAGCAGCTCCACCCGCTCACCGGCGGCCACCAGCGCGCGCGCGAAGGCCGCGATGTCACTCTGCGCGTTCTCGAGGTGCCCCTGCCACTCGTCGGCGATGTGCGGGAAGGCGAGCCAGCAGGCGTCGTGCGGAGCCCACTCGGCGGGCATGGTCGGGGTGGTCATGGGGCGAGGCATCCCATGGACGGGCCGCGCCATCAATGCCCGTGGCGCTTCCGGCACATCGACCGCCACTGTTGCGGATCCGTCACCCCGGCGTTGCGTGCTCGCCGCGATCCGTACCGAGAGTGGCGCCCAATGAACGAACCCACTTCACACGACGACATCGAATCCACTCCCCCTTCGCTCACCCTGGTCCCTGGGCTGCGCGTCGAGCGCTTCCACGGGCGGTCGTCAAAAGGTGACCGCGGCGGGCGGCCACGACACCGCTGACGAGCATCCAGCCTCCTACCGCGAGTCGGCCGCACGGGTCGTCCGGTACGAGGAAGAGCACTCCGTCATCGCCTACGACGAGCCCTGGCGCTGGACGCACCTGGTGGGGTGGTCGTGCTGCCTCTTCTGGAACGGTGTGACGGCGTTCTTCTTGACGCTCAGTCCTTGGCTGGCGCTGTTCCTCGCCGGCCACTTGTACGCGGGCGTCTCGATGGCCTACGAGATGCTTCGCTGGGGCCGGAGCAAGTTCACGCTGGTGGTGAGCCCTTCGCACCTGGAGTGCGAAGTGAGGCCTTTCTCCTCTGTCTGGGCGTGGCGGGCGAAGCGCGAGGACATCGCAGATGTCCTGGTGACCCAGCGTCTCTTCAAGGACGACTCCACTGACTGGGCAGAGTGGATCGTCTCGGTGCGCCTCAACAGCCAGGCGACCCACGTGCTGTTCCGCAGGAACTCCGCGCCCGACGCTCCGCTCCCTGAGGGCATGGATCAACTCGCCCGGCACCTGGCCTATGAGCTCTTGCGACCCGTCACCCGCGAGGTGCGCGATGAGCGCAAGGGATGACCGCCATCACCGCGCCGCGAACGCGTCCACGCGCTCGAACGGGATGTGGTCCGAGATGGCCGAGCCGTAGAACACGTCCACCAGCGTGCCGTCCGGGCCGATGAGGAAGTCGCCCGGGATGCGGTCCATGGGGCCGTCCGGGGACATGCCGCCCACCTTGAGCTTGGCCGCATCCAGCATGCCGCTCAGGTTGCGGGGCTGCAGGAAGCCCAGCACCGAGCGCTCGAGGGCGTACTGCTCGTAGAGCTTCATCTCGGGGTCGGCGAGGATGGGCAGAGGCGGCTCGTCGCCCTCGAGCACGTATTCGCGCACCTTGTGGCCAGGCGACTGGAACACCGCCACCACGGCCACGCCGCTCTTCGAGAGCACGTCCACGCGGCGGTAGATGGCCCGCACGCGCACGTTGCAGAGCGGGCAGGAGGCGTAACGGAAGAAGGCGAGCCAGAGCTTCTGGCCCTGGTAGTCGGCGAGCGAGACGGACTTGCCGTCCCAGGTGGTGGCGCGGAACACGGGGGCGGGCTGACCGATGGCGAGGCGCATGGGGCTCCGTACGCGTGAGGGGCGCGGGCGTTTCGTCGTGCGCGGACCGAGCTGGGCGTGGCTGCGCCCGGGGGAGCGTGGCCGGTGAGCCACGACGCTGCGGCACCGCGGCCGCGGCCGGGTTGCGCGCCGCCACGAAATCGCCTCAATTCGCGGCGCTCGCGGCCGGACCCCGTTGGATCCGGGCTTGCACTGCCACCTGCCCGATGCTCCTCCGCTCCATGTCCTTCGCCCTGTGGGCTGGCCTCGTGCTGGCCGGCGCCCTCGTTCACGGCGCCACGCCCAGCCAGGCCGGCGCTGACGGTGAGCCCAGCGACCCCAGCGAGCCCGACCCGCGCCGCGGCCGGCCCGTGACCTTCACCGACGAGTGGAGCCAGCCCAACCCGGGTGTGCGTTACCTGCGGCGCACCACCACGCGCCCTGCGGTGATCCACGCCGTGGTGGTGGACCTGAGCACACCCGGCGTGCGCGTGGAGGCCACCCGCCACGACGACCGCTGGTCCACCGTGAGCGAGTTCGCCAACACGGGGCCCGGCTACGTGGCGGCCATCAACGGCGGCTTCTGGTCCAGCTTCGCCGACCCATACGGCCTCCAAGTGGGCGGCGGCGAGGCCTGGCCCAGCATGGAGGACGACGGCGAGAGCAGCCTCTTCGCCATCCGCGCGGACGGGCGCGCGCGCATCACGCACCGCATCGGCGGCAGCCACCCCAACAACCACTACCGCGCGGCGGTGAGCGGCATCCCCACGCTGGTGCGCGCGGGCAGCGTGGCCAACGGCGAGATCGACCGCATCGGCGCGGCCCTGGGCCGGCACCCGCGCACGGCCGTGGGCGTCTCGCGCGACGGGCGCACCGTGTTCCTGGTGGTGGTGGACGGACGGCGCGGCGGCAGCCGGGGCCTCAACCTCTACGAGCTGGCCGACTTCCTGGCCGACATCGGCGCGCACGACGCCATCAACCTCGACGGCGGCGGCTCGAGCGCCATGTTCTTGCGGCGCGCGGGCGGCGTGATCAACGCGCCGAGCGGCGGCCGCTGGGAGGCCCGCGCGGGCTTCGGCGCCGACGAAGTGGAGGTGGCCGAGCGCAACAGCGACGGCGAGCGCCGCGTCTACGTGCGCGGCGTGGAGCGCGAGGTGATGAACCACCTGGGCGTGGTGGCCCCCGAGCCCCCACCGATCGCCAACGACAGCCACAGCGTGCTGGACGTGCCGGTGGCCGCGGGCGCCGTGGTCATCTTGCCGCCGCGCCAGTCGCAGTTTCGCTTTGGGCGCCTGCGGGAGAACCTGCGCTGGGCGCTGCCGCTCAGCGCGGTCTTGTTCGGCTTCACCGTGTGGGCGGTCCGGCGCAAGCGACGTGGGACGGGGCTGCTGCGGCGCCAGGTGGGCTGACCTCGAACGGCTACATCATCCCCAGCTCTTTGAGCTGACCCACCAGCTGGTCCCAGCTCCAGTGCACCTTGAGCGAGACGAGCTTGCCCGCGTCGTTCACCTCGTAGATGCCCACCATGTCCACCACGGTCTGCTTGCCGCCGCCGAGGTTGTTGGTGACTTGGAGCACGGCCGCGCAGGTGTTGGCGCACGGGATGCGCTGCGACGCGACGATGTTCATCTTGGCGCGCCCGATCACCTTGTCCCAGAAGCCCTCGATGGCGGCCTTGCCGCGGTGCCCCTGGCCCGTGGGATCGAGCGGTGAGGGGCCGACCGGGTCGGACAGGAACGCGTCGTCGGCGAAGAGGCTCAGCCAGGACTGCTTGTCGCCCGCCGAGGCGAACGTGGCGGAGTGGATGCTGGCCAGCACGGCCGGGTGGGTGGTCTCGGTCATGGGCGCAGGTGTACCACTCTGCGCGCGCGCTCAGGGCTGCGAAGCGCTGCTCTCTTCGTGGGCCCGGATGGCCAGGTCACGGGCGAGCCGCCCGGCGGGCCCCGCGAGGACCTCGTCCACGCCGCACACGCGGGCGGCGATGCGTTGGGCTGTGCCCATGCGGTCGAGCGCACCGAGGTCCACCAGCATGGAGTAGAGGGCGCCGCCGGGAACGGGGTCGATCACGCTCTCGTGTGGGGTGACGCGCTCCCCGTCGATCCACAGGTCGCCCGTGCACGCGGCTTCCCGTCAGCAGCGGGAAGGGGTCGGCATCGAGGCACGCGTAGTGCGCTTCGATGCCGCAGCCCGTGATCACGTAGCCGCTCTCCGACGACTGCACCGTCTCGGCCTCGCACGAGTGCAGCGCCTGGAAGCGGATGCTCACGATGCGCCGCTGCCGCGCGGAGGCGCACCCTCCGAGCGTGGACGCCAGGACCAATGCGACCAATGCGACGAAGACGCCGCCAACCCCTCGATGAAGTGTGTTCACCACCGACGCTAGCCAGCCCGTGATGACCTGTCGAGGGTGCCCTCACACCGCGAGATCGTGCTCGAGCTCCCTCGCCAGCGCCTCGAGCGCGCGCCACACGGCGTCCACCGCGGGCACCTTGCGGAGCGTGCGCGGCGCCACGAGGTAGAGGTCCACCGGAGGTGACGCCGGCGCCTCCACCGGGAGCGGCGCGAGGTCCGGGAAGAGCGCGCAGAGCGCCCGCGTGAGCACCGCCACGCCGAGCCCAGCGCGCACGGACTCGATCTGCGCGAGGTGGCTCGAGATGCGCAGCGCGGGCTCGATGCCCAGCTTGCGCAGGTACGCCGCGTCGGGCGACACCCCGCCCGCGAGCTCGAGCGCGATGAAGCGGAGGTCGTGCAGCGCGAGCGGTCGCTTGGCCATGCCGCGCGGCCCGAGGATGGCGGTGGGCAGGCGCGCGATGCGCTTCTCCACCAGGTCGCCGTCCGCCGTGCGGAAGAAGCGCACGGCCAGGTCGGCCTCGCGCCGGCCGAGGTCGGCGGCCTGCTCGCCCAGCACCAGGTCGATCTCGAGGCCCGGGTGGCGCTCGCGCAGCGGCACCAGCAGCCGCGGGATGAGGATGTGCACCGCGAACGACTCGGTGGTGGCCAGGCGCACGCGCCCGGTCACGTGGCTGCCCTGCGCACGCACCGCGTCCCAGCACGCAAACGCGGCGCGCTCCACGTCGGCGGCGCGCTCCGCGAGCACCCGCCCGAGAGTGGTGGGCGTGGGGCCACGCGCCGTGCGATCGAAGAGGGCACCCCCGAGCAGCTCCTCGAGCGCCGCCACGCGCCGGCTCACGGTGGACTGCTCCACGCCCAGCGCCTTCGCCCCCGCGCTGAACGACTCGGCGCGGAACACGGCCAGAAACACACGGAGGTCGTCCCAGCGAGGCTCGTCCATGCGCCGAGTGTGCCACACCCGAGCCATGCAGGAACGCATGGGTCACATGCGCATTCGCGGATGCCACGGCTGCGCGGCGTGCGGCATGAACATGGGCATGAACCACATCCTGCTCGTCCTCGGCCACCCGGCTCCCAACCGCTTCCTGCACGCCCTCGCGGAGCACTACCAGCGCGGCGCGCTCGCGACGGGCGCGCACGTGCGTGTGCTGGACCTGGCCCAGCTCACCTTCGACCCGAACCTGCGCCACGGCCACGACGCCGACCAACCCCTCGAGCCCGACCTGGTGCGCGCGCAGCGCGAGCTGGTGGAGGCCGCCCACGTGGTGTTCTTCTTCCCCATGTGGTGGGTGGCCCCGCCCGCGCTCGTGAAGGGCTTCGTGGACCGCGTGTTCCTCCCCGGCTTCGCCTTCCGCTACCCGCCGGGAGGCGGCTACCCCGAGGGGCTCCTGCGTGGCCGCTCGGCGCGCGTGGTCGCCACCATGGACTCGCCTGGTTGGTACTACCGCTTCTTCCGGCGCAGGGCGCTGCACCAGGCGTTCACGCAGGGCACCCTGCGCTTCTCGGGCTTCGGGCCGGTGCACGAGTCCACCGTCTATGGCCTGCGCAGCCTGTCGGCCGCTCAGCGTGAAGCGTGGCTCGTTCGCCTCGAACGCGAGGGCGCGAAGGACGCGCGTGCGGTGCTGCGCAAGAGCCCAGCGGCCGTGGCGTCGCTCTCGGCTGGGGCGTAGCGGGCCACGGCGTCAGTCGCGGCGCAGCAGCACGCCCAGCCCGGCGGAGGCGCAGCGCACGGCTTGGTCGCGCAGGCTGCACGCCATGGTCCGGAGCGCCTCGTCATACGCACTGTCGCCGTCGAGCGAGGGCGCTCCTTCGCTCAGGGCCAGCAGCGCGTCCACCTCGCCCGCCAGCGAGCGCGCTTCTTCCGCGTCGAGCCAGCCGAGCACGCCTTCCCCGTGGCCCCCGTCGCCCCAGCCCCACGCGGCGGCTCGGCGCGTGAGGCGCGTGGCCAGCTGCACGAATGGGACGTCGCGCGCGAGGAACGCGTCCGGGTCGTCGCGCCCGTGCGCGCGCTCGTGGAAGCACGCCAAGTGGAAGGCCGTGCCGTAGCGGCCGAGCACCACGTCGGCGGGCTGGGGCGCGCAGCACGCGAGCACGGCTGCTTTGACGCGCGCGCCGAACACCTCGGCGGACACCCGCGCCGATTGAGACACGTGCATGGGGCAGCGCGCGCTCACCGCGCAGGATTCCGAGCTGCAGGCGCCGTTCAGGAGCGGGATCACTAGCGCCATTGCGGCCGGCGACGCCGCGGCGATGCCGAGCGTGTCGTCCAGCAGCGCGCAGTCCCGCTCGAGGTGGACGTCCGCTTCTGCCGCGAGCTCCGCTCGGATGGCGGGCGCGGCGTGCGCACGCAGGCGATCCACGTCGAACGCACAGAGGGTGGAGTACGCGCCCATGACCGCCCAGCCTACCTCGCGACCGGCGCCGACGGTGTAGGATGCGCTGCATGCACGTCACCGCGCGCGTCGTCTTGGCTCTCGTGATCGCGCACGGCCTGGGTTGCTCGCAGGGTACCGGTGCGGGCGGCACATCCGACCCTTCGCGCAGCGGGACCCATGCGGAGCAGGCGGCCACGGTCACACGCGGCCAGCTCCGCTTGGCCATCCGTACGCGCGCCTATGGTGAGCAGGTCGCCCGGCTCACGGATGGGCCGATCATTCGCCCCGTGGCGGGGGACCTGGTCGCCGTCGTGATGGTGGACTCACCGCGCACGGCGCGCGGCTTTGGTGCTGCGGACGCCGAGGCCTTGGGTCTGCCCGCCGACACGGTGTACGCGGTGGCGCTCGAGAACACCCTGGCCGAGCTCACCCTGCTGCCGGGCTCGGTGCCGCCCGCTTGTGGCTCGGTGATGGCCATCCAGAACGGCTACTACTACGAGTCCACGCGCTTGCTGGCCATCTCCGGCCGCGCCACCACCACCACCACCACCGCGCCGGTGCTCGTCGCGCTGCCGGCCTATGACACGGTGCTCATCGGCCAAGACTGCGGCGCCGAGTCGAGGGTGGCGCTCAGCGCGATCGCCGGGGGAGTGGGCGCTGCGTCGCCGGTGCCGCTGACCAGCACACTGTTCCGTGTGACCGTCGATGGCATCACGGCCCTCACGCCGTGACGGTCTCACAGACCTACGCAGGTGGCCCTTTGGCGGTCAGCCCGCGTGCGGATGCACCAGCACTCGGACCCGCGAGTCGGGGAAGGCGATGCTCGCCTCTGTGCGGCTCAGCGCGAGGTAGGTGGGCGGCAGGTCGAGCGGCGTGTCCAATGGCCGCTCCGGGCTCGGCGCCGAGCTGGGCGTGCTGGTCTCCACGGCGGCGAGCTGGTTCCACACCGCGGACGCCTCACTCGGATTCGCCGAGAGCGTCCAGGACTCCGCGCATCGACGCCGCGTTCTCTCGGAGCTGGGCGAGGGCCTCGTCCAGCGTGGCGTTGGCGGGCTCCTGGCACGCGCGCACGCGAGACCGTCTCAGCGTTTGATCCAAGTCGCGCTGCAGGATCGACCTGGTCGCGAGCTCCTGTCCCTCGGGTGGATCGGTCGGGCTCGCGACGACCCTGTTGGGGCAGCGAGCCGTCAGAGCCGCCCGCGCAGAGAGCACGACGGAGCACGCTTCGCTGAGACCGGCGTAGGACAGCTCGCCCTCGCACTCTAGGCAGGTCTCCCCCTCGGCTTCGGGGTCGGCGCGTGCACGATGGGTCGTGTCCACCGCGAGCCCTGTGGCTCGCGCTGTGCCGCACTGTGCCACCGGCGGACGGAACGAATCGTGCTCTCTGCCACGATGATGACGCTCGTCTCCCCTCGCGGCCGCTCGATGCCGCGCCTCCTCCTGATCGCCGCGGGGTGGGCCGTCACCATCGCCACCAGCCCTCCCGCCCGAGCCCGTGGAGACGGCCTCTGTGGACGTGACGCTCGCAGTTGGGCCCGCCGCGCCGAGCACCGCCGTGATCGAGGTCGCGGTCTTGGGCGCGTTCATCGGTCAGAGGAAGTTCGTCTGCGCGTTCGTCTCGGACGGTGCGGACCCGGATGGCCGCCTCTCCGATATCGGCGTCACCATGGAGGCGGTCACTCTCGACCCGGACGTCGCGCTGGTGCCTCGGGCGACGTCCCTGACGGAGGTGGCGAGCGGAGAGATCACCACGTGGGACCTCGACGCGTGCGCAGAGCTCACTTGCACGCAGGACCCCTGCGGCGGGCGCCTCGCGATCACGCTGGTGGACCTCGGGGACCCGAGCGCCACGCCTCCCCCGGACCCCGGGCGGCTCGAGCCGCTGGCTCTCCAGCTCGTTGTCGTGGTCGACGCCGAGCCGGGCGCTCTCCCCGGCGAAGCCAGCGTCACGTTGGTGGAGACGCAACCTTGACCCGTCGTGCCTCGGACCTGCTGCTCACGCCCCTCTTCCTCGTTACTCTGACGGCGTGGGCGTTCAACGACCACGTGCTGCGACGCATCGCGCCCGGGGTGCTGAGCGGCAAGCTCGGCGACGCGGCGTCGATGGTGGTGTTCCCCATCCTCGTCGCCGCCACCTTCGCGCCCCTCGCACGGCGCCTGCGCGTGGACGAGCGCCACCTGGTGGACGCTGCCGCGCTGGGCACGGCCCTCTTGCTCGCCGCGATCCAGTTCCAACACGGCGTCGCCCACGCCTACCAGTGGGCGCTCGGGACCGTGCAGTACGCGGTGGGGTGGTCGTCCTATCCCGTGCTCGCGGCCCACACGATGGACCCGACCGACGCGCTGGTGACGCCGCTCGCGATCCTGCCCGCGCTCGCCATGCGGGGTGTGCGTCTCGCGGAGCTCGTGCGCCGGCGTTCGTTGCCGCTCGCAGGAGCGATGACGCTCGTCGCCGTCTCGGGCTGCGGTGGGCAGGCGTGGGCCGGGCACGCCGACCTGCGCTTGCACGCCGGGGCCACCGAGAACGTCCAGTTCGACCGAGACGGCCAGCGCGTGGGCGAACACCGCGCCGGCGTCGCGGGTGCGTCGGCCGACGTCCAGCTCCGCGTCCGAAAGCGCGCCGTGCTGGGTGGCATCGCCGCCACGGCCTCGGGCTGGGTCCCCCACATCGAGGAAGACTACGCGCGCTACGGAGCCTACTCGGATCGCTACCAGGCTCTCTCTCTCGCTCCCACGGTCACGCTGCTGGGCGACAACGTGGTGATCCGCGCGGGCGTCGGCCTGACGCTCGCCACGGGTCGCGGTCAGCAGGTGGACGCGTTCCGGGCCTTCCCCTTTGGCTTCGTGCGCATCGAGCCCGGTCGTCCACGGCACGTGGTTCACCCCGTCATCCAGCTCGGCTCCACGGATGGGTTCCTGTGGGACGCGCGCATCCTCGCCGGCGGGGCGTCGTTCTCGTTTACGCGCGGCTACGTGGCGCTCGGAGTGGCCGGAGGCGCGCGCATCGGCCCAGCGCTGCACGGCACGCGCGTCCAGGCGTGGACGTTCGCGACGTGGGGCGGCACGCTGGTGGACCTCTACGCCTGGCTCGAGCTCCAGGTGCGCGTCGCCCCACGCGCGAGCCTGCTCGTGAGCGCCCAAGGGGGCTTCCAGCTGCCCGTGGTGTCGCTCGGGCTCCGCTGGGACCTCGACCTGGCCGGTTCGCTGGCGACAGGGGCGATTCGCCCGGAGGTCACGCTGCCCAGCGGGCGGTAGCCGGGCGGCGGGCGTCGTGCTCGCCGATGCGCGGGGTTGAGCCGGCCTGCGGGAACGTGCCATCGTGCGCCCATGGAGACGGGACAACGTCTGGTTCGCCCGCTGGCACTGCGCTGGGGCTTGTCTGTGGTGGCGCTTGCGGCACTGCCCGCGTTCGCACTCTTCTTCGCGGGGTACGCCGAGACCGACTACGACGACCAGGTGATCGAGGCGATCCTCGCGGACGCCGCCGGAGACCCCGAGGCGCCCGACGCGGCCACGTTGGCTCCCCAGCTCGAAGCGCTGCGCCACGGGGGCTTCTGCGCGGGGCCCGACCCCGTGCTCGCCGACGAGGTGTGCGCGGACTACGCCCAGTTCGCGGGGGCTCGCACGGCCGCGTACGTGGCGTTGGGGGTCTCGCTCTTGGCGCTGCTCTTGGCGCTCGCCTGCGCGCTCGCGGCGTTTCTCTCGCGCACCGCCGAGGCGCTGGCGCTGCGCGTCGGGTGGGAGGGACTCCGCCTGCTGTGCGCGGCCGAGGTCATCCTGCAGGCGGGCTTGGCGGTCTGGCTGTCGTTCTGGGTGACGGCCATCCTCACCGAGAGATACTTCATCAAGCTCATGCTCGTGGTCGGAGCGCTCGCGGCGATGGCGGTGTGGAAGGTGGTGCAGGCCATCTTCCGGCGCGTCTCGCAGCCGGGCTTCGTTTCGGGACGGCGGCTCGACGAAGAGCAGTGCGGCGGCCTGCGCACGCACGTGAACCAGCTCTGCGAGGCGCTCGGCACCGAGCCTCCCGACCAGATCGTGGCGGGCATCGACGACAACTTCTTCGTCACCGAGCACCCGCTCGAGACCGGAAGCGAGCTGCTCGAAGGACGCACGCTCTACGTGAGCCTGCCGCTCCTGGACACCATGACCCGCGCGGAGGCGAGCGCCGTGCTGGCCCACGAGATGGCGCACTTCGCGGGCGGGGACACCCAGCACTCGCGCAAGCGAGGCCTGCTGCTGTCGCGCTTCGACCAGTACATCGGGGCCCTCTACGAGGGAGTGCTGAGCATCCCCATCGGCGTGTTCATGGGGGCGTTCCGCGACCTCGTCGGGCTCGCGGTGGCGCAGAAGCAGCGCGAAGACGAGTTCCGGGCAGACCGCCTCGCCGCAGAGCAGACCAGCGCCGAGGGCATCGGGCACGCGCTCGTGCGCCTCGCCGCGTACTCGCAGTACCGCACGCGCGTGGAGAACAACCTGTTCTCGGCCAGCGGCACGCACGCGGACCTCGGCATCGCCCAGCGCGTGGCCACTGGCTTCCTGCCCTTCGTGCAGACCTCCGAGTTTCGCGCCGAGCTCGACGCGCTGACCGTGCCCCACCCCTATGACTCGCACCCGCCGCTGCAGGAGCGCCTCGCCGCGGTGGGCGTCCCCACCGACCCAGCCAGCGTCGCGGAGGTGCTGCAGCCGCACACCGAGTCCACGTGGCTCGACGAGGTCGAAGGCGGCCGCGAGCTCGAGCAGGCCATGTGGGAGACGTACGAGGCGCGCTTCAAGCAGGTGCACGAGCACCAGCTCGCCTACCGCTACCGCCCGGACACGCCCGAAGAGGAGGCCCACGTGCTGCGCTTCTTCCCCGACGTGACCTTCGACGGAAGCGGCGTGGAGGTCACCCTCACCTACGCCGAGGTGCGCATCCACGGCGAAGACCCGCTGCCCTACGGCCAGATCGTGGACGCGCGTGTCGAGGACCGGCGCTTCGGCAAGTACCTGGACCTGAAGCTACGAGGCGGCGGGCTGATCGGCGGCAAGCGCTCGATCAAGGTCCACGAGCTGTACGAGAAGGAGAACTTCCTCGCGACCTTCGGGGACTACTACGGGCGGCACCTGGCGATGGAGAAGTACCAGGCGGGTGGTGGCTGAGTGCGAGCTCGTTAGAGGGGAGCGTTCAGCCAGTCGAGGACGTAGGAGGGAGGCATCCCCGCTGGTGTGGGTGGACCCACGCCGCACTCAAAGTCGGCGGGAAACTCGCCCTCGAGTGAGATCGCGTCCCTCGCGCCCCGTGCACGGCGAGCAAGCAGACGCCCTGCCGTGTCACGCTCGAACAACGTTGTATCCTCCTCGCCAAAGGCCTCGATCGTGTGGGACGCGAGTCGACCCTGCGAGTCGTACGTCAGCGTGTGTGTCTCTGCATCGCGCGCGTACGACATGACGCGTCCTGCTGGGTCGTACTGGAATGTTGTGACGTCCGCGGGCTCGCCGTCTTCGGGCGGCACACGGTCGCAGGTTAGGGTGGAGATGCTCCCACGCGTGTCGTAGGCGATGCTGCAACGCGCCGTCACAGCGCCGTTCGTCACGTGGTCACGGCGGACTAGACGACCCATGTCGTCGTATCGGTAGACTAGACGGCCTTGTTCAGGACCCCGACTCGTACCCTCCATCATGTAGGCACTCGCCGACTCGACGCGGCCATCGGAGCGGTATGCCAACACGACCTCAAAGGCCGGCGCTCCGCCAATTTCTTGATGGATCTCGACCAGCCGTGGGCCCTCGTATTCGAGGGTCGTATCTCGCGCAGGTGCGCCAGTGAACTGGGTTCGCACGCGCACCATGCGACCTCCTGCATAGTCGACGACACGGAGCCCAGTCGACCGAGCCTCCTCACACTGGCTTGTCGCCACATGGCCGTTCTCGCGGTCGACGTGCTCACCGCCAGCTCCGCAGCCGAGGGTTGAGAGCGCCGTCAGCGTCATCACCAAGCCAAGAGAGGCGTGGCTCATCTCGGGAGAGAACGGCATGCCGTGGTTCTACCACAGGCAACGCTCTTTCGCGGCGGGCCAGCGTCGCGTGCGGCACGTCGTCGGGGCATGGCACCTTTGGTCGCGCGTCCTGGGTTCGGACGGTCACGCCTCCTCGCGGACCCACCGTGTGTTGCCTGATGCGTTCCACGTACCGGTGAACGGTCGGGCCTCTGCCAGCTCGTGCAGCACGGGCAGCGCCAGGGCGCCTACCGCCGCCACCGCTTCTGGAAGTGACGGAGCCTCGACGGCCAGCCGCGTTCGCCGGACGAACGCCTTCCACTGAGCCAGCTTCGCCACGGACTCGCTGAACTCACTGCGAAGTCCCACGGGAATGCCGGACGGGATCGGCGTCTCGCGCCGCTCGAACGTGGACTGAATCGCGAGGGCGAGATCAGCTCCGTCGATCTCGAAGTGCCGCGAGAGGAACCATACGTCGAAGTAGTCCTTCATGCGGCTGTTGGCGACACCGAGGTCCACCATGGCGTGCAGCTTCTCCGCGATGGCGACCTCGCGGCGATACGCCCGGAGTGTGGGGCGGGGGTGCGCGAGCAGCGTGGGAAGCTCCACGAGTACCGGCGAGGGCAGCGCTGCGTCACCGAAGCCGACATCGACCTGCACCGGGACACGAGCGGACCCGAGGTACACCAGGAACGTCACCCGCACGCCGTCGTAGACCGCATCCGCTCGGATGGGGGCTGCTTGGATCGAGTCGCCGTCGAAGCGCAGGCCGTCGTCTTCGACCGCCGCTTCGCAGATCTCCCGAAACACCATCGCTAGGCGGCCGAGGTCGGGACTCCCGAAGCCGAGCAGGTCGACGTCTCGGGTCGCTCGATGGGGCTTGCCAGACCACACCACGAAGAGCGTCGCCCCCTTCAGCACGAAGCTCGGGCCATGCACCGATGCGGCGAGGCGATGCAGGAGTCGCTCGAGGACGTAGCGCGTCAGGATGGCGTTGAAGTCTTCGTTCTGACTGCGCGCGAGTGCGAGCAGGCGGCCCTTGATGGAGGCCGGAACGTTCTTGGGAGGCTCCCCCTTGCTGCGCTTCATGTGATGGCTTCCACGTATGGCTGCATGACTCGGCGGACCCGACACACCTCGGCCGCATCCATCAGCTCATCGATAGAGCCCGCGCGCCTGCGCCGGTAGTCCCGAAGTGCTTCGATCGCGACATCCACGCCGACCGCGCTGCGGTGCTTGAAGCAGTCGGCCACGGTGCGCGCGGGCGTGGTCAGCCAAACCGCGACTCCGTCGATGTCCCGCACCACCACACCCGCAGTCAGCGCCGCCCCAGACCACCGCACGACGCGCAGCGGCGGCCACTCCAGGCGAGGCGTGCGCGCGCTCCGAGGCAGCGCCAGCCAAACCTCGGAAGGGTTCTGTGTGGTGAGCTCGTGAATCCGCAGCGCGGACAGGAGGCAAATGATGGCGCCATCCACGCGAGCCGCCACTTGCACCACCGCTTCGTGCTCGCCGATCTCGCGCTCCGGGAGCGCATAGAGACCGCGCGCGACACGCACCAGCTCGCCTGACGCTACCCAGCGGCTGAGCTGAGCCCGGGCGAAGCCGCGAGCCTCGAGGTCGCGAGTGCGCAGGATGCCTTTGCCAAATGCAGCGACGAGGTCAGAGGTCATGTTCCGTTACGCAATCATATGAGCGTGAGTGTATGCATTATGGAACATGCGGCCCAGGCGCCGCAAGTCGGCCAGCGGTAGACCGAACCCAACGCCGCGTCGGCGCCACCGATGACCACGTGGCCCCAGGCTCCGTCGTCGTGCGCAAAGACGCCATAGACTTGCGCCAGAGCACCCTGATGACCCCGACCCGCGATGCGGACGAAGGCCGTCGAAGTCTCCTCGGCGAGCACTTCGGCGCGGACTTCGCGTCTGTGCCGTGCAGTCACAGCCCGTGTGCCCGTCGCGCACACCGGGCGACGAAAACCGGTCGAGTGGTCAGAAAAGTCGAACATCTGGCATGGCACGGGTGCTGCAAAACCCGCGACATGACTGCAATCTCCCGTGTCTTCGCCGCGGTGCTCATCGCTCTCGGTCTCGCGTGTGCGCTGCCTGCGAGCGGCGTCAATGCTCAGTCGCTCGTGCACCCTCCAGCGCACCCGGCAGAGCCGGCGTCGTATCGGCTGGCCTCGCTCAGGAGCCTCAACAGCATCACCGAACTGGAAGCTCGCGATGCGGTGCTGACGCGCCGCTTGAGGGGATACGGCCTCGGCATGGTGGGGTCTGTGGCACTCATTGTGGGAGGCTTGTTCCTCGCCGCAGAGTACTCGCCGCTGTTCTGCAGCGATTGCGAACGTGGGTTCCGCCCTGGGGTGGGCGGCTTGGGTATGGCGGTCATGAGCTTGGGCGGTCTGTGGCTCTTCGCCGGTGTCCCGAGCCTCATCACGTCAGGGGCGCGGCGCCAGACTGCGCGACGGCGCATTGGTGCGCTGACCATGACCCCTGTGGCGTCGTTCTCTTCGCAGGGGAACACGGGGGGCGCGACGCTCCAACTCACGTGGTAGGGACGCATGGTGGCGGCCAGTGGGGGACTGGAGGTGATCGGGCCAGACGGTGCCCAGGTCGTGCAGCCGTCTGCCGCCTCGCCGAGGCCACAGGGATTGGCCGACGCTTCGTCCGCTCCCTCCAGTTCGTGCGTGACTTCCACGGCCGAGAAGATTCTCGAAGACGCCCTCTCCCTCTCCGATCACGAGCGCGAGTCCTCGCCAACGCTCTGCTCACGAGTCTCGGTCGCACTCCTGGTGAGATCGAGCAGTCTTGGGCGGACGAGGTGGTTCCACGGCTGGAGCGGGAGGCCAGCGGTTCGCTCAGAAGACCTCAGGCTTCGTGCGCTTCTTGAGCAGGCGCTGGATGGCGAGCAGTCGCTGGAGGTGGACGCCGCCGAACCCGATCGGCAAGACGAGCAGCAGCATCGCGCCACGCGTCACCGTGAAGGTGATGACGAGTCCGAGCAGCGCCAGCCCGAAGCCCCCAATCACATACACCCGCAGCGAGCGCGCTTCGTCAGCGAGCGCGTCCCAGTCCACGCCGCCGGACTGCCCGCAGTTGTCACAGGCCCCGGCGGCTCGCCGGTACGGGTTGTTGCAGAGCTCGCAGTAGATGACGTCGACGTTCACTCTAGCAGGGTAGCGCACTGCGCTTTCTCCCTCACTGGCCTGTGATCATGTGATTCTGCTTGAACACCTGGCGCTTCGGGAGCCAGAAGGGCGTCAGCAACCACCCGGTGTTGCTGTCGTCGTGCCACGCGCCGTCGACGACGTGCTGCGTGGTCCACGCGACGTGGCAGTGCGCTCGAACGAAGCGCCCATCCGCAGCAGCTTGGCCTCGATTCGGTCGAGCGCACTGAGCACATCGACTACCCCGTACTCATCCTTCATCGCCGAGCCTCCGCACAGCCCGAGTGTCGACCACCGCTGCGCTCAGTCAATGGGCGTGCCCTGATGAAAGCGGAGCTGCCACGTGCCGTCGATGCAGGACCAGATCGAGCTCCGCCGCGCCCGCTCGATGACGCCCTCGACCTCTGCCTCGCTGATGTACGTGGCCTGGACCACGCCGGGCGCGAGCACACGCACGCGATACTCGAGGATGCTCGTGTCGGTGGGGGAAGGTGACATGCCGGCCAGCGTGCCATGGGTGCGGACCCAGGGGTGGGCGGCTCGAGCATTCAGGAGCGATGCCCGCACGCTCGGCAGCGAGTCTGGCCAAGAGCGAAGACCACGTCGAGCGACCTGCATTGCGCACACCCGTTGTTGGCTGCACCCGCTGTGCCCGGTATCCCCACGCCACCAACGACTTGTCCACCACTCAGCACGCCGACAATGCACAGCGGCGTATAGATCAGGCCAAACGGAAAGCCCCACCATCCGCAGAAGAGGCTGATGAAAAGGAAAGGCAGCCCGGCGAGCACGCGGCTCTGTCCGGGATGGATGAGCTGCGGGGCCGAGTTGCGCCGAAGCGTCAGGACGCAGATGGAGATGCAGTAGGGGTACTGCACCCATTGTGCTTCGTTGGATGACGTGTCGCTCATGCTCGCCGCCACGGTTCAGGGCGCGAGTGATGCACAACGCGCGAGCCCCAGGATCCGTGAACGCCCTCTCGAGTCATCGAGAGGTTCGAATATGCTGTGCACTGATGCGTGTCAATGGAGGTGTTGAGCACGGCGCATGAACCCCACACCTTGGGCTACAGTCGCTGTGGTGAGGAGTCGCTCATATCTCCTGGCCTTCATCGTCGTCGCGGCCCTCACGGTGTCAACCATGGGGGCGATGCGCTGGTGGAGCGCACGCTCTCTGGCTCAGCTCACGCCCGCCGGTGACGTGCGCTGGGACGGGTACCGAATCGAGCACGTGCGCGAGGGCTCGATGTTGTCGGCGTACGGGGCCCTACACTGTGTGAGGGTGTTCCACGGCCATTCGCTTGTCTTGGATGATGAGTACCCTGTGTACGACCCGATGATCGCCGGAGGCCCCGTTGGGTTCTTCGGTGGCCTCAACGCGGACGACGACGACGAGCTAGAGCTCGTGCTGTGCGCCGAAGGCTCCGTTGCGAGCTACCTCGAGCCGGACCGAGCGACGGGCGGCGTCGCGAGTCGACCGGGTCGCCACGCTTCGGCCCAGGTCCGCGAGCTGTGCACGGCGGTCGGGCGCTCGGGGTCCTTTCCAGGATCGGGCTGCTTCTTCTGCTGTGCTTTCCCGGCCGCCGTGCCTGTGCTCATCGGGCTCCTGACCGCCGCGTTCCGCGAGCGGCGTGAGGAGAAACAGCGGGGCCGAACCCCGTTCTGAACTGGCGTCGGTCAGCGACATCGAATCGCGAGTGATTGATCCAATGATGAAGCTCCACTTTCGCCTGCTCCCCAGGATCCCGCTTGAAGCCGTGGACGGCCTCTTCGCCGAGCAGCTCGGCGGGAGGCTCGCCGCGTGGCGTGCCGACCCCGCGATGGGAGAGCTCATCGCTCGCTGCGAGGTTGTCGACGAGGGGGGCGTGCCTCGCTTTGACGTGGTGCTGCACCGTCTCGAAGACGGCCCCGTCTACCTAGCAGGGACGGGGCGGTTCGTGGCGTGCTTTTCCCAGGGGTCCGCTACGGAGTGCGACGACGACGACCTCGTTGACGCGTTGGACGAGGGACTGCGCGGGCTGCGTCGCACGCGATGACCGACTAGCGCTCTTCGTCGCGCTGCTCGACCGGCTTCGAGCCATACGCCACGCCGGTGTGGGGGCGTTCACCCCATGGCGCATGAAGTGTCGCCGGTGTGGCCGCCTGGCGCCGTGCGCCACGGTTGGTGTACCTCTCTGGAAACACGGATGAACCCCCTGAAGCGCATCACCAGCAGGCTATGGGCCGCGCTGTCGACGGCGAACGCCACCCCAAAGGAGGACACTGGGTGTTGCCCTGGTTGCGGGTCTGCGCTGTCGCCGCCGAAGCAACCGGTCGGGATGATCTTCACGGACTCGCCCGACGTGGACGCGTTTCATGACGCCGCACGCCGTGGGGACGTGGACACGTTGGGGCGTTGGAGGGATTGGGAAGGAGACCCAGATCTGTGGACAGCGTTCGTGCAGCATTGCCCGACGTGCTGTGGACGGTACTTGTCTGTGTGGTCCGACCCGCCGGGAATGTTCCGCCTCCGGTTTCTGACCTATCTAGTGCCGATGCCGGACGCCACAGACGGGTGACGTCCGGGCCACGCACCACCGTGCCAGGCGTGAGCGCGCCTACACGAGCCCGTGCGGGTCCCCCCTGCGCCCCGGAACACCGCCGTCCACCCCGTGAGCGCATCCCCCAGCTCGCGCACGCGCTCCGCTGTGGCCGCGAACTCTCCGGCCAGGCCCGTCACGCGCGCCTCCACATCGTCGGCCAGCCCGTCAATGCCGGGGGCGGGCAGCACGAAGGCGCAAACGATCATGCCGCGCGTGTCCTGGTCAAAGCGGTCCCTAAAAGGTGCTCACGAAGATGACGCGGTCGTCGCCGGACGCCCGAGCTGAGCGGGACCGCCCGCTGGACACTGTCAGCGGCCGAGTGGCAGTGCGCTTGTCGACGCTCCGGCAACGCGGATGCGCAGAGTTGTGCTGCCCAGTGCGCGGTTCACGGCGTGCTTGGTGCGCCCAGAGCACCCTCACCAGCCCTCGATACCGCGCGCGATGCATGGGCGGAATCTAGATGGCCGCGCGCGTGTCCGCCACCGCCGCCATCGAGATGCCGGCCCGAGCCGGGTCTCTCAATACGGCTCCGGATCGCGAAGCCATGCGGCGACGTCTCGCTCGGCGTGCAGTACGCGCCAGACGTCGACGTGGTCTCCTCGCTCCACGTAGAACGCGAGGTACGGAAAGCGCGAAACAGGCCACACCCGGAGGCCGGGCAGTCCCAGCTCGCTCTCGTATCGCGACGACCCGGTAGCAGGGTGACGGGCGATGTGGTCGTAGGCTCTCTCGAGCTCGTCGATGAACCCCAGCGCCGCGTCCGCCGCGCCCTCTGCCAAGTACCAGTCGATCGCCTGTTCGACATCGTCGATCGCGAGCTGGCGTGGAACGACGGGCTTGCGCTTCATCGGCGCTTGGCCGACTTCGCCGCCTTGCTCACCCTTGTACGCAGCGCGGCGAAGTACTCGGGGGTTGCCGGAGCTGCGGCCTCGCTGGTCACGCCCGCCACCAGCAGCGCGCGGAGCTGAGTTCGCTGCTGGTCCTTCCGGATCAGCTCTCGCACGTACTCGCTGCTGCTGGCGTACTCCCCCCGCTGAACCTGATCGTCGACGAACTCCTTGAGCGTCGGCGGTAGCGAGATGTTCATCGTGCTCATCCCATCACGATACCGGTATGGCAAAGATTGGCAAACGACCACCGTAGCGGCATCGGTAGAGCGTCACCGACTCACGCCCCCGCATGTCGGTGGCGAAGATCTCAGCAGGCTCAGCTCACGCTGGTCGATGCCCAGCACGTGGAACGCCGACACGCGGGCGAGCTCGGCTTCGAAGCGCGGGAAGTCCGGTGACTGGAGCAGCTGGGCGAGGGCCGCGCGGGGGGTGGGACTGGGCGCCACGCCCCCGACTTGCATGCGCTTGACCTGTGCCAAAATATGGCACACGCTGTTTCGACCATGCAAGCCCTCGATATCCTCGTGCTCGCGCAGCTCGCCGCCGATGGCAGCAAGCCGTCCGCGCGCACGCTCGGCGAGCAGCTGGAGCTTCCCCCCAGCACCCTACAGCGCAGCCTGGGCCGTCTCCGACAAGCGGGCCTCATCGACGGGGATGGTGTCGACGGGTCCCTCGCTCTCGAGTTCTTCCAGCACGTGCCGAAGTTCCTGATGCCCGCCCGACCCGACCGCGCGCGAGTGGTGCGCGGCCTCCGTACCGGGTCGTATGTGGCTCCACTCGTCGACGAGTTCTCGCCCGATCGCACGCCGGTCGTGTGGGAACTCAAGGGCGGTCCCGATGAGGGCTACCCCGTGACTCCGGTGGTCAGCGAGGTGCCCCGTCTGGCCAAACAGCGCCCAGACCTCCGCCGCGTCCTGGCGGCGGTCGACGCGTTGCGCATGGAGCCCGCCCGTGAGCGCCGCGTGGCCACGGACTTCCTCTCTCGTCAGCTCAACGCCATTGGGGCCTTCGGGTGACGCGAGACCCCAACCGAGAGCGGCTGATCCGCGTTGCCGAACGTCTCGGGGAGTTGCTCCCCAAGGTCGCGTTCGTCGGCGGCAGCGTCACCGGTCTCCTGGTCCCCAACATCGACATCCGCCCGACGGACGACGTTGACCTGATCGCGCCCGGCGAGTCTCCGACCGACTACGAGTTGGACGTCGCACGACCGCTCCGCGAACTGGGCTGGCGCGAGGATGCGTCCGACCGCGCGCCCCGGTGTCGTTGGGTTCACCCCGATGCCGGGCTCGCAGATGTGATGACGCCCGTCGACGCTGGCTTCGGCTTCAGCAACCGCTGGTACCCCCGCGCGCTGGCCACCGCGACGTCGTTCGAGCTGAAGCCTGGGCTCCTGATTCGTGTGCTTACGGTGCCCTATTTCTTGGCGACCAAGACCGAGGCGTTCCTCGGTCGTGGTGGAGGTGACTTCGAAGCGAGCCATGACATCGAAGACATCGTCACGGTAGTGGCCGCCACCGACGACGTCGTGGAGCAGGTCGCACGGGCTGACGCGGACCTCAGGGCGTTCCTTTCAGGAACCCTTGCTATGTGGGCTCAGACGAACGGCGAGCTGCCCATGCCGATCGCATCGGGAGTCGGCCCGCCCGGGCCACTCGTGCGCCACACCCTTGGACACCTACCACAAGCCAATGGCCGCCGGGAACTCGCTACGGTGGTGTTGCACCGCTTCCGCAGCATGGCGTTGAAGCAGAAATAGCGCCTAACCCGGGAGTCAGAGGGGTCTCGGCCTTGCGTGTCCACACTTCTTCCGTAGGTTCGGGGAGGCATGCCAAACGCAATCTCTTCTCTCGGGTCCGACATGTGTGTTGACGAGGTCGCACTCAAGGAGGTCCTTGCGCCCCTCGACCCCGCGTCTGGGCACATTATCGAGCAAGTGCGCGACCTATCTGCCATCCGTCGCGACCTGGATGTAGTCGGAAGTCTCCTCCTGAGACTTGAGAAGGAGGACTTCGACGTTGAAGTGGAAGAGGCGATCTGGTGGAGTGCGCTGCTCAGATACGGCCGCTGCTTCAACGAGTCCAAGACGCGCGCATCAGGCCTCGACTCCGCGAAGTTCATTGCTTCGCTTCATTTTGACCAAGCCGTCGTTCACTCAGGGATGTTGAATCTACGGAACCACCATCTAGCTCACGCGGGATCGCCGGCCGTAACAATGGAGCGTTCGAAGTTCGTGTTGGTGGTCAAGGAAGACCACTTTCAGCCCGGTGCGAAGCACAACCGTGCTGGAGGATGGAAACGGGAGGTCTATTCGGACTTCCGTGAGGTGGCGACTGCCGCCAACGCGTTCGCGCTCGTCCAATGTGAGAAACGATTCGCTCGTCTAGAACCCCTCTTGATGCGCGCTGACGTGCAGTCGGCTTTGTTTGAGCGGGCTAGGTGGCTGTCGGAAGTGGAGGCCGAACTCGGGCTTGCGTGAGTGTCGGCGCCCCAGCTGCAGCCGCCGCCCGGATCAGGTCACTCTCGAAGTCGCGCTTCGACAGTGCTGCGCAAACGCTCCTGACAGCCCCTGACACCCGCCCCTGCTACGCTGCCTCCGTCATGTCCGACTTCAGCCTCGTCTCCACCATGCAGCCGCGCGGCGATCAGCCCCGCGCCATCGCCGAGCTGGTCGCAGGTCTCCAAGCGGGCGAAGCCCACCAGGTGCTCCTCGGCATCACCGGCAGCGGCAAGACCTTCACGGTGGCCAACGTCATCCAGCAGGTGAACCGGCCGGCGCTGGTGATGGCGCCCAACAAGACGCTGGCGGCGCAGCTGTACAGCGAGCTGCGCGAGCTCTTCCCGGACAACGCGGTGGAGTACTTCGTCAGCTACTACGACTACTACCAGCCCGAGGCCTACATCCCGTCGTCCGACACGTACATCGAGAAGGACGCCATCGTGAACGACCGCATCGACCGGATGCGGCACTCGGCCACGCGCGCGCTCTTGTCGCGGCGGGACGTCATCATCGTGGCGAGCGTGTCGTGCATCTACGGCATCGGCTCGGCCGAGTGGTACCGCGGCATGCTGGTGGAGCTGAACGTGGGCGAGGAGCTGCGCCGCGACGAGCTGCTGCGCCGGCTGGTGGACATCCAGTACGCGCGCAACGACATCGACTTCCACCGCGGCACCTTCCGCGTGCGCGGCGACGTGGTGGAGGTGTTCCCGGTGCACGCCGAGGACGTGGCCCTGCGCATCGAGTACTGGGGCGACGAGATCGAGCGCATCTGCGAGGTGGACCCGCTGCGCGGCAAGGTGCTGCGCGAGCTGAAGACCGCCGCCATCTTCCCGGGCAGCCACTACGTCACGCCCGAGGAGCAGCGCAAGAAGGCCATCAACTCCATCCGCGAGGAGCTGCGCGAGACGCTCCCGCGCCTCGAGGCCGAGGGCAAGCTGCTGGAGCGCCAGCGCTTGGAACAGCGCACCATGTACGACCTCGAGCTGCTGGAGCAGATGGGCTTCTGCCACGGCATCGAGAACTACAGCCGGCACCTGAGCAACCGCGAGGCGGGCCAGGCGCCGCCCACGCTGCTCGACTACTTCCCGAGCGACTACCTGGTGGTGCTCGACGAGAGCCACGTCACGGTCCCGCAGATCGGGTCCATGTACAAAGGCGATCGCGCCCGCAAAGAGACGCTGGTGGCGCACGGCTTCCGCCTGCCCAGCGCGCTCGACAACCGGCCGCTGCGCTTCGAGGAGTGGGAAGAGCGCGTGACGCAGGTGCTGCACGTGAGCGCCACGCCGGGTGAATGGGAGCTCGAGCAGTCGCAGGGCGTGTTCGTGGAGCAGCTCATCCGGCCCACGGGGCTCATCGACCCCGAAGTGATCGTGCGGCCCGTGGGCAACCAGATCGACGACCTCTTGGCCGAGATCCGCGTGCGCGTGGAGCGCGACGAGCGCGTGCTGGTCACCACGCTCACCAAGCGCATGGCCGAGGACCTCACCGAGTACTACTCGGAGCTGGGCGTGCGCGTGCGCTACCTGCACTCGGACATCGACACGCTCGAGCGCGTGGAGATCCTGCGCGACCTGCGGCGCGGCGAGTTCGACGTGCTGGTGGGCATCAACCTCCTGCGCGAAGGCCTCGACCTGCCCGAGGTGAGCCTCGTGGCCATCCTGGACGCGGACAAGCAGGGCTTCCTGCGCAGCAAGCGCTCGCTCATCCAGACCATCGGGCGCGCGGCCCGCAACCTGCGCGGCCAGGCCATCTTGTACGGCGACCGCGTCACCGACAGCATGCAGTACGCCATCGACGAGACCGCGCGCCGGCGCGAGCTGCAGACCGCCTACAACGTGGAACACGGCATCACGCCGGAGTCCACGCGCCGCGCCTTCTACGAGATGGACGCGTCCAGCGGCCAGGGCGACTACGTGGTCATCCCGGTGCTGCGCGCCAGCGAAGCCGACGACGACGCGCAGAGCATGGAGGACCGCATCGAGGAGCTGCGCAGCGAGATGCTGCTGGCCGCGGAGAGCCTCGAGTTCGAGCGGGCCGCCGCGTTGCGCGACAAGCTGAAGGCGCTCGAGCAGAGCCAGCGCAAGCAGGACAAGCGCGACCAGCGGGATGCCGCGAACCCCGAGAAGGCCGCGGAGAAGGCCGGGCGGGGCGGGCGCGCGGGGATGAAGCAGCGGCCTCGGCGGTGAGCGTTGCGGCGGGGTCAGGGGCCCGAGATCAGCGCACTCCGATAGTCCGCCCCGCTCGACAAGAGGGCGGGGTCGGCAGCGCCGACGACGAGGCGCAGGACCACTCGACTCGGTCCGAGGTTCCCGATCGTTTGCGCAATGACATAGAGATCGCCGTTGGCCGCGAGCCGGTACTCACTCACACGGTCGTAGCCCGCGAGGAACGGGTACGAGCCCTCTGGGGACACGAACGCGTCGTCCGTGTCGATCAGGAGACGTCCAGGCTCGAGGCTTCGCTCGACACCACGAGAAACCCTTCGGGCGTGGCGCGAACCGCGACCACGTTTTCTAGAGCGGCAATCTGCGTGGAGATCGTGGTGGTCTGGCCACCAGCACGCAGCTTGAGGGCGTTGTCCTGCCCGTACAGCGTGGTCCCGTTGTGGCCCGGCGCCCACCACGACGTTGCACCCACCGCGAGGTACTCGCCGCCGCCGCTCCGGAACACCTTGCCGTAGCAAGACGAGTCTCCAGGGACACACACGAAGCATTCGTACAGAATGGCACCGGTGTCGGGCTCCACGCTGACGACCTCGATCGAATTGCACTGAGGAGTGCTCACCGCGGTATCGTTCGCGTCCGGATCAGCGGGGTAGACGGGCTGTCCCTCGTCACTCGACCAGGCGTCCTCCACGAAGACGTTCACCCCGATGAGATCTCCGAAGACGATGCGTCCGTCGGAGGGGCGAATCACGCCCTGAATCGAGGTCACGCCCTCGAACCCAGGGATGGATTGGGTGGCGCTGTCGAAGTCCTCGATGACCGGGACGGACGTGGTCTGGTAGGGGACCCACCGGAAGATGTAGACCCGGTCCGGATCGAATGCTCCGGGTCCCGGACCAACGGTGCCTTCGTCCGCGGTGGCGCTGTCGGCGAGGACGTTCATGTCGGCGACGCTCGTGTCGCGAACGGTCGCGTCGCGAGGCGTCCCACTGTCCACAACGGTGCCAATATCCTGACCGTTGCCCCCCAGGTCGATGTACGGGGATGCTGGTGGTTCCGTACAGCCTGCGCCCAGGGCACAGATCACCAGCCCGCTCCGGAACAGTCCCCTCGCCATGCCATTCATGTCGATGAGACTACCCCAACCCTTACTCGATGGGTACTCGGCGCGGCGTGCTGTCGCGGACACCTTCGCGCGCGGAACCTAGTCATCCCGTCGGTGGGGCCGCCAGCACTCGCCTGACAACACTGCCCTCAGCGTCGCACCGCGCTCCCCACCAGCCCCGACCGCACCACCCACGGCAAGCCCAGCTCGCGGTGCTCGAGGCCAGCCACGTCGAAGCCGTGGCGCTCGAGCGTGCCGTCCAGCGACTTGTGCGGATCACAGCCGGCGAGGGCCAGCTTCCACGCGGGGCTCACCAGCCGCTGCACCTGCCCTCGCGCCCGCTCGGGGGCCGTGTCCGTGCCGGCGGCCACGTGCTCGGCCAGCACCAGCGAGCCACCGGGCCGCAGCAGCTGGTGGGCCTGGGCCAGCGCCTCGTCCACGTGCTTGATGGAGCAGAGCACGAAGAGGATCACCACCGTGTCGAACGAGCCCGCGTCGAGCCCCAGCGGGCGCGTGGCCGACGCCGTGAGCAGCGAGGCCGGGACGCTGCGCTCCGCGGCGAAGCGCTCGAGCCGCGCGCGACCGATGGCCGCCAGCTGGATGGCGGGCTCCACGGCCACCAGCTCGGTGACCCCGGGACCGTAGTGCGGCAGCGACGCGCCGGTGCCGAAGCCAAGCTCCAGCACGCGGCCCTGCACGGGGGCCAGCACCTCGTGACGCACCGGGTCCACCCCGCGCATGCCGTACTCCAGCACGCGCGACAGCACCTCACGCTCCCAGACATCACTCACGGCGCTCATGGCGTCCTGTATAGCTCCTCAGTGACTGAGCGCCCGCGCGCTGCGGCCCTTCAGCTGCTTGCGCAGCATGCCCGCGTCCCCGAACAGCTTTTCGCGCCAAGCGTTCTCGAGCGCCCGCGTGTCGTGCTCGTCGGGGTGGAAGTCACGCAGCGCAAACGCGCCCACGTGCGCGAGGACCGGCCGGAAGAAGCCCCCTGGGCCCAGCAGGCGTGCGAGCCCGCGGCGGTGCTCACGCAGCTCCCAGCGCGCGGGGTCCTGCGCCACCAGCTTGGCCCAGCTGTAGAGGATGCCGGGCAGCAGCGCGACCACCGTGAGCGGGATGGCCAACTGGCGCTCGCGGTGCGTGCC
The DNA here is from genome assembly GCA_016706685.1 of Sandaracinaceae bacterium. Lineage (NCBI taxonomy): Bacteria > Pseudomonadati > Myxococcota > Polyangiales > Sandaracinaceae > Sandaracinaceae bacterium. The sequence goes on along the minus strand of JADJJE010000008.1, from coordinate 202,524 downwards.
GCCCACGCGCTCGAGCACGTCGTAGGCCACGGACTTGTGCTCCAGCTCTTCGAGCGCGTGCCACTGCCAGAGCTTCAGCATCTCCGGGTCCGAGCTCGTGCGAAAGCCCTCGTCGGTGAGCCAGGCCTCGGCCAAGAGCGCGGTGAAGTGCTCCATGAACGTGGTGCACGCCAGCTGCTGCCGCGGCGAGAGGCGCTCTAGCAGCCCGAGGCTGGCGCGGATGGTGCGCTCCGACGTGGCGACGCTCTTGCCACGTGACCCGAAGAACTCGTTCAGGTCTTCGTGGGCTCTGCCGTGCAGCGCCTCCTGCACCAAGAAGCCGGCCACGCGCGCCGCGAGCACCGGGTCGTCCTTCACGCGCGGGTCGTCGCGGAAGCGCCGCACGGACTCCATGAAGAAGCGCTCGCCGGGCGGGAAGATGGCCGAGAACACCACCAGCAAGCTGCTGGCGAGCACGTTGCCGTCGTAGAACGCGTGCGTGGCGGTGCTGTCCGCGACGGGGAAGGCGATGTGGCGCGCGGGGATGCCCACGGCGGCGCCGTCGAGCCGAGTCATGGAAGCGGTGGTCATGACCTCAAGGTAATCCGAGCAAAAGTTCGGATTCAACTCGGGTTCCAGGCCGCAACCCGCGGCGCGCCCTCTCCGGTCACCGCTCTGCTTCGCGGGCCAGCAGCTCGCGCTTGCGCTCGATGCCCCAGCGGTAGCCCGCCAGGTTGCTGTCGGCGCGCACCACGCGGTGGCACGGGATGGCCACGGCCACCGGGTTGCTGGCGCACGCCCGCGCCACGGCCCGGGCCCCCTTGGGCGCACCCAGCTCCACCGCCAGCTGCGTGTACGTGCGCGTCTCGCCGGCGGGGATCTTCGTGAGCGCCGTCCACACGCGCTGCTGGAACGCCGTGCCCCGCACGTCGAGCGGCAGGCGCACGTCCACACGGGGCTGCTCGATCAGGCCCACCACCTGTGCCACCAGCGCCTCGAAGGCCGGGTCCGCGCCCACCAGCGTTGCGCGCGCGAAGCGCTGCTCCAGGTCGCGCACCAACGGCTCGGGCTCGTCGCCCAGGTCCACCGCACACACCCCGCGCTCCGTTCTGGCCACCAAGATGGCGCCCAGCGAGCACTGCCCCACCGCGAAGCGGATGGCCACGTCGGGCCCCTGCTTCCGATAGGCGCTCGGCGTCATGCCCAGCAGCTGCGTGGAGCGCTCGTAGAAGCGGCCACTCGAGCCGTACCCGGCGCCGTAGATGGCCTCGGTCACGCTCGCCTGCGAGGCCAACAGGTCGCGGACGCGACGCTCACGACAGGCGGCGGCGTAGGCATGCGGGCTGAGCCCGAGGGCCTGCGTGAACATGCGCTGCGTGTGACTGGGGCTGAGGCCCACCGCGGCGGACAGCTCCGCCAGCGAGGGCGGGGCGTCCTCGGCTGCTTCGATCAAGCGGCACAAGCGCGCCACGCGTGCGGGAGTTCGCGCTGCGGCGACCGGCTGGCTGAGAACGGCAGTGTCCGTGGCTTCGTGGGTCATGAGCAGCAGCGTGGCGCGCCGGTGAAGGTGACCGCACTCCGCTTCTTGCTGTCTAGCTTTGCCCACCCCCGTTTGCTATCCCGCCCGTGTGGAACTCTCCCCCGCGTCACGGCGCTGGCTCGCGCTCGGCCCCGTGCTCGCCCTGGGGCTCACGCTACTGGCCACCAGCCTGCCCGCCTGCGCCGAGCCCGTGCGCTTCGAGCGGGACTCGGGCGTGCCCCCGCGCGAAGGGCCCGCCCTGCCGCCTCGGCCCAGCACGCGCACCTGCCTCGCGGGCGTGGACCTCACGCTCGGCTCGCTCGCACCCATGCCCACGCAGTTGAGCGCCACGCAGTGCTTCACCGACGTGGCCGAGGGCACACCGGCGGCGGACCTGATCCCCTTCGGCGTGAACTCCCCCCTGTGGACCGACGGGGCCGCCAAGGCGCGCTACCTGGTGCTTCCGCCCTTCGAGGTGGTCACACGCCTGCCCGACGGCACGCTCGACTTCCCGGTGGGCACCGTGCTGGTGAAGGAGTTCGCCATGTTGCTGGACGACCGCCGCGCCAGCAGCTTCCGGCGGCTCGAGACGCGCTTCGTGGTGCGCGGACAGACCGACTGGGGCTTCTTCACCTACCGCTACGACGAAGACGGCGCGGACGCGCAGCTGCTGGCCACCGGCGCCGACGAAGAGCTGCGCGTGCGCCGCGACGCCGTGGTGGAGACCTTTCCGTACCACTTCCCTAGCCGCGCCGAGTGCGCCACCTGCCACAGCGCAGCCACCGAGCGCTCGCTCGGCTTCCGCATCGACCAGCTGAACGGGCTCTTCAACTACACCGGGGTCATCGAGAACCAGCTGGTGGCGCTGAACAGCGTGGGTGTGTTCGCGGGCCTGGACGTGCCCGTGGGCGAGGAGCTGGACCCGGCCGCCTACCCGGCCATGGTGGACCCCACCAACGAGGGCGAGCAGCCCGAGGACCGCGCGCGCGCGTACCTGCACGCCAACTGCAGTCACTGCCACCGCCCGCTGGGCCAGTCTTCGCCCGCGCTCACGCTGGACATGCGCATCGAGCGCACGCTGGCGGAGACCCACCTGTGCGACGAGGCACAGTTCTTCGCGCCCGCCGGCACCCGGCGCATCGCCCCAGGCGACCCGGACAACAGCTTCGTGGTGCAGCGCATGGAGTCCACCGACCCGCTGCGCCGCATGCCCCCGCTCGGCCGCACGCTGCCGGACTACGCGGGTGGGGTGCGCGCCGTGCGGCTGTGGGCGGCCACCCTCGAAGAGTGTCCCTGAGCCCCCGCTTGCCCACATTTACGGACATTTTGTGAGGGAAGGATCCCCCCGGGGACGGGCGTACACCCACCCATGGCCGTCGGTGACGATGCGGTGCACGCCGAGAATGACTTCTACCTCCTGACGCTACAGCGCCTTGGGCGCGCCCTGCCCGGGGCGCGGGTCACCTTCCTGCTGGACTACCTGGAGCGCCACCCGCTGGGCGCCCACAACCGCAACGTGGCCGAGCGTCTGGAGCGCGCGCTCGAGGGCCTGCCGGACACCCCACTGCGAGCGGGCCTCACGGGACGCTACCGCGCCCTGCGGGACCCCCTGTTGCCCCCGCTCTCCCAGGGCGAGCAGGCCTGATGCAGCGGATCGCCAGGTGGGCAGCACGCTGCTAGCGTAGGCCATGCGCAAGAGCTCCCCCCGCTCCCCCCGTGTCTTGCTCGGCTCGCTGTCGCTCCTGTTGTCCGTGCTGGCTGCCCCCGCGTGCAGCGGTGGCGATGCTGCCACCACCGAGCCCACGCCCCCCGTGGCGCCCGCCCTCGACCCCACGCCACCCGCTGGGCTGAGCATCGAGATCTGGTTCGCGGGTGGCCGTGAGGCGCTCACCGGTGTGCGCGATCAGGTCCGCGCCGAGGCGCTGCGCACCATGCTGCCCGCCACCATGGGCGAGCTCTACGAGCGCTTTTCGCCCATCCCCGAGAACCTGCGCGCTCGTGTGCGTGACGACGCCCCGCTGGTGGCGGTGCGCGTGGAGGATGCCCAAGTGGTGGCGGCATTGGCGACCCTCGACGGGGGCACCAGCCCGTTCGGCGCCACCATCCCCATGGTGTCCGGCGGGCCCGCGGGCAGCCGGTTCGTCGGCCGCGCGCCGGTCCCGGGCGAGCCGTTCGTGGTGCTGTACGAGGACGTGCTGCTGATGGCGCGTGACCCCGCGCAGCTGGAGGCGGCGCTGGGCTACCTGGTGTCGCGCGTGCGTAGCGCCGAGCTTGGGGCGCCCGGGCTGCACATCCGCAGCGCCGAGGGGGTCATTGCGCGGCGCGCGCGCACGGAGATGGATGCCGCGCTGGACGAGTACGTGGCCGCCGCCCTCGCCCAGGTGCGCGCCGAGCGTGCCGCCCGCGAGACCCCGCCCACCCTGGGCGACCCGGAGGCTTTCATCCAGACCGTGTCCACCGCGCTGCGCGGCCTGACGGCCTACATGCCCGACGTGGTGTCCGCCACGGTGTGGGTGGGTCCCACGGCGCACGGCCTGGGGGTCACCTTCGAGACCGAGCTGACGCCGGGCTCGCCCGCCGCCCGCACGCTCGCGGCGCTCCCCGAGGTGCCCACGGCCGCGCTCGGCCGGCTGCCGCAGGGCACCAGCATCGGTGGCGTCCTCTCGCCAGCGCCTCAGGACCAGGGCCTGCTCTCGGCGCTGGCCGAGGTGGGCGGTGGCCGCGTGCGCCCGGAAGACCAGGCCGCGCTGGCCGCACTTTCGGCGTCGCAGCGCGAGCGCTCGGGCGGCGTGCTGATGTTCAGCCTGGGCGCCACCGAGGACGGCGGCTTCGCGCTGCTGGCCACGCCCACGGGCCCCGGCGCCGACCCGGCCGCGCTCAACGGGGCGCTGGCCACGCCCTACGTGCGCGCGCTGTTGGGCGACCTCTTGGGCTGCCCCAACGCCGAGCCGCGCCGCAACCTGGCGCTGGCCGCGCGCGTGCCGGTCTGCACCCGCGCCACGCCCCCCGTGCCCGCGCTGCACCACCAGGCCGATGACACCCACTCGGTGCTGGCGCTCACCCAGACGGCCAATGACGCCACGGTGCACCCGCTGCCGGCGGTGCTCTTCACCGACCTGGCTGCCCCCGCGGACGCCAGCTCCCCGCGCGCTCTCGGCTCGCAGCCGGACGTGGCGCGCGCGCTCGACAGCGCCTCGCCGCGCGTGCTCTCGGCGTGGGTGGTGATGCCTGGCCACCTGGGCCGCGCCGTGGGCCTGCTGGCCTTCCCGGCCGTGCGGGCGCTCGGCAACGCACTCACGCAGGACACCCCGCCCGCGCCCATCCTGGTGTTCGTGGAGCGCGAGGAGAGCGGCGTGCGCGTGCGCTTCTCGCTGACCCCGGGCGCGTTCGACCAGGCGGCCCAGGCGGCCCTGTTCACGTCCCAGCTGTTCTGATGCGCGCCGCGGACCTGCTCGGGCCCACGGGTCCGCTCGCGCGCGTCATCCCGGGCTACGAGCACCGTGAGGGGCAGATGCGCATGGCCGAGGCCGTGCAGCGCTCCCTCGAGGACCGCCGCATGCTGCTGGTGGAGGCCGGCACCGGCACGGGCAAGACGCTGGCCTATCTGCTGCCCGCCATCTTGAGCGGCCAGAAGGTGGTCATCTCCACCGGGACGCGCACGTTGCAGGACCAGATCCTGGACCACGACCTGCCGCTCTTGCGGAAGCACCTGGGTGTGCCCGTGCGGGCCAGCGCCATGAAGGGCCTCGCCAACTACGTGTGCCGGCGGCGCTTCGCCGAGTTCGTGGCCAGCCCGCGCGCGGTGGAGCCCCGCTTCCGCGCCGCGCTGCCCGTGCTGCAGGAGTTCCAGGAGCAGAGCGTCACCGGCGACCGCGCGGCGCTCACGGCGCTGGCCGAGGACCACCCCATCTGGCCGCACATCGTGAGCGGCTCCGACACGCGCGTGGGCAAGGGCTGCCGCTACTTCGACAGCTGCTTCATCACGCAGATGCGCGAGCGCGCGCGCGAGGCGCAGATCGTGGTCGTGAACCACCACCTGTTCTTCTCGGACCTGGCGGTGCGCGGGCCGCACAGCGGCGGGCTCTTGCCCGACTACGACGCGGTGATCTTCGACGAGGCGCACCAGATCGAAGACGTGGCCACGCTGTTCTTCGGGCACGAGGTGAGCACCGCGGGGGTGGAGCGCCTGGCCGACGAGCTCGCCCGCGCCATCGCTGACGAGGGCAAGGCCGCGCGCGAGATGAGCGACGCGCTGGTGGTGGCCGCCGGGCGCTTCTTCGGGGCGCTGCCCGACCCGGGCGTGGGGCGCGCGCACCTGTCGCGAGGGATGTTCGCCGGGCACGTGGAGGACGCCCTGTTCGCGCTCGACGATGCGCTCGGCCGCGTGGAGGAGCACCTCAGCCAGCGCGCGCACGAGAGCGACCGCCTGGCCCAGCTGGCGCGGCGGGCGGCGGAGCAGCGCCACCAGCTCATCCAGATCGCCGAGACCCCCGACGCCGGCCAGCGCGTGGCCTACAGCGAGGCGCGCGGGCGCGGGCGCGTGATCGGCTCGCGGCCCGTGGACGTGAGCGATCTCTTGCGCAGCGAGGTCTGGCAGCGCGTGGGTTCGGTGGTGCTCACCAGCGCCACACTCTCCACCGGGGGCGACTTCAAGTTCATCCGGCAGCGGCTGGGCATCGACTTCGACATCCTGGAAGAGCGCGTGTCGTCGCCCTTCGACTACGCCCAGCAGGCGGCGCTCTACCTGCCGAGCGACATGCCCGACCCGCGCGCCCCGGCGTATCTCGAGCGGGCCGTGGACGAGATCACGCAGCTGGTGTCCATGACCGGCGGCGGGGCCTTCGTGCTGTGCACCTCGGTGCGCGCCATGCGGCTCTTGGCCGAGCGCTGCGCGCGCGTGATCACGCAGCCGGTGTTCGTGCAGGGCGAGGCCCCCAAGGGCACGCTGCTCGAGCGCTTCCGCGAGGCGCACCACGCGGTGCTGTTCGCCACGCTCAGCTTCTGGGAGGGCGTGGACGTGCCGGGTGACGCGCTGCGCCTCGTGATCCTCGACAAGCTGCCCTTCTCGGTGCCGAGCGACCCGCTCATCGCCGCACGCTGCCGGGCCCTCGAGGAGCAGGGCGAGAGCCCCTTCATGCGCTACCTGGTGCCGGCCGCGGCGCTCACGCTGCAGCAGGGCTTCGGGCGCTTGATCCGCACGCAGCGCGACCGCGGCGTGGTGGCCGTGCTGGACGGCCGCGTGGTGCAGAAGGGCTACGGCAAGGTGTTCCTGGCGAGCCTCCCCCCCGCGCGGAGGTGCACCACGCGCGAGGAGCTGCAGGCCTGGTGGGGCGGCGAGCCCGTGCCGCCGGTCTCCCCGCCGGAAGAATGACCGCTACGCTGGCGTTGAACGGCAGAATGCGAATCGCCCCACGAACACGTCTCGGCCGACGGCTCGGCGCCAGCGCGCTGGTCGCGGCTTGCGTCGTGTGCGTGGTTGGAGGCGTGGTCTACGTGGGGCGCGCCCAAGAGCTCGGGGGCAGCATCCCCGCGCACACACCCATCGACCGGCTGCGCGTCTCCAAGTCCGAGGGCGTCTTGCAAGCGTTCTCGGGCACCGCGCTGGTCACCACGTTCCGCGCAGCGATGGGGCGCGGCGGCCTCGGGCCCAAGCGCATGGAGGGCGACGGGCGCACGCCCGAGGGCAGCTACCTCATCGACAGCCGGCACCGCAGCCGGCAGTTCCACCGCTTCCTGCACGTGTCGTATCCCAACACCCAGGACCGCGCGCGCTACCGCGAGGGGCGCCGTGACGGAACCATCCCGCGCGGCGTGGGCATCGGCGGCGACATCGGCGTGCACGGGACACCCGCGTGGGCAGCGTTGATCCCGTTCAGCCGCGAGGTGGGCTGGACCGAGGGCTGCATCGCGGTGTCGTCCCCCGAGGCCGAGCAGCTCTACCGCGGGGTGGTCTCCGACGCGGCCATCGAGATCGTGCCGTAGCAGCCCACGCTCCTCACCGCGCCACGAACGCGGCGGACAGGCCAGCGCGCGCTCGCGCGTGGGCGGGCGTGAGCGCGGCGGACAGCACCGGCCCCGCGGCTCGCACGAGGTAGTGCCGCTCTTCGGCGGCGGTGCCCTCGAGGTGGCCCTCTTCATCGATGGCGACCAGCATCCTCGTTCCGCCGCGGGAGGTGAACGCATCGAGGCGCAGCGAGGCGCCGTCCGCCAGCCGGACGACGCGGGCCGCCCCAACGTCCGTGAACGCCATGTGCTCGGGGCCGACGAGCGTGAAGTCGTTCGCGAGGGTGCAGGTGCCCAACGAGCGCAGCGGGCCAACGGACGAGCGGAGCACGAGCGCGCCGTCCGTGCACTCCACCACCGAGAGCTCCACGGCACCCGCGCCCTGCGGCTCGGCCGGCTGGGCTCCGGGCGCCGCCGTCGAGCCCCCGCGCGGTGGGAGCACGAGACGGATGGCTGCAGCGCTCACCCGAGCGAGCAGTGCGCCGGTCTCGGCGTCGAACAGGGACACTTCGTCGAGGGTCTCGCGGATCAGCCAGTGCTCGCCCGCGGCGTAGAGCGCTTCGGTCTCGCCGGGCGCTTCCACTCGGCGGGGGCGACCGCGTGACGGCAAGGCCGTGATGACCAGCACGCCCGCCTCGGTGTGGGCGTGGAAGCGCCCATCGCCCGAGAACGCCATGGCCGAGCCCTCGCCCGGCACCGGCGCTCGAAACCCCGTCCGAAGGCCATCGACCGCGAGGATCTCGAGCTTCCCGGTCTCATCGAAGTGCCGCAGCCAGGTGCCCGTGCGGTCGATCTCGAAACTGTCCTGGATGGTGCGCGCGCCGACCTGACGTTGGCCCACGACCGCTCCGCTGGTGGTGTCGAAGATCCGCAGGCGGCGGTCCCGCAGCATCGCGACACGGGCGCCATTGGGCGCGATGGCGAGTGGCAGCGGACAGCCCTGGCCGCGGCAAGGCACGGTCTCATCGGTGTCGAGCGCTAGCGTGGCGCGCTCGGTCCCCGCATGGTCGCGGACCACCAGCGTGTCGTTCCGGCGCAGCACGAACGTCCGTCCGTCACCCGACTCGAGCACCACGCGTTCGTCGGGCAACGGGAGCAGCTTGCTCCCGTCGGCTTCCAGCACGTTTCCGTCGTTGGTGATGAAGCGACCGCGATCCGACATGAAGAGCGGCTCGCCGTTGAGGATATGGCGCGCCACCGGCGCTAGCCCCTCGGCGCTAAAGCGGAACAATCCACCTGCGAGGACGAAGGCAAAGGGGCGCTGCTCATCGCCGAACACCAGCGAGTGTCGCGGTGTCGGCCGCGCGACGGGCGTTACGGACACCGGCGCCTCCGCAGGGAGCTCCGCGTAGCGGACGTCGCCACCGCTCACGAATGCGGCGCGGGTCCCCGTGGGATCGATGACGACGACAGCGCGATCGCCGCCGGGCTCCCAGAGCTGGCGAGGCGTGCCGCTCGAGAGATCGTACGCCTGCACCTCGCCCGCGACGCTCCCCACCAGCAGCCAGCGCCCGCCTGCTGCGACCGCCACGGAAGATGCGGGGAGGTTCGTGGCCACCGTCCGGACGACGGCGCCGCGCACGGCATCGTGGATCACCACCTGGCCGTCGCCGCGCTTCCAGGTCGCGATGAACGAGCCGTCGCTCGACCACGCGAGGCGGTCTGGGCGTCCTGCATTCGCGGCCGGCGTCGTGCCGTGGGGCGCGAGGCTGCGCGTGTCCAGGAACGCGGCGACGCCGTTGGACAGGAGCACCGCGAGCGCACCTCCCACGGGTCGAAACGCGCAGTCCTCCACGGTCGTTGCGTCAGGGGCGGCGTAGCGACCCGCCAACGCTCCATCCTCGGCCGCGTGAAGCGTGACCCCACGCCGGTCGCACAGCGCGAAGTGGCGGCCACTCGGTGCCCACTGGAGATCGGGCGAGGTTTCTTGCTCGAGCGGCAGCGAGGTCACCAGCGCGCCTTCGGGGAACGAGGCCAGCAGCACGCTTCCGTGACGATCGCCGGCGCCGCGGGCCACCATGCGATCGCCGCGCGGAGAAACCACGGCGGAGCTGGTACCGACTCGAGCGCCACGCACCCGTGGCACCCAGGCCTCTCCGCTGTGGAGCGCGCCAGCAAACCCCGGCGCGGTGAGGAGCGCGCCGGAGACCCTCAGCGGCGGGCTGCCAGCCCCCGACCAGTAGGCGCGAGTCTCCCCGGTGAGATCCAGCAGCGAGACGTCCCCATCGTCATCGAGCACGGCGACACCATCGCGGCCGGTGAACACGAGGTCCACCACCACCGTCGGCCTGCGCTGCGCCACCAGCGCCTCGGCCGATGGCGAACGGTCGGCCAGGGTCTCTCCCTGGGCAGGCGGGTCGTCCTCGGTGAAGTAGGCGCCGCTCGCGGCCGGGGTCGGCACCTCGGGCGCTGACGGGGCGGTGGCGGGGGTGGCGGACCCGGAGCACCCGAGTTGGAGCCCTAGCAGTGCGAGCAGCCTGAGGTTCATCCGGGCATCATAGCGGGAGTTGGTCCGGGTTCGGTGTGCTTGGCTGCCGTGGTAGGCTGGTGGGCATGGCACTGCGCGACGAGGCGAGTTTGTTTGTGCGCACGGCGCGGCTCATGCACCGCGCGGGCATGCCCATGTTCCACCCCAGCCGCATCGCGGGCGGGCTCAAGGGCATCATGGAAGACCCGAAGGACACGCGGCACGTGTTCACGCTCTTCGAGTCCATGATCGGGCCCATCGAGGTGCGGCAGGTGGGCCACTTCATCGAGTCCGAAGAGGGCCGCGCGCTCTTCGCCAAGCGGCCGCCCGTGGTGGAGGCGCTGACCGACCGTGAGCGGCTCCGGCAGATGCCCGATGGTAGCCTCGGGCGCGCGTACCTGGCCTTCGTGGAGGCCGAGGGCATCAGCGCCGACGGGCTGGTGGAGGCCTCGCAAGAGGGGCGCATCACGGAGCACGTCACGTCCCCGGAGCTGGCGTTCCTGCGCGAGTACATGCGCGACACGCACGATCTCTGGCACACGCTCACCGGCTACAAGGGTGACATCGTGGGAGAGCTCTCGCTTCTTGCCTTCGGTTTCGCGCAGATGGGCAACCTGGGGGTTGCTTTCTTGATCCTGACGGGGCTGGCCGGCAGTGCCCTCGCGGGTGGGCGGCCGGGCGCGTCGGGGCTGGTGGATCCACGCGTCTTCCAGAACCGCGCCATCATCCTCGGCGGCTTCGTTCGCGGCCTGCGCGCGCGCTGGCTGCCCGTCACGGACTGGGTCTCACTGCTGGAGCAACCCCTCGAGGACGTGCGCAAGAAGCTCGCCGTGGGAGCCGTGCCCGAGTACGAACCCGTGCGCGCGTAGTGGGGTCGTGGCGGGCGTCGCAACCATCCTCGAGTCGGACTGAGCCTACCGGCCTGCTTCTGCAGTGGCCTCCGCTGGTGGGGCCGTGTCCTCGAGCGCCGCGTCGAGCCACGCGTCTTCCACGGGCTCCCCCAGCTGGTCGAGGGCGTCGCTGCAGGTCTTGCGAAGCTCGTCGAAGAGCTGGCGCGCCCCACCCGATAGGCGCGCCGCGAGTGCTGCCCTGCGTCCTGCGGTCCACGACGTCACGTGCCTCCCCACGGCGCCCCCTAGCCCAGCGCGCTTCAGGTCGTGTGCGCTCACCCCGTCCGGCAAGCGCAGCAGGAAGGCGGCCACCTCGGCCTGGCGAGGCTCGCCATACAGCCGGAGGTGGTCGCACACGTGCCGCGACAGCGGCTGCAGCAGCCCCTGCCCGGCGAGCACCCAGAGCAGCCGCGGGCCGCCACGAGGCTCGACCACGGCGCCGACATCTGCCACGTCCCGGGCCGAGAACAGCGAACGCAGCACGGGGCCGAGCGAGCGCGCAGCCAGCACCGGTGCCCCATGCCGATACTCGGTGGCCACGAGCTTCTTGCCCGTCCAGCGCCACGCCCGCCCGGTGAGGAATCCCCGCTCGTGGGTCTCGTGCCGCACGAGCTGACCCGCAGCGTCCCACTCGCGCCAGAGTCCATGCGGGAGGCCGCTGTCGTCGAACTCGATGGCCCTAAGCACGGCGCCGCCCGGGTGCAGCACGATCCACCGCCCGACACACACCGATCCCGCGCGGCCCCAGAACGCGGCCCCGTCCACGTGTCCGTCGGTGGCGGTCTCGAGCGGAAGCACGTTCGGCAGGAGGTCGGGCCGCGGGACCAGCTGTCCCACTTCGAACCGGCGCGCATCCACGAACCGCACGAACCGCCCCGACGCGCGACCGTCCTGGTAGGTGGCCACGAACACCGAGTCGCCGCGGGCCACGACCCAGCGGCCGGTTGGTGCACCCTGCGCATCCAGGGGGTTCTCGGTGACGGTGGGCGGAGCATCGAAGTCCGGAACCTCGGGCGGCGAACGGTCGAGCTCGGTCTGGGCGCTGGTCACGTGAACACTCCTCGTGCGGCGCGTCCATGCTCGCTCGGATCGGCGCTGCGCTGCAAACGTGGACCCCGCCGTCGTGTAGCCTCGAGTGCATGACGCACGATCTCCACTGCCCGGTGTGCACCGGATCGAACCTCACGCCGGTCACGCTCTACAAGACGCAGAGCACCAACAAGAGCCTCGAGGTGAGGTTCCAGGGGCCCGACAAGTCGTGGGCCGACACCGGCATGAAGGCCTACGGGATCACGTCGGCGCGCGTGTGCCTCGACTGCGGCTACGTGCTCGCGTTCGTCGCTGGCGACTACCTCGAGCGGCTGCGACGCGAGCTCGGGACGCTCACGCCCATCCCCGCGGACGACTAGCAGTCACCAGTCATCAACGTGCTTCAGCCGTCGCAGGAATCGATCCCGCGCTGGCCGGCGTCAGCGCGAGCATCACGGTCGTTCCTCGGGGCGCCTCATAGACGAGGACCACACGCAGCCCACCGGCACGGACCTTGCTCCTTGCAGCCCCGTGACCCGCCGCGCCAAGCCCCGCTCCACCGTGGACGCCACCGATCTGGTGTCGCCCGAGCTCCTCGGGCAGCTCAAGGTGCGGCGCGTGCTGGTGCAGCGGGCCCTCGAGAAGCTGTGCGCGGAGCAGCCACCCAGCGAGGAGCTGCGGGCCCTGGTGGAGCTGTTCGAAGCCTACGACGGCAGCGTGGGGGCGCTGGTGGAGCTGCTCTCGCTCGACACGCCCAGCGGGGTGGTGGAGAGCCGGCAGCGGCAGTCCAGCCCCGGCCAGCCTACGCGCGCCCGCGGCCCAGGCCCCACTCGTTGAGGCGGTAGTGGATGGTGCGCCGGCTGATCCCCAGGATCTCGGCGGCGCGCGCCGGGGAGCCGTCCACCGACTCCAGCGTCTTCAAGATGGCGTAGCGCTCGAGCTCGGCCAGCGTGACGCCCGGGATGATCATGCTCAGCGGGTCCACGCCGCGCTCGTTCATGGGGGCGATGGGCAGATCTTGCGCGGTGACCAGCGGCCCGCTGGCGAGCACCACGGCCTGCTCCACGGCGTTCTGCAGCTCGCGCACGTTGCCTGGCCAGGGGTAGGTCAGCAGCTGGGCGTGGGCCGCCTCGTCGAAGCCGCGCACGTCTTTGTCTTCGGAGGCCGCAAAGCGGCGCAGGAATTCCTCGGCCAGCAGGGTGATGTCGCTCGGGCGCATGCGCAGCGGCGGCACCTCGAGGCGAATGACGTTGAGCCGGTAGTAGAGGTCCTCGCGGAAGAGCCCGTCGGTGACCATGGAGCGCAGGTCACGGTTGGTGGCCGCCACGATCCGCACGTCCACCCGCAGCGTCTCGTCGCCGCCCACGCGCTCGAATTCCCGCTCCTGCAGGAAGCGCAGGAGCTTCACCTGGACCGACCGCGGGATCTCGCTGACCTCGTCCAGGAACAGCGTGCCGCCCGCCGCGCGCTCGAAGCGCCCCTTGCGCCGCGCCGCCGCGCCCGTGAACGAGCCACGCTCGTGCCCGAACAGCTCGGACTCCAGCATGGACTCCGCCAGGGCCGCGCAATTCACCTTCACGAAGGGCCCACCCGCGCGCCGTGAATTCTGGTGCAGCGCGGCGGCCACCAGCTCCTTGCCGGTACCCGTCTCGCCGTGGATCAGCACCGTGGCCCGGCTCCGCGCGGCCTGCGCCACCTTGGCCAGCAGCGCCTGCATGGACGGGTGGTTGCCCACGATCTCGCCCACCTGCGTGGGGTCCACACGGCCTCCGCGCTCCTCGGCAGCCTGTGTGGCCCGCGCCTGCTGGGGCCGCTGCATGGCGCGCAGGAGCACGGCGCGGGCGGCCTCTGGGCGGGCGGGCAGCGTGAGACAGTGATCGGCGCCGCGCTTCATGGCTTCCACCGCGCGCTCGAGATCGCCGTCGGGCGTCAGCGCCACGATGGACGTCTCGGCCTGCGCGCGCCGAGCATCCGCCACGAACTGGCCGGCGTCGAAGGAGACTGCGTCGATGCGCACCAGCACGGCGTCCAGGTGCCCGGTGGCCACCTGCTCGAGTGCGGCGACGGGGTCGGGGGTGACCAGCGCGTCATAGCCCAGGCCGCGCGCCAGCGTGGCGAGCGCGGTCGCGGAACGGGGCTCCGGTTCGACGATGAGCAGCTGTCCAGGCACGGGACCTCCGCTACACATACCAGCGCCCCTCTGCGTTGACACCCGCAATCGTTGCGCAAGCGCAGGTCGAGTGCAGCTTTGGCACGCAGGCGAGTGCAGAAGTTGCGCGCGGAGGGCGATTCGATGTGCTGCAAGCTGCGATGGGCACCCACGGCTGAAGCCGTGGGCAGCAAACCAAGTGATCGTACTGCCTAAAGTCCCCCGCCTATCGGCGGCGGACTAGGTGGCTGCCAGCAGGGTTTGCCCTACCCAGGGTACTCGGACACTGCGTCCGGCCACCCTTGGTAGAACACACCCCGTTGTCGATCGCGTAGTCCGCCCCTTGGGCGGACTTTCGGTATGTCCAGGCCAGGTTTGCTGCCCACGGCTTCAGCCGTGGGTGCCCATGTCCGCTCCCGGGCCGGCCATCGAGCAGAAGGTGGCGCTCGCAACAAGTGGCACGTGCCTTGCTGGCAGCTCCGCTCAGTGGCTCTGAACGTGGCGCACTCGGCGTCGAGGAGGTTCCCATGTCCTTGAAGATCATGATCCGCGGCCTGCCGCTCGACTTCGACGAAGACGAGCTGCTCGAGCTGTGCGAAGAGTTTGGTGAGGTCACCGCCACGGGCTTCCTGGCCAACACCCGCACCGGACGCCGTGCGTGGGTGGAGTACTCGGAGCAGTGGGAGGCCGAGGTCGCCCTAGGCGAGCTGGACGGCGCGGCCATTGAGGAGTCTTACCTGGCCGTCACGGTCTGGGACCCGGATGACGACGAGGTCCCCGTGGCCGCGGACGACGAAGAAGAAGAAGACGAGGTCTTGGCCGACGACGAGGACGAGCTGGACGACGACTTCGACGGCGACGACGACGACGACGGCGACGGCGACGACTGGACCGACGAGGACGCCGCCGAGGAGTTCTAGGTCACCCCATCATTTTGAGGCCGTACTCGAGCAATGCGGCCACCAAGCTCATGACCACGGCGGCCAGCGCGGCGGGGAAGATGCCCTTCACCTTCAGCGCGCTGGTCAGGCCTGCCACGATCTTGATCACCACCACGGTGACCACGAAGCGCACCAGCCCGGGCAGCAGGCACGCGATGCCCAGCGTGGCCACGCCGAACAAGAGCGCGATCAGCCAGCCTACCAGCACGTTGACCACGGCAAAGAGCGCCGCGACCCAGAAGCCGGACTTGGCGTCCTTGATCTCGAAGCCGGGAACGATGGCGGCGGCGGCGAGGAATGCGATGGTGAGGACCACCCAGGAGATGGCGAGGTGAATCAGGTTTCCGAACATGCCGGGAGCCTAGCAGTCCGCCGCGCCGACCACCCGTCCTCGAGCACTACGCCTCCGGCGGGTTCGAGAAGCGCTCCCGCTCGAGAGACAGCGCCCGGTAGCGGCGCGAGATGCCGAGCGCCAACAGCAGCCACACGGCGATGACCGCCACGTTGACCAGCGCAAAGCCGCGCGTGTTCAGCGCGAACACGTGCAGCCCGAGCGCCACCAGCCCGCTGGCCAGCACGTCGCCGATGCGCACGAAGACCGTGTCGATGGCGACCTTGGCCTTGTACTTCTCCTCGCGCGTGGTGGGCAGGAACAGCAGCGCCTTGGCGGTGCCCATGACCGAGTAGTCGGTGGTGTTCTCGGCCACCTTGGCCCAGCGGATGATGGCGAAGGTCGCTCCCACGGCGATCAGCGAGTAGGCCGAGAGCGCCACCAGCGGCAGCGCGAAGACGACCGCGCGGATGCCGCCGTGGCGCACCAGCCGCGAGGTGAGCAGCCCCTGCACCAGCAGCACGCCCAGGTTCACGTGCGCGTGGAAGTCCCCATAGAACGCGCCGATGAAGGCGCGCTCGTCCGGGGCACTCTCGGCCGCGGCCTTCACGGCCACGCTCAGCAGATACTCGCCCGTGGTGTTCACCAGGTTGGCGGCGATCAGCATGGCCGCGATGAGCTGCAGGTAGCGGCTCTCGGCCAGCAGCGCGAAGGCGCCGCGCATGCTGAAGGGGGCCGGCTCCGGGTGGCTGTCGCGCGGGGCGTCGAGCCCACCGCGGTCGCGCATGCGGTGCACCACCCGGTAGAGGCCCGCGTGCAGCAGCAGCAGCGCCGCAGCCACCAGCATCATCTCGAAGCTGCCCACGCCCCAGCGGTAGAGCCCAGCGGCGAGCTTCGACCCCAGCCAGCCGCCCACGCCCATGCCCAGCATGATGATGGGGAAGATGCGCTCGCCGCTCACGCGCGGATACACGTCGTTGGCGAACGCCCAGAACTGCGCGATGACCGCCACGTTGAAGACGCCCACCCACACGTAGAACACGAAGCCGAGGTGCGGGAGCTCTGCGCGTGCGGCCGCATAGAACAGCAGCAGGCAGGCCACGAAGAACAGGATCACGCGGCTGATCAGGCGCCGCACCGACCAGCGCGCCGCGAGCCGGGCGTAGGCGCTCGAGGCCAGCACCAAGCACAGCGCCTGGGCCGACGCGGCGTAGGCCTTGCCCTCCGACCCGCTGACCGGGAAGGGCAGCCTGCTCTCGCCCCCCGACGCGAGGATCAGCGGCTCGCGCACCGTCTTGAGGATGTAGTAGCCCACCATCACGACGAACACGTTGAGCGTCATCACGAGCAACAGCGTGCCCTCGCCCGCGCGGACGTCGCTGAACACACGCAGCGCGCGCTCGAGCGGGGACGCTCGGTCGGTGGGGCCGGGACGGTTGGCGCTCATGGCGTGCTTGCCGGGTACCACTCTCTGGCGGAGCGGGCGAGATTCTGGCCGGCCCCAGGTCAGTGGTCGGTCAAGAACACCACCAGCGCGCCGCTGCCGCCCTGGCGCTGGGGGCGCTCATGAAGGCGCGCACCACGGGGGCGGCGCCGCCGCGCGAGAGGGTCTCGAGCACCACCTCGGCCAGCACGCCCACGCCGCCTGCGCTGTGTTGCCCACGGCCGTGCACGATGAGCACCACGCGCTTGCCGGCGCGCTGGGCGCTGCGCACGAAGGCCACCACCTGGCGGCCCGCGTCTTCTCCGCGCAGGCCGTGCAGGTCCAGCTTCTGCTCGGGGGCGGGCACGCGCAGGAACAGCTGCGCGGCTTGGGCGGACGAGAGGTCGTCGCGCCGCCCGCGCACCTCGTCGCCGTCACGCTCCACCACGAAGCGCTTGGCCTGCCCCACGAACGCGTCGAGCCGGGCGCGCGCCTCGGCGTCGCGCTGTGCTTGGTCGGCCACGTCTTCGGCGCTGCGCACCACGGGCTGCACCACCTTCGGCGCGCCGGGCTCGTTCATGAGACGCACGCCCGCATAGGCGCGCTTGATGGCCATGCGCTCGTCGTAGTCGCGGGCCCGGGCGGCGGGATCGGGTGCCGCCTCTGCGGTCGGGCCGGAGCTCTTCGCGGCCTGCTTCGCGGCGCTCGCCTTCGCGGCGCTCGCCGAGGCCTTGGCGCTCTGGGCGCGTGTGGGTGTGGCCGCAGGCTTCGGGGGCGCCAGCTGCACGTCCTTGAGGACGGCGAACGGAGACGTGGGGTTGGTGGGCTTCTTGGCCACGGCTCAGCCCTTGCGCACCAGCTCGAGCAGGCACTCTTTGCCTTCGCGGCCGGGGTGCGTGTGCTCGGAGGGAGTCTCGCTCACAACGTCGAAGTCTGCCGCGAGCAGCGCGCGCACGTCGGCGATGGTGAGCGGCCATGGCGGGCCCTCGTAGCCCGGGGGCGGTGTGATGATGGGGAAGACCATGCACAGCAGCGTGCCGCCCGGGCGCATCAGCGCGGCCATGCGCGCGGCCCAGCGCGGACGCAGCGCGAGCGGCAGCGCACACAGGAAGGTGTAGTCGTAGATCAGCTCGAACGGTGCGCCCAGCGGGGCCTCGAAGAAGTCGCCCACCACGTGGGTCACGAAGCGCTGCACGCCCGCGTGCGCGGCCACCTCGGCGAAGCGCGCGGCAGACGACGGCGCGAGGTCGAGGCCCACCACGAGCCGCGCAGGGCTGGCGAGCGCAGCCGCGGAGTAGCCCGCACCGCAGCCTGGCACCAGCACGCGCCCAGTGGGTGCAGCGTCGCCCTGCTTCGCGAGCCACGCCAAGAGGCCCGGCTCGGGTGCGCCCGCATCCCACGGCACGTCACCCGTGGCCCAGCGCGTCTCCCATGCTTCTTCCGTGAGGGGGGGGTTCTCCATCAGAAGCGGATCTGCTTGAGGCCCATGCTGGTGTCGGGCTCGGGCGTCGGCGGTGTGGGCGGTGTCTCACGCACCACGGTGGCGGGCGGGGTGTCGCGCACTGTGGGTGGAGGCGGCAGCTCGCTCCCGCTCGTGCCGGCCATGTCGCTGGTGGGCGTGTTGGCGCGCATGGTGCTGCTGCCCGTGGTGCCACCCTCGCGCGTGGCCCGCGTGGAGCGGTCGTCCACGCCCTCGCCGGCGTCGAGGCGGACGCGCACGCGCTGCGGGAACGAGAGCACCAGATCTTGTGCCTTGGTGGTGTACCCCGCGGCGCGCACCTCGAGCGTGCGGGGCACCTCGGTCTGCGGCAGCTCACCGTCGAAGGGGTTGGGGATGCGGTGGCCGTCGAGGTAGACCTCGGCGTCTTCGGGGATGGTGGTGATCTGCACGGTGACGCTCGCGCCCGTGCCCACCGGCGGGGTCACCACCGTGTTGGTCGCAGGGTTGGTGGCCGGGTCTGGTGCTGTGCTGGGGGGTGGAGTGGTGGCCTCGGTGGGTGCGGCGGCCACCACGGCCGCGGCCTCTCCGTCCGAACTCTGGAACGCCACCATCGCAGCCACGCCTGCGAACACCACCCCGAGGCCCGCGATGGCGCCCCACAGCGGCGCGCGCGACTTGCTCACAGGCAGCGCGGCGTCTTCATCCGCGAGCGTGCCTGCTCCCGTGGCTCGCACGGCGGGGCTCGAGGGAGGCGTCACGCCCGGGTTCGTCTTTGCGACGATGTGCGGAGCGGCGTCTAGGCCGGCGGGGGTTGCTGCCATGGTGCCGGCGAGCGCGATGCCCGAACGCAACGCGCTGGCGGCGAGGCTGGAGGTGGGCGGCGCGTCTGCGCTCACGCTCGGGTCGTCTTCGAGGTTGCGGTACGGCGCGAGCGCGGCCTTGAGATCACCACACGACGCGAAGCGCTGGTTCGGATCCTTGCGCAGGCAACGCCCGACGATGTCCGAGAGCTCGCGTGGCAGGTCGGGGCGATAGAGCCCGAGCTCCGGCGCCGGCTCCGTGCAGATCTTGAGGACCAGCATGGGATACGACTCGTCGTCGAAGGGGAACTGTCCCGTCAGCGCTTGGAAGAGGATGACGCCGAGCGAGTAGATGTCTGCGCTCTTGCCGACGTCCTTCTTCCCCTGCGCTTGCTCCGGCGCCATGTAGTAGGGCGTTCCCATCGCGGTGCCCGTCTTCGTCATCGACTTGTCGGTGCTGTCGTGAAACTTCGAGATGCCGAAGTCCACGACCTTCGCGAAGTCCGCGTTGTCGCCGCGCGTGATCAAGAAGATGTTCTCGGGCTTCAGGTCGCGGTGCACGATGCCCTTCGCGTGGGCCGCGTCGAGCGCGTCGCAGACCTGCGAGAGAATGCGGATCGTCTTTGCTGCAGGCTGCGGACCCTGCTTCTCGATGTCGTCGGACCAGTCGCGTCCCTCCAAGAACTCGAGGACCATGAACACCGATCCATCGGGGAACTGCCCCATGTCGGTGACCTCGACGATGTTCGCGTGACCCACGCTCGTGGCGGCGAGCGCTTCGCGATGGAAGCGCGCCACGATCTCGGGGTTCTGTGCGAACTGCGCATGCAGCGCCTTGATCGCGACACGTCGCTTGATGACGATGTGCTCGCCCTCGTACACGGTGCCCATGCCGCCTTCGCCGAGCACGCGCACGATGCGATAGCGATCCTGCAGCACCATGCCGATGCGGGGGTCCTGGCCCTGAACCGGCTCCATCATCGTTTCACTCATGCGTCATCCTTCGAGGCATCTCGCGCCGCACCGATCACGGTAGGCGTTCGGCCCGAAGGGGTCAACGTTGCGCGGGGGGTGGCTCGACGATCAGGCTGGCCGGCATGACGTTGGGCAGCTCGGAGAAGCCCAGCCGGTAGCTGGGGTGCTCGCCCTCACGGTTGGCGCCCACCCAGATCTGGTGCTCGCCGCTCGGCATCTCGGCGCGCACCATCGGGTCGGTGCCACGGGTGCCCTCTGCGTCGTCGTTGCACACGAAGCTGCCGTCGGGGCGGCGGATCACCAGCGTGATGTCCTCCTCCGCGTGCGCGACCACGCGCAGCTCGGCCATGGCGCCGGTGGTGACGAGCACGTGGTTGGGCACGTCCTCCACCCAGCCGGTGCAGCTCTCGTTCAGCGTGCGCGCATGCTGCGTGCCCCCCGCGAGGCCCTCCGTGATCACCGGATCTGGCATGAATCCAGGGTGCAACTCGAGCGCGCCGTGGCGCGACGGGCCACTGTCGGTGGTCGCGAAGTCCGCCTCGGCGGCGGCTTCACCGGCCACGGCGGCCGCGGCTTCCGCGTTGGTGGGCTCGTCGTTCTCGTCCGCGTGCGAGCCCTCTTGAGGGTCTGCCCCCGAGTTCTCGTGCGACTCCCCGGACCCTGCTGCCACAGCGGCCGATGTGTCGGTGGCGTCTCCTCCGCAGCCAGGCAGCGCCGAGAGAGCCAGGCAGATCGCGATGCGCTTCATGGGCACTGGACGTGACCTATAGCACCATCGGGTTGGGCCCGGTAAGTCTCATGTTTGAAGCACTGAGCGCCTTGCGCCACCTGGTGCAATTCAAAAAAGCGAGTGATCTTCTGGGATGGAGCGCGTACCTCCGAGAGGACCATGAGACTCGCTCGACGCTGGTGGCTGCTGCTGTGGCTCTTCGCGGGCTGCGCAGGGCGCGCGGAGCCCGACACGGAACACCGTGGCGACGCGCGTGGAGTGACCACGGCGCGCGCGGCAGCGCCCACTCGCGAGGAGCTGCTCGCTCAGCTGCGCACACGCCTCCACGCCGTCGAGAACACGAGCGCGAACGCGCCCATCGATGCGACGCCGCTGGACGTGAGCGCGCTCGTGGGCGTTACGCGCGCCGTGATCGTGGCGGCGCTCGGTGCGCCCCGAGAGTGTGTGCTGCAGCAGCGCACCCACTGCTACGGCGAGCCCGCGTTCTGCGTGGCGGACGACGTGCCCACGCCTCCGCCGTGTCAGCGCGACGAGGACGTCTACTACGCGTTCTACCGCTTGCCACAAGGCACGGAACGCGGTGGGCCCGCGCTCTTGCTGCGGTTCGCTCACGACGCACGCTGTGTGCTCGCGGAGTTCTCCGTGACGCCCTGATGCTGCGCGTGGCGTGCGTGTCGAGTTCGTGAACGCAGAGCGACGCGCGTGGGCTCAGCGACGGGAACGACGCACGCGGCGAGCGAGCGCGAGACCCAGCAGCACGAGCGCCGCATGCGATGCGCGCGTGTCGTGGGATGCGCGCGCGATGCGACAGCCGCAGCCACCACCGCCGCCACCCGAAGGGAAGGGTGAGCCCGCGTCGCGCAGCGTCACGCCCGCGTCCACGCTCGGGTCGCGATACTCGTACGCGCCTGCTGCAGGGGGTGTGGCGCGCGGGTAGCCCTCGGCGTCGTACTCGAGCCCAGTCACCGCCACGCCGGCCCCACGCGCGGGCGAGTCGGCCTCGAGATGGAAGTCCGTGCCGCTCACGAAGCGCGCGAGCGCGGTGCTGGCCAGGGTCACGTTGCCCTCGGCCGTCCAGCTCACGTCGCCGCCTGCGCTGATGCCACCGCCAGCCCCCACCGCCAGGTTGGAGCGCGCTTCGCTCGGCCCCAGCGTTGGCCCGAACACGCGCATGGCGGCGCCGCCCGAGTTCACGATGGTGTTGAAGTGGAAGCGGTAGCTCACGCCCGTGAAGCGGTCGCGCACGTTCGCGTAGATGCCGTCGCCTGCGAAGTTCGAGACCACGTTGTCGTGCACCCACGTGTCGTCGGCCTCCAGCACGAAGATGCCGTTGGTGGGGCCCTCTGCCAGCACGTTCGCTGCGATCTCGCAGGCTGAGAAGCTGCCAATCTGCAGCCCCTGCTGCTGGAACTCCACGTCTTCGCTGCCCACGTCCACGATCACGTTGCGCGCCACCACGCAGTCGCTGCGCGCCATGCCGATCTGCGCGCCGTCCCAGCCCGTGCGCTCGATGCGCGAGTCGGTCAGCGCGATGCCCTCGAGGAAGTGCGGCTGGTGCACCTCTTGTGCGCCGTCACACGTGATGGTGTGGCCGTTGGCCTGCGTGCTCCCGATGTAGAAGCCCTCGCCCACGGTGTCGTGCACGTAGAGGTGGTGGAACCACACGTCGCGCTGCGTGAACGTGCCTTGGTCGGCGCTTCCGTCGCAGAACGGATCGGTCTTCGACATGACCCCCGCGAAGCCCGTGTCGTGCACCTCCACGTGGTCCACCTCGTAGTTGGTGGAGCGGCCGTTGAGCCACAGCCCCACGCCGGGCCACGGATCGCGATCGGGCGCCGAGATCTCGAAGCCGTAGGTCAGCGCCGGGTCCCCCGTGCCCGTCAGGTGGAAGAAGCGCGAGTCGTCCTCGAAGACCAGCGCGTAGGCGCGCGTGGTGTTGTGGATGCGCACGAGGCCACCGCAGTTGAGAATGATGATGGGCTCGCTCTCACTGCCCGTGAGGTGCTGGAAGCGCAGGAACTCACGCTCACCGGACGTGACGCACACCCGGTCTCCGGGCGCGTAGCCCAGCGCGTCGCCGTCCACCTCGGTCACGCCGAGGGCCACCGTGTGGTCGCAGTCGCAGTCCTGGGCGAGCGTGCGCGCGGGTGCCGCGAACGTGGCGCCCGCGAGGGCGAGCGACAACAACGAGACGGTCTGCCGAGGCGCTGGGGGGAGCGAGTGCATAGCCAGACGCTAGCGCAGCTTGCTACGCTGCGCGCTCCCCAGATAGAGAGGTGTGCCCATGCGACCGACCCCACGTGCCCTGCTGCTCCTGGTGCTGGCTCTGATGACGACGTCCCTCGCGTGCAGTGACGCCACCGCCGTCCCGGACTGCACGGCGGACATGGAGGCCGAGGTGTGCGCCGTGTTCCAGCTCGTGAACCAAGAGCGTGTGTCGCGTGGCCTCGCACCGTACGGTTGGAGCAGCGAGCTCGCCGTGGCCTCGCAGCGGCACGCCGAGGACATGGTGGCGCAGGACTACTTCAGCCACACCTCGCTGGACGGCCGCGAGTTCGGCGACCGCGCCGTCGACGCCAACTACGACGGCAGCCCACGTGGCGAGAACATCGCAGCGGGCCAGCAGTCGGCCGAGTCCGTCATGGACTCGTGGATGAACTCCCCCGGCCACCGCAACAACATCCTGTCCACCGGCTCCAACGAGATCGGCATCGGGCTGCACGACTTCCACTGGGTGCAGAACTTCGGGTTCACCGAGCCGACCGAGTAGCCCAGCCCAGCATGCTGGCCGGCGCGCGCATCCCCGCTACAGCCAGTCCGTGATGGTCTCCCAGACCTTGTCGCCCATCACCGCTGCCAGCACCGCCGTGACCAGCGCGCCACCCGCGGCGAGCGGCACCAGCAGCTCTAGATCCTCCAGCCACTCGGCGGCGAACACCGCGCCCGCACCGGCACCCACCAGGCCGCCCACCAACGCGGCGTGCAGCCGTCCGACTGCGTGCTTGGGCTCGCCTTCCTCACTGGCCTCGCGCTTCTTGCGCTTGCTTCGTCCGCCTCGTGCCATGCCTCAGCGTAACGAATTCGGGCGGGGGCTGTCACGCCTGGGCCTCCTGCGGCCCATACAGGCATGACCACCAAGAAGAAGTTCCTCACGTTCCTCGCCATCCTCGCCCTGCCCATTGCTGGCGCGACGGGCTATGCCCTCCGCGCGAACGCGTCGGACTGCGGCTGCGGCTCGACCTGTGCGTGCGATGTGTGCGATGGCGGCGGTGACTGCAGCGCCTGCGCTGGCGGCTGTGACCACAACGCCCCATGATCCTGGGCCTTGTCGTCTCCCTCCGCCTGGACCCTGCCGCCTGAGCTCCGCACGGAGCTCAACGCGCTCTTCGTGCGGCTCGCCGATGGCGATCGTGGCGCGATCGACCCAGCGTATCGACTGCTGTGGCCTGCGCTGCGCGCCTTCGTGGGCCGCGCTCTCGGACCCGCACGCGAGCACGAGGCCGACGACGTGACCCAGGCGGCGTTGCTCAAGCTGTTCGCGGAGGCGCCGCGCTACGACCCGGCGCGCGATGCCTACGCCTGGGCCTTGACCCTCACCGGCTGGGAGCTGCGCAGCGCCCACACCCGCGCGCGGCGCGACCGCAGCGCGCCGCTCGATGCCGCGCAGGCCCACGCGAGCGGGCACGCGTCCCCCGAAGAGGACGCCATCCAGAGGGGCGAGCTGCAGCACTTGCGCGAGGCGATCGCGCTCTTGTCGCCCGGGGACCGCCAGGTCATCGAGCAGGTGCTCACGGAGTCCCACCCCAGCGACGCCACGTTTCGGAAGCGGCGCGAGCGCGCCATGACGCGCCTGCGCGCCTTCCTGAAGGATGTCCATGGCACCTGACCCGCACGCCATCACCGCCGCCCATAGCGCCTACCAGCGTGGCCGCGCCAAGCTGGCGCTCACGCATGCCGCCCCGGCACTGGCCTACACGGCGGTCGCGCTCCTGGCCGGCTCGGACCCGCGTGCCGTGTGGTTCGGCATGGCGGCGTTCCTGGCGGGCACTCTCGCCGTGTTCCTGGGCGGCGCTTTCGGCCGGGCCGTGCTGCCCGCGCTGGTCTACGGCGCGCTGCCCTTCGCGGTCACCCACGTGGTGCAGTCGTTCGGGCACGTGTGCGTGGCCGGGGCCTGCATGTCGTGGTGCATGCCCGCCTGCGCGGCCACTGGCTTGCTCATCGGGGTGGCCTTCGCCCGCCGGGCCGAGCGTGACCGCGACCCGCTGCTGTTCTTCGTGGCGGGCTTTCCGCTCATCGTGGCCACCGGGGCGCTGGGCTGCCGCTGTCTCGGGTATGGCAGCGTGGCGGGGCTGGCGCTGGGCATGCTGCTGGTGTCGCTCCCGGCCATCCCGCGCTGGGTGAGTGTGCGCGCCGCATGAGGGCGCAGCGGGAGCTGGCCCAACTGGTCTAGTCCAGTTCTCCGATCTGGCTCTTTCGAGAGTACCAGCTGTGCGGCACGTTCAGCCGCATGGAAGACATCGCCCCAAAGCTCGCTCCGCTCTCGCCCACGCCCCGCACCACGCTGCACCGTCGGGCCATGCGGGCCGTGACCGACCGTGAGGCGCTCTACGATCTCCTCGGCGACTGCACCCACGTGCACGTGGCCACGCCGGCGCCCATGGCGCTGCCCATGGTGTTCGCGCGCATCGACGACACGCTCTACCTGCACGGCGCCGTGGGCAACGCGCTGCTGCGCGGCGGCCGCGCCGAGGACACCGAGGTGTGCTTGGTGGCCACGCGCGTGGACGGGCTGGTGCTGGCGCGCTCGGCCATGCACCACTCCATGAACTACCGCAGCGCCGTGGTCTTTGGGCGGCTGCGCGAGGTGGACACCGACGCCGAGAAGCGCGCCGCGCTCGACGCCATCGTGGACCACGCCTTGCCGGGCCGCGCGGAAGAGTGCCGGCCGGCCAGTGACGCCGAGCTGCGCGTGACGCGCGTGGTGGCGCTGTCGCTCACGGAGGCCTCCGTCAAGATCCGGAGCGCCGGGCCGGTGGACGACGAAGACGACCTGCCGCTGCCCCACTGGGCGGGTGTGCTGCCGCTGGTGGAGGCCACCCTGGCGCCCGAGCCCGACGCCGCGCATCCGGTGGGCACGCCCACGCCGCCCCCCTCGGTGGTGGCCGCCCGGCTGCGGCGCGCGCCGCACCTCGAGCCCTTCCTGATGCACGCCGAGGTGACATTTTCTGGCGACGCGACGCGCCTCGACCTGCCGCGCTTGCTGGGCTGGCTGCGCGACGAATCGTACTGGGCCACCGACCTCACGGCAGACACGCTGGTGCGCGCGGTGGTGGGCTCGTACACGATGGCCGCCTACGCGCCCGACGGTCGGATGGTGGCCTTTGGGCGCGTGGTGACCGACAGCGCCACCTTTGCGTGGCTGGCCGACGTGTTCGTGCACCGCGACTATCGTGGGCGCGGCATCTCGAAGGTGCTGGTGCGCAACCTGGTGGACCACCCGCGGCTCGCGGGCCTGCGCCGGGTCATGCTGGGCACGCGCGACGCGCACGGGCTGTACACGCCCATGGGCTTCGACATGGTGCCCGACGGACGCATGATGCAGCGCACCACGCAGGCTGCGGCGTGCAGCGTCACGGAGAGGTGAGCGATCCGCGCTCAGCGCGACCAGGCCCAGAGTGTGCCAGCTACGGCGGTGGCCAACGCCGCCAACCATGGGGCCACGCGCGCCACCTTGCCGCCCACGGACACCAACGCGTCCTCGGGGAGGATGCGCGGCGGGTCGCCGTACACGAAGATGGGCTCGCTCCGGGTGAGCAGCAGCCGGAACACCGGCACCTGCCGCACCTCGAGCCGCTGCCTCACGATGCGGTCACCCGGGTCCACCCCGGGCGCTGCCGCCAGCGCACTCACCACGCTGTGCAAGCGCGCATCGGTCCCCTGCATGGCGTCGTCGCGGTAGCCCTGGCTGCGCCGCAGCCCGTCGATGCGCTGGTCCTCCTGGGTGTGCACCACCACGCTGTCGCTGGTGGTGTTCTGCAGCGCCAGGAACAGGTCGAGCGGCAGCTCGCTCGCCTCGATCACCCGCAGCTCGCGGTGCAGCTCGATGGCGGACCACACCGTGGGCGTGCCCATCACGCCGCCCGAGCCGTTGCAGCTGTCGCACCGCACCTGGCCGCGTCCGTTGCACGTGCCGCACCGGGACGTGCGTTCGCCGTGCTGCACTTGTCCGTCGCCGTGGCAGGTGGGGCACTGCGTCTCTCCCATGCGCGAGCACAGCCCGCAGTCCATGTGCACCTTCGTGCCCGGCAGACGCGAACGCACGCTGCTGCCCAGCGGCAGTCCCTCGGGGTGCTGCAGCGGGACGCTCCACGGATCGGGCCCGGGGTCCTGCACGTCGGGCGCGGTGTTGGCGTGAACGATCTCGTACTCCACCCCGCGGCGCTCGAAGGTGGACGTCAGGATCACCTGCGTGGGGCCAACGGCCTGTACGTCGTGGATGTCCAGCGTGGCCGGATCCACCCTCGCCCAAGGGCGCTCCGCGCGCCAGCGGGTGAGCGCGGCGAGCGCTTGCTGACGCGGGGTGTCGGTGGACTCGTGGTTCGCGGGGGTGCCGTTCACCTGCATGCGGCGGAGCCTAGCAGCCGCCCACTGGGCTGGACCATCACAGCGTGGCGCCATCGTTGTCCGTTCGCCCACGCGGTGATTGACGCCGCGGCGCTCTCCCGACGGTTATCTTGCAGGGACGCATGACCTCTCACATCGATCACCTGCTGCTGCTCCTCGAGGGGCGGCTCGACCCCACGGCCGAAGCCCGCGTGATGCAGGCCGCCGCCCTGGCCGAGGAGCTCCACGCTGGCCAGCGCCGCCCCGACGGCCTGCCTTACATCACCCACGTGGTGGAGGTGGCGCGCCGGGTGCTCCGCTGGTGTCCCGACGCAGACGCGGACGCGCTGGTCACGGCGCTGCTGCACGACGCCATCGAGGACCAAGCTGCGCGCCTGGCAGAACGGGGTCCGGACACGGCCCCCACCGAGCGGGAGCAAGCGCTCGCGGTGGTCGCTTCCGCGTTCGGCGCCACGGTGGCGCAGCGCCTCGAGCTGCTCACCAACCCCGACTTCGAGGCCCTCCCGCAGGAGCGCTTCGGGACCCTCTCCACCGCCGACCTGACGGAGCGCAAGGCCCAGCTTTACGCCGAGCACGTGGCTCACGCCGTGCGCGCGGACCCGTGGGTGGCCGCCATCAAGCTGGCCGACTTCTCCACCAACGCCTGGTGTCTCGCCAACGTGAGCGACCCGGCGCGCCGCGCGAAGCTGCGCGAGAAGTACCGCCCGGTGATGCAGCTGTTCCGAGAACTGCTCGAAGACGTACCCCGAGGCCACCCGCTGTTCGCCGCGCGCGAGAGCCTGCGCGCGCAACTCGAAGAGGTCTGGGCGCGCGACTACGCGTGAGAGGCATCCCCCAAACGGGGGATTGTGCCTGCTAGGGCTTGTGACGGGCGGGGATCCCACGATAGCTTCGCTGCACGATTCAGTGGCTTGGAGGAGAGACCGTCTATGACAACCCGAGGGTTTGGTGTCTGGAGTGGGGTGGGGATACTCCTATCCGCGTCGCTCGCGCTCACGGCGTGTAGCGAGTCGCCGAACCCTGGCACGACCGACGCTGGGAGCACCTGTGCCGCCACGACGGACTGCGACGATGGTGTCTTCTGCAACGGGGTCGAAGACTGCCGGCCGAGCGCGTCTAACGCGGACGCGCGAGGCTGCGTCCCGGCCAGCGCATTGCCCTGTACCGGCGGGGAGACGTGCGACGACTCGCTCCGGCGCTGCACGACGGGCTGCGGCTCGAACCGCGACGTGGATGGTGATGGTGTGCAGAGCGTCGCTTGTGGCGGGGCCGACTGCGACGACGCGAACGCCGGCCGCTTTCCGGGCAACCCGGAGGTCTGCGATGTGGGCGATGCGGACGAAGACTGCGACCCCCGCACCTTTGGCTTCCGCGACGCGGACCTCGACGGGGAGGCCGACGCGCTCTGCTGCAACGTCGACGGCTCGGGCGACCGCGCCTGCGGGACCGACTGTGATGACGCCCGACCGGGGGTCAACACCTCTGCCCCCGAAGTCTGCAATGGCCGCGACGACGACTGCGACAGCTTCATGGACGAAGGCGTCCTGCTGTCGTTCTACGCCGATGCCGATGAAGACGGCTATGGCGCCGGTGCGCCCGTGTACGCATGCAGTCCACCAAGCGATCACGTCGCCCTGAACACCGACTGCAACGACGCTGCTCCGACCGCCCATCCCGGCTCCACGGAGGCGTGCGAAGGCGTCCTCGACGAAGACTGCGACAACTCCGTCGACGAAGGCTGCTCATGCGAGATGGGGATGATGCGCGCCTGTGGCATGGACGAAGGGGCGTGTTCCATCGGCGAGCAGACGTGCATCGCGGGCGCGTGGGCGGGGTGCAACGGTTCGGGTCCCAGCCCCGAGACCTGCAACGGTGTAGATGACAACTGCGACGGAGACACCGACGAGGGGCTGACGGTGGACGGTTGCTATCGCGACATGGACGCCGACGGATACGGGACGGGTACGTCCACCACGCGCTGCGCCGACCTCTCGCGTCCGAGTGTCGGCAACTGCCCCGCCGGCTACACGAACCAGGGTGTCCCGGTAGACTGTGACGACACCGTGGGGACCAGGAACCCGGGCGGTGTCGAGGTCTGCAATGGCGCGGACGACAACTGCAACACGGTGGTCGATGACGTGCCCGGAGCGGGTGGGAGTTGCGCTGTGGGCATGGGCATCTGCGAGAGTCCAGGCGCGTTCTCGTGTGTGGGCGTGACCCTCACGTGCGTTGGCACTGCAGGTACAGGCTCGACGGAGGTGTGCAATGGGTTCGACGACGACTGTGACGGCTCGACCGACGAAGCGTTGACGGTCCCGTCGTGCCGCACCGACGCGGACGCCGACGGATTTGGCGTCGGTGCGCCTGCGTCACGCTGCCTCGACTCATCTCGCCCCGGCTTCGGCTTCTGTCCGGCGGGCTACACCAACAGCGCGGTCCTGGACTGCAACGACGCGAACGCCGCCGTGCGGCCCACGGCGTTGGAAACGTGCAATCTCGTCGACGACGACTGCGACGGCGTGCCCGATGACGGCGTCCAGCTTCCCTTTTACGCCGACGCCGATGGCGACACGTGGGGAGCCGGGATGCCCGTCCAGGCATGCACGGCCCCCGCGGGGCACGTCGCGCGGAACGGTGACTGCAACGACACCTTCGGCGCCGTGCACCCCGGGGCGACGGAGGTGTGCGACGGGGCGGTCGACCATGACTGCGACACGCTCTTGGACGACGGCTGCACGTGCACCGACGGCGCGATGCAGCCGTGCGGAACGGATGAAGGCCTCTGCACCGTGGGCTCTCAGACGTGCACGGGTGGCACGTGGGGGGCCTGTTCCGGAACTCCGCCGGCCGCAGAAATCTGCGACGGTCTGGACCAAGACTGCGACGGCGCACCCGACGACGGAGTGGCGAGTGCATTCTACCCGGACAGCGACGAGGATGGCTTTGGTGCGGGAGTGGCCGTGTTGGCGTGCAGTGCACCACTCGGTCACGTTGGCAACACGTTGGACTGCGACGACGCGCGCGAGACGGTCCATCCAGGTGCCGCCGAGATCTGCAACGGACTCGACGACAACTGCGACGGGACGTTCGACGAATCGTGTACGTGCGAGATGGGCACCACCCAGGCGTGCGGGACGAATGTGGGCGCCTGCACGTTCGGGACGCAGTCGTGCACCGGCACGGGCTGGACCCCCTGCAGCGGCGTGGCGCCGGCGACTGAGTCCTGCAACGGGCTGGATGATGACTGCGACGGGGAACCCGATGACCTGCCCATCGACCTCACGGGTCTGACGACGACGTGCGGAGCGCTCGTGCCGGAGTTTGATCCGCTCACCATGGATTACACCGTGGAAGCTGGTCTCGCGAGCACCAGCTGCCAGCTCACACCTTCGGTCGCATGTGCCTCCAGCACGACGATCCTGGTCGATGGCGTCCAGGTTCCGGGCGCAGGGATGTCGGCGCCCATTCCGCTCGCCATCGGCTGGAATCCCGTGAGCATCGAAGTGTCTCGGGGAGGCGTGTCTCGCGCGTACACGGTCGACATTCATCGCGGATGGCGCGTCGTTTTCACAACTTTCGAGCTCGCACCCTCGTCGGGGACCAAGATCCATGGGGTTGCCATGTCCGTTGATGAGCTGCACGTGGCAGCAGGGTTCTGCTTTCTTGGTTCTTGCCGGGTGTACGACTACGCGCAGATCGCGTCGAACTGGGACGCGAGGGCTTTTAGCGGCGTCTCGGGCAGCAACCCGTTTTCCACGGCGGTCTCCGGCGCGGGCGAGTGGACTCTGTTCTCGAGTAGCACGCAGGTTCGTGCTCTGTCCGCGAGCGGCGTGGCACACCAGTTGGTAGGAGCGACGAGTTCCACCGACCTCATGGCAGTGTCTGCCAATGCCCAGGTCGCCGTTCTTGGTCGGCGTGGCCAGACCACCCCTCAGATCTACCGAGAGAGCGGAGGCGTGTGGGGACTCTCGGCGACGCTCACAGTTCCGACACGGTCGGTGAGCCTCAGCTCGGACGGGGCGCTTCTTGCCTTCGGCGGCGACAACATCGTGCGGATCTGGCGCGACACCTCGGGCACCTGGACGCAAGCCGCCTCGTTTTCGCCCGTCGTCTCCGGCTCGGGGGATGGCTTTGGAGACGCGGTCTCCGTGAGCAGCGACGTGTCGCGCATCGTGGTCGGCGCTCCGCGTGAAGACTCGAGCGCCACCACCGTGAACGGCGATGCCGCGAACAACGCGGCCACGGACGCGGGCGCCGCCTACGTGTTCGAGCGCGACTCGATGGACCCGAACCTGTGGGTCCAGACGGCCTACCTCAAGGCCTGGAACGCCGGAGCGGATGACAACTTCGGTGCCTCGGTCTCGGTCTCCTCCGACGGACAGTGGATTGCGGTGGGAGCGCCCGCCGAGGACTCCGCGGGTGTCCTGCCCGATAGTGACCCATTCAACGACGACCGCTCGAACGCGGGAGCGGTCTACATCTTCTCGCTCGTTGGCTCGGTGTGGACGCCCGTAGGCTTCATCAAGGCGGATGGCGTCTCCCTGGGGGAGGCTGTGTCCATGGGGGGTACGGGTACCTGGCTCGCGGTGAGGTCCAGCAACCGCGCTTACCTGCTGACGCGCGAGTAGCCCCGCTCACACGTAGAACTGCTGCACCCAGCGGCGCATCGCGATGACCGGGCCGTCTTCCGCCACCAAGCCCGGCTGCGGGCGGTAGGCCTTGGTCTCCCAGATCTCGAGGTCTTGCTCCCACTGCGAGACCCAGTGGCCCACCACGAAGCGCGCGAGGCCGTCGGGGACGTGCCGCTCGGCGAACCAGCTGAAGCGCACGTGCTGGCGCAGCGGGCCCTTGGGCGTGTGGAACTGGAAGAGCACCACGGTGCCGCGCGCGCCGAGATCCAGCTCGAAGCGGATGACCGTGCCGGGGCCGTCGAAGCGCACGCGCGCCTTGCCGCCGCGGCCCTCCACGCGCTTGCCGCGGAACGTGACGGTGGCCTCGTTCTCGAACCAGCAGACGTGCGGCTCGCTCGGGTCCTTGCGCCACGTGGCGCTGTGCTCGAGGCCCACGCCGGGCAGCGGGACCTGCGTCCACGGGATGCGGAAGCGGTCGTGCAGGTGCGCGAAGTGCTGCACGTCGGCGCTGTTCTCGGCGAACTCCAGCAGGTTCATGCGCACGTCGTGCGCGTCCATGGCCCCACGGTAGGTGAAGCGGCCGTCGTCGATCTCGGGCATGCGGCCGAGCGCATACGGGGCCACGGCGCTCACGCCGGTGGGCGCCAGGTAGGCGCAGATCATCCCGTAGTAGACCTCGGACGGGTGCACGCCCACCCGCGCCGGGCTGCGCTTGCCGTAGGGCACGCTGACCACCTCGCCGGTGTTCGCGAACTGCCAGCCGTGGAAGCGGCACGTCAGCGCCTCGCCGCACACGTGGCCGAGCGCCAGGTGCGCGCCCAGGTGCGGGCAGAAGGCGTCCATGACCGTGATGGCCCCGCTCTCGCCGCGGAACACCACCAGCGAGCGGCCGAGCGCATGCACCGCCACCGGCTCCCTGCGCAGCTCCGTGTCGGGCAGCAGCGGGATCCAGCCCGTGGGATACACCGCCGGATACGAGCTCACGCGCGCCGCGTCGAGGGCCTCGCGCTCCTCTGGCGTGGGCGCGAGGCGCGAGGGCCGCTCACGCTTGGCCTGGTGTGCACGACGCTTCTCGAGCGCGGAGAGCAACGCCCCGATGATCACGCGGGCTTCCGAGCCAGCACGAAGAAGCACGGCGTGAAGATGCCCGTGCGGCCGCCTTGAATGAGCGCGTCGGCGCCTACGTTGAGCATGTCGCTGACGGCCTTGCTGCCTTCGGGGATGACCTTCAGCTGCTCGAACACGCCGATCATGCGGTTGCTCACGAAGCGCCCGGGCGCGCTGCGCCGCACCGACGTGAAGTTGAGCCCGCGCTCGCCCTCGAGCGGCAGGTACCAGGGCGTGCTCGCGTCGCCGCTCTGCGCCAGGTCTGTGCTGTCTTCCACCACTAGGCCGGCCTTGCGCACGGCGTCCAGCACGGCGTGCGTGCTGATCATGTCGGGCAGGCTGTCGCCCGACTCGATGTCGCGCTTGATGGTGCGGTGCGTGGGGTTGCTGCCATCGTAGCGGTCCGTGAGGCACCACTCGTACACCGCGAAGCGCGCGCCCGGCTTGAGCACGCGCGCGATCTCGCTGTAGACGCCCACGCGGTCGGGCGCGTGGCACGTGGCTTCCACCGCATAGGCTGCGTCGTAGCTCTGGTCGGCGAGCGGCATCTTCATGAAGTCGCCCTTGATGCCGCGGCACAGGTGGTCGAGGCGCGCCTCCACGTTGTAACGAGCCAGCTTCTCCAGCTGGTAGTCGTTGTTGTTCACGCCGTCCACGTTGGCGCCCGAGAAGCGCGCGATGGCGCGCATGGGACCGCCCACGCCGCAGCCCACGTCGAGCGCGGTCTGCCCCGCGCGGAGCCCCAGGCGCAGCGCCAGGTAGTGCTCGTGACGCGCTAGCGACGCCGCGAAGGCCTCGCCCTCGAAGCGCGGCGCGAAGTGGAACGACTTGCCCCAGCCACGCTCGTAGAAGTCAGTGGCCAGGTCGTAGTACTGGTTGACCATGGCGGCGTAGTCGCTGTGCCGCTCGGCGTGGGCCTGCTGCGCGTCCCGGGTGTCTTGCCCGGCTTGCCCGTCCCGGAAGAAGCGCAGGTACGAGCGGAGCGTGGACGTCACGCGCGCGTCGGCGTCGGCGTCCCGGTAGAAGTCGCGGGGCTGGGTGGCGGGCTGGGATGACATGCGCTGACTCCAAGGGTCCGTGAGGCCGGGTTGGCCTGGACCGACTGAGGTTCGGTTTGGACTGTGCGCAGCATGCCCCATCCACGGAGCAGGATCGAGAGTCCCGCACAGGGGGCTTGAATTAAAAGCTGACAGCTCGACCGCGGGTGACTTCGTGCTCGCGCGTGCTCACCGACCCCGAGACGGTTTTTTCTCGGGCTTTGGCCGCTTGGCCGCGGGGGCCGGCTTCCGCGGGGCCGCCATGGCCAGCATCTCGTCCTCGGTGCGGTCCAGCAGGCGGTGCACCAGCGGGTTCGGGTGCTGGCGCTTCACGTGGATGGCGTAGAAGGCCTCGTACAGGTCGGGCACCACGCAGTACTCCTCGAGCTCGTGACTGACGAGCTCGCCCTGCACGACGACGGCCGGCAGCAGCGCGACCAGGCCGGACGTGCGAGCGAGCACGCGCAGCATGGCCATGTCGTCGGCTTCGCTCGCGATGCGCACCCGGATGCCATGGTGCTCGCACAGCAGGTCGAACGCGTTGCGCAGCTCGCTGTCTCGGCTGGGCAGCAACATGGGCAGGTCATCCAGGTCCTGCGGGAATCGAAACGGGGTGCTGCGCCGTGGGCCCACTAGGCTCACCTGCTGACGGGCGATGCGCCGGCAGCGCCACGCGTTGTCGCCGTCGTCCTGCACGCGGGTGTTGGACAGCACGAGGTCGAGGACGTGAGCCCGCAGCCGACCGAGCAGCTCATCGAGCGAGCCCGAGTGCAGCACGAGGTGCACGGCGGTTTCCCCAGCAGCGGCGACAGGGAGCCGCCCTGGAAGTTGCGCGAGAGTGCCCCACCGCGCCGCGAGCACCTGCTGGTCGCGCTTCTTGCCTTCGCGCACGGTCGCCACCAGCTCGTTGCCGGCCGTGGCGATGGTGTCGGCGTAGTCGAGGGCGATGCGCCCGGTCTCGGTCAAGACCAGCCGCCGGCCCTCGCGCGTGAAGAGCGGTTGGCCGAGGAGTCCTCGAGCTGCCGAATCCCGCGTCGAGCGCCGACGACACTAAAACCGGGCGGCCCGTGGTGATTCACGGGCCACCGCCCAGAAGTGCAGGTGGTGGTAGTTGAGGCGCGGTGCGCGGGAGATCGTCGCGGTCATAAAAGTTCCGTAATACAGATTGATTCGATTGGAAATCAGTATTTTACGGAACGTTATCGGCGGACCACGTTCAGCCCATGGAAGAACCTCTCTCCGCCCCCTACGTCCTCGAGTACACGTACCGGCGCTCGATGGGCCCCGTGATCGGGCGCTTCCTCGAGGGCCTGCGCTGGGCTCGAGGGCGTCAAGACCGCCGGGGCCGGTGCTCTGCCCGCCCCAGGGGCGACCCCACGAGTTCGTGACGCTGCGGCCCACGGGTGTCCTCAAGTCGTGGACCTGGGTGGCCGAGCCGCGGCCCACCCACCCCCGCAAGGCGCCGTTCGCGTTCGGCCTCGTGCGGGAGGGCGGACGCATCCCATGCTCGCGGCGAAGAGCGGAGCGAGCTGCCCGGGATGCGGGTGCGGGTGCGTCGGCGCCGAAGCAGGGCAACATCCTGACATCGCTGCTTCGAGCCGAGTCGCCCATCCTGCCGGGCCGGTGCGGCTCGGGTTCAGCTGGGCCCGGCGACACCAGAGCGCCTACCTGCGGCCTTCCGGGAGGGCAAGATCATCGGCGCAGTGCCAGACCCGGCAAGGGCCCGGCCGCCGCGGTGCGAGCCCGGTGGGCAAGCCAAGAAGGCGTGGACTGCCGCACACCGGCGTGGTCACCACGTTCACGGTGGTGCGCATCCCGTTCGAGGGTCAGAAGCTGACGCCTCCCTACAGCTTCGGCGCCATCGTCTTGGACGGGGCCGACCTGCCCATCTACCACCTGATCAGCGGCGTCCTGTGACGCACGTCCGCAGGGCTGGGGTGAAGGCCAAGGGAAGCCGCGTGAGCGGTGGGAGACCTCGGTCGATCTCTATTTCGAACCGACCGGCGAACCCGACGCGCCGGAGCTACTCGGAGCGCCTCGGTGCGTGACATCGCCATAGTCCTTCCATCAACTCCCCAACGAGGCGCCGCCTGCAGGCAGATGGTGGGGCCATCGTCAACGGCCCTGCCCGGTGGGCTCACGCCGAGACGTGGGTCACCGTGAGCGGGCGACTCTCATCGGCCGGCCCTTTCGTTCGTGGCTGACGGGCTCAGCGTCGCCGCCCATCCGCGTCGCACGTGGAGATGGACGGCGCGTTCGCGCTCTACGAAGCGTGGGTGCGCCTGCTGCGCGGCGACATCGACGTGGCGCTGGTGTTCTCGTTCGGCCGCGGCTCGCTCGGGCCCATCCCGGACATCATGAACCTGACGACCTCTCGTTCAGCGTCGGGCTCGACCAGCGCGGCGGCCTGGCGCGCGCTCATCGACGCGGGCAAGGCCACCGAGCGCGACTTCGCGGACATCGCGGTGCGCAGCCGGCGGCCATCGAACCACGCCAGGTGAAGGGCGAGTTCGACGCGAAGAAAGATCCTGGAAGGAGGCCCTACCTCAGCTCGCCTGCGCAAGAGCTTCCCGCCGTCACCGACGGCGCCGCCTGCGTCATCCTGGCCAGCGGCGACAAAGGCCCGCGCTCTCAAGCGCCCGGTTCATCCGCGGCATCGACCACGCGTGAGGCCCTCGCGGCCTGCGCGACCTCCGAGCCCCTCGGCGCCCTCCGGCGGGCCGGTGAAGGCCAAGGTGGACGTGGCCGAGCGCCGCCCCTCGCGCACCAGGAGATCATCTTGAAAGAAGCGCTGGGCGGCCGAGCGTCCGCATCAACCCTGGGGGGCGCGCTCGCGCCGGCTCGTCATGACCACCGGTCTCATCCGCTTGGAGAGGCCGCCGCCCGCATCGTGGACGCAGCGCCCGCGCCGTGGCCCACTGCGACGGACCGTGCCTGCAGCAGAACCTGGTTGCCGGAGGCTGAGTGATGTCTGAACGTTGCGCCGTCTCGGCATTGGCCAGACCGAACACCGCGAGACCAGGGCGTCTCTGCTCCCTGGGCTCTGCGGAGGCGCTGTTCCGCCCCTCGAGGACGCCGACCGCACGCTCGGGGACGCCATCGTCATCGGCACGGCCCCGACGTGTTCGAGGGCGGTGCCGGACTCTTCATGGCCGACGCGCTGCGCGTGGAACCCTCTTCCGCGTGCACACCGCCGGCTCCGTGGGCGGCTCGACGGCGGTGGTGGCCAGCCACGATCAGGCGGCGTGCACCAGCAGGTGCTCACCCCTCGCGTTCGAGAAGCAGAGCAGGCAACGCCATGTGCCTCGCCCGCCATCCCCTTCCAGCCGCAGCTGGTGGCCGGCGCCGGCGGCTACTTCCGCGCCGCTCATCCGCGGTACTGGCGCGGCACGACGCGCACCCCGACGCGGATGGTGGCCGTGGACCGCGAGCAGGCCTCTTGACCCCCAAGGCGCACCTGCACCTCAAGCAGACGCTCGGCGAGGTGAAGGCCTCGCCCATGCTGTGGGACCGATCCGCTACTCGGGGCCTGCCCCTCCGACGGCGCCGTCGCCATGGTGCTGGCCAGCGACAAGCACGCCAAGGGCTGCACCGTGGATCCTGCGCGTGCGCACCGAGGCGCACGTTCGCGGGCCGCGACCAGGTCAACCTAAGGCCGGCCAGATGTGCGCCAGGGACGACGACCAGGCGCGTCGACCCCGCAAGGACGTGGACTGCGCCGAGATCCGTGCCTTCTCTGGTTCGAGCCCATGGCTCGAGAACCTCGGCTTCGCGAGCGGGCGAGGGCTGGAAGTGGACCATGGAGGGCAGGACCCGCTGGCGGTCAGCTGCCCCTCAACTGAGCGGCGGCGTGCTCTGCACCAACCCCATCCGCCATAGCATGATCCACTTCCGCGACCGCCCGCCAGGGGCGCGGCACCGCCGAGCGGCACCAGGTGGACGGCGCCAAGATCGCCGTCGGCCCACGCCTACAGTGGCGGTTCGCAGTTCTTCGCCATGGGCGTCGGTAGCGCCCGCTAAAGTCCGAGGGGATGACGGATGAGCATGGGTGAACACTCAGTCACCTCCAGGCAGCTCGAGGCCGGAGAGAGCATCCAGATCATCCGCGAGGCCGCGGCCGAGTTCGACAAGCCGGTGATGCTGTACAGCATCGGCAAGGACTCGTCGGTGCTGCTGCGCCTGGCCCTCAAGGCGCGCGCGGGGCATCTTCCCGCTGCTGCGCATCGACACCACTGTGGAAGTTCCAGGATGATCGCGTTTCCGCAGACTGGCGCTCGACGACCTGCTCGTGCACGAACCCGGCGGGGGCAACGGTGGGATCACGCCGTTCACGCACGGGAGCAACAAGTACACGGGCGTCATGAAGACCGACGCGCTCAAGCAGGCCCTCACCAAGTACGGCTTCGACTGCGCGTTCGGTGGCGCGCGGCGCGACGAGGAGAAGTCGCGCGCCAAGGAGCGGGTCTACTCGTTCCGCGACCGGTTCCAGCAGTGGGACCCGAAGAACCAGCGCCCCGAGCTGTGGAACCTACAACGGAAGATCAACCAGGGCGAGAGCACGCGGGTGTTCGATCTCCAACTGGACCGAGCTGGACGTCTGGCTCTACATCTGGCTCGAGAAGATCCCGGTTCCCTCGCTGTACTTCGCGGCCCCGCGCCCGGTGGTGGACCGGCAGGGGACCATGATCATGATCGACGACGACCGCATGCCCTTCGAGCCCGGCGAGACGCCGCGTGACGAGGTGGTGCGCTTCCGCACGCTCGGCTGCTACCCGCTGAGCGGCGCGGTGCACTCACAGGCCGACACGCTGCCCAAGGTCATCCAGGAGATGCTGCTGAACAAGTTCTCCGAGCGACAGGGGCGCTTGATCGACACGGACGAAGAAGGTTCGATGGAGAAGAAGAAGAAGGAAGGCTACTTCTGATGTCGGACTTCCACGAAAAAAGGACCTGATCGCGGCGGACATCGAGGGCTACCTCGAGAAGTATCGGGGCAAGGAGCCTGCCGCCTTCGTCGCGATCGGCTCGGTGGACGACGGCAAGTCCACGCTCATCGGGCGCCTGCTGTACGACACGGGCATGGTCTTCGAGGACCAGCTGGCGGCGCTCGAGAAGGGCAGCGCCTCGACGACGGCAGCATCGACTTCTCGTTGCTCACCGACGGCCTCAAGGCCGAGCGCGAGCAGGGCATCACCATCGACGTGGCCTACCGCTACTTCGCCACGCCGAAGCGCAAGTTCATCATCGCCGACACGCCGGGGCACGTGCAGTACACGCGCAACATGGTGACCGGCGCGTCCACGGCGGACGTGGCGCTCATCTTGATCGACGCGCGCAAGGGCGTGCTCGAGCAGTCGCGGCGGCACGCGTTCGTGGCCTCGCTGCTGGGCATCCCACCTCGCGTGTGCATCAACAAGATGGACCTGGTGGACTTCTCAGAAGAGGTGTTCGATCAGATCAGCGCCGACTTCCACGCCTACGCGGCCAGCATGAAGCTGGCGAAGACCATCACGTGCTTCCCGGTGAGCGCGAAGAACGGCGACAACTGCGTCACCAAGAGCCCGGCCACGCCGTGGTACCAGGGGCAGAGCGTGCTCGCCCACCTCGAGACGGTGCCGGTGGCGCAGGACCGCGACCTCGGCACTCCGCTTCCCGGTGCAGTACGTCATCCGCCCGAACCTGGACTACCGCGGGTTCGCGGGGGGGGATCGCCAGCGGCTGGTGAAGAAGGGCGACACGCTGGTGTCGCTGCCGTCGGCCGGTCGTCCAAGGTCAAGGCCATCGACGTGTACGAGGGCGAGCTCGACGAGGCGTTCACGCCGCAGTCGGTGACCATCCGACTCGAGGACGGGATCGACGTGCCGCGGCGACATGCTGGGCACGCACACGACCTCCCGCACGTGCGCCGCACCTTCGACGCCTACGTGGTGTGGATGAACGAGACGCCGCTCGACCGCGAGAAGAGCTACCTGATCAAGCACACCACGCAGTACGTGCGGGCCGAGGTGCGGGATCTCCACTTCAAGGTGGACATGGGCTCGCTCGCGCTCGAGACCATGATCACGGCGTGCAAGGCGTGCACGGACGCCGGCTTGGTCACCGTCTGCGCTTTCCCGGCCTACACGCCGGGCGATCGCGAGCGCTGCGCCACGCATCGGCGAGACCGCGTGGGCAGGTGTTCGTGGACACCGACCTCGGCTCTGAGCGCCGCCCCGAGGGCGACTTCGCGGGCTTCACGCGGCCGGAGAACGCCGACGTGGCGGTGGGCCTCGACAAGATGCGCATCGACGAGGCCGTGAAGCTCGTGATGGACGCGCTCGAGACGCGGGGGCAATTCCGCGCACAGCAGACAGGAGGTCGAACACGCTGAACCTGGATCGCAGCTCGTCCCCGTGCGGGCAGGCGCTGGCGCTGGGCGAGCTGCCCCCCAGATGCACGCCTACGTCATCCCCCGAGGCGCTTCGGTGCCCACGCAGTCGTTCGTCCAGGTGATCGACGTCTGGGTCCGGCCCCGGTAGGTCTGGTGCGGTCATGGCGGCGGCGTCAGCTCAACGGCATCTGGCGGGCTCGGAGCCGGTGAACATCTCCGCAACCATGGCTCGACCTCGTCGTTCCGGGTCGACGCGTCCGGTGTGGTGTGGGCCATCGGAGAAGGCGTCACCGGCTGGAAGGTGGGCGACGAGGTGGTGCTGCGCTGCAACCACTTGCTCGAGCCCGGCGCGTCCGACCTGCAGACGATCTGGGGCTACGGACGCCCGAGGCTTTGCCAGTTCCCGCGTGCAGGCCAGCAGCTGCTGCGGAAGCCGCCCCAGCTCAGCTGGGGAGGAGGCGGCCAGCTACGGGCCTCACCTACTACACCGCGCACCGCAGCTGGTGGACCGCGCCAAGGTGCAGCCCGGCGAGGTGGTGCTCGTGTGGGGTGCGGCAGGGGGCCTCGGGGTGTTCGCCGTGCAGCTCGCCGCCGCGATGGGGGCGCGTCCCATCGCCGTGGTGTCGAGCGACGACAAGGCCGAGCTCTGCCTGCGCCTCGGTGCGGTGGGCGTCATCAACCGCGCGGAGTTCCCCGCGCTGCACTTCCGCGACGACATGAGCGCCGCCGAGCAGGCCGCGCACGGGCGCGCGATCCGGGCCTTCGGAGAGCGCATCTGGCAGATCCTCGGAGAGCGCACGGGCCCTGACGTGGTCTTCGAGCACGTGGGCAAGAGCACCTTCCCGGCCAGCGTCTTCTTGGCCAACCGCTATGGCCGAATCGTCATCTGCGGTGCCACCACCGGCTATCAGCTCACGTTCGACGTGCGTCACCTGTGGATGCGGCAGAAGCAGATCATCGGCTCCCACTTCGCCGACGCCGACTCGTGTCGGCGCGCCAACGCGCTGATGCGAGACGGCAAGGTCAAGCCCGTCCTGACACGCGTGTTCACGTGGGAAGAGATCCCGGAGGCGCACCAGCTCATGTACGAGAACAAGCTGCACGGCACCGTGGCGTGTCTCGTCGGTGCCGCCCGCCCTGGCCTCACGAGCTACGGCGAGAGCCTCGTCGGGCGGGCCGATCGCTAGCCTGCGGCGCTCCGCGCGCCCTCCTGGGCGTCGCCCAAAACGTTCATAAATAGAGAACGTATGTTTTACCACATTGTATTTTACGGAACATAGGGGCCGGGCTATCTCCCGGGAACACGGAGTTCAACCATGTCCATGACCGTCGCTTTCCTCCTCTCGGTACCCCTGCTCTTCGGCATCGCGGCGCTTTGTCTCACGCTGCCGACCACGGGCGCCTTTGCGCGCTTCACCCTCCCCCGCCGCTGGCGTGTGGCCCAGCTGGCGGCACACACCGCGCCGCTGCTCACCGGCATCGCGGCATGCGCGCACCTGATGGGGTCTGGCGCCCACGTGGTGCACGTGTCGCTGCCCGGAGCAGGCCTCCTCGCCCACGCCATCGGTGGGGCTCCCGCCACGCTGAGCGTGCGAGGGGACGGCCTCTCGCTGATCATGCTCGGCCTCGTCACCCTCGTGGCGCTGGTCATCATGCGCTTCTCGCAGCGCTACCTGGCTGGTGAGCCGGGCCAGCTGCGCTACCTGCGCGCGCTCCTGCTCATCCTCGCGGCCGTCAGCCTGCTGGTCATCGCGAACCACCTGCTGGTGCTGGCGGCTGCGTGGAGCATCTCGAGCATCGCGCTCCACCAGCTGCTGACGTTCTACCCAGACCGCCCGCAGGCGCTGGTGGCCGCTCACAAGAAGTTCCTCATGAGCCGGATCGCGGACCTTGCGCTCTTCACCGCGCTGCTGCTGCTGCACCACGGCTTCGGCACGCTCGAGCTCGACGTCCTCGCCGCGCGCGCGCAGCAGGGCATGCCCGAGTCGCTGTCCATCGAGGCGGCCGGCGCGCTGCTGGCGGCTGGAGTCATGCTGCGCTCCGCCCAGCTCCCGTTCCACGGATGGCTGATCCAGGTGATGGAGACCCCCACGCCCGTGTCCGCCCTGCTCCACGCGGGCATCGTCAACATCGGCGGGTTCGTCCTCATCCGCCTGAGCGGGCTGCTCCCGCTCCTCGAGGTGGCGCAGACCCTGCTGGTGCTCGGGGGCGCCCTGACGGCAACGCTCGCCGCGCTCGTCATGACCACGCGGGTGAGCGTGAAGGTCGGTTTGGCCTGGTCCACCTGCGCCCAGATGGGCTTCATGTTGGTGGAGTGTGGGCTCGGCGCCTTCGACCTCGCGCTGCTCCACCTGGTGGCGCACTCGCTCTACAAGGCTCACGCGTTCCTCGGCTCGGGACGCGTGGTGCAGGCCTCCGTGGCCGCGCGCATGCGGCACCACGAGGACGCCGCTAGCCCCGCGCGCTCCATGGCGGCCCTCGGCCTCGCGCTGCCCACCGTGTTCGCTGCCGACGCGCTCCTGGGAGGTGGCCTCGGCTCGAGCCACGCCGGCTGGGCGGCCGGCTTCATCGCCGCGCTGGCGATCACGCCTCTGCTGGCCCGAGTGGACCTTCAGCGTGGCGTCCGCGCCAACGCCATCCTCGTCGGGGCCGCCGTGGCCGCGCTGCTGCTGTACCTCGGCTTGCATGCGGGCTTCGGGCTCGCGTTCCCGTCGAGCGCTCCCAGCGCTCCCGGCGTGGCCAGCCTGCTGCGCCTAGCGCTGGTCGTGGGTCTCTTCGGCGCGAGCTTCGCCGTGCACACGTGGCTCACCGCAGCGCCCACCGGACCGCTGGCGCGGCGCCTCTTCCCCATGGTCTTCGCCGGCTTCTACCTCGACGAGGTCTTCACGCGCCTCACCTTCGCGCTCTGGCCGCCGCGCTCGCTCGAGTCGGCCAGCCCCGCTTCCGCCATCTCCCGAACCACCATCGTCAGGAGCGCCGCATGACCTCCCTCACCGTCGACACGCCAACGCCCTCGTCCGCGCGGGCGGCCCGAGAGGCTCCGCTCCGGCTCGCGATCGTCGCCGCCATCGACGCCGCCTGCGCACGCATCGCGCCGGCCTGGCCGCTCGATCGCCTGATCGCGGTGAACCCCTACTGGGGCTTCGTGGACCGCCCCATCGAGGACGCCGCCGCCCACCTGACCGCGCTCTCCGGGACGCGCCTGACCATGGCGCGCAGCGGGTTCCGGGCGCGCTTCGCTGCGGGTGAGTTTGCGGAGCGGCACCTGCTCGCGGCCCTGCGCGAGAGCGGCCCGGAGCTGTCGCTCGAAGGTGTCCTCGACGAGCTCGAGAAGCCGGAGCAGGCCACCGCCCGCTACCCGTCCATGGTCGACTGGCTGGACGCGCACCGTGACCTCGACCGCGAGCTCTCCTTCGATGACCTGGTCACGCGCCAGCTCAGCCAGACCTGCGCCGCGTATGCAGACGACGCTCAGGCGAGCTGGTCGGTGTCGCGCGACGGTGGGCTGTACGCCGCGTTCCGGGCGCTGCTCGTGGACGACGAGTCCCCGCGGCTCCTGGTCGGCCTGACGGGGCTCGGCGCAGCGGCGAAGAAGCTGCCGGAAGACCCGAGGGCCCTCATCGGGCACGCCCTCTCTGCCATGAAGCTCGCTCCCTCGGAGTACGAGGACTACCTCACCGCGCTGCTGCTGAGCGTGCTCGGTTGGGCGTCGGCCTTCGCCTTCACGCGCTGGGACGCACGCCTCGTG
This sequence comes from Sandaracinaceae bacterium, assembly GCA_016706685.1. Classification (NCBI taxonomy): domain Bacteria; kingdom Pseudomonadati; phylum Myxococcota; order Polyangiales; family Sandaracinaceae; species Sandaracinaceae bacterium. Next base: position 158,330 of record JADJJE010000008.1, on the reverse strand, counting down.
GGGCGCGACGACGACGCCATCGTGCACCTGCTGGCGGCTCGCCTCCGTGGGAGCTGCTGCTCCACCAGCGGGTCGCGGGCGAGGAGCTCCGGCTCGGGTGGCGAACGGCTCGCCGTGAGTGGACCACGCGACTCCCTTCCCAGCGTGATCGCACGCGGGTGGACTGGGTGGCTCAGCGCGCGCTCGAGCTGTCCTATCAGGAGCCGCTGCTCTCGGCCCTCGGCCGCCGCGAGCATGTGGCCGCGAGCGCATACCCCAGCGCGCAGCTGGTGTTCTGCATCGACGTGCGCTCCGAGGTCATCCGCCGCTGCGTCGAGCATGGGCGACCGCAGCTCCAGACGCTCGGCTTCGCGGGCTTCTTCGGTCTGCCAGTGGCCTACCAGCCACTGCGCGGGGGCGCCCGCGCTCAGCTCCCGGGTCTCCTCGCCCCCAGCCTGCGCATCGTGGACCGCGGCGAGCACCACGCCCGTGCAGTGAGCGCGGCCTCTCGAGAGGCCTCTGTGGCAGGGACCACGGAGGGGCTCGCCCGCAGTCCGGTCTCCACCTTCTCGTGGGTGGAGACCCTCGGCCTCGGCGCGGCGGTGTCGCTCCTGCGCGACACGTGCGCTCTCGGCGACGGCGGTGCCGACCCGCTCCGGCACCACCCGCACGAGCATGAGCTCGGGCCAGTGCTCCTGGGCGAAGACGGCCTCGAGCTCCCCGTCGAGCGCCGGGCGGCTCGCGGCGGGGATCCTGCGAGGTATGAGCCTCACCGGTGGCTTCGCGCGGCTGGTCGCCTTGTTCGGGCACACGGCCACGAGTGACAACAACCCGCTTGCTGCGGGACTGCAGTGCGGCGCTTGCGGCGGGCAGGGTGAGGTCAACGCGCGCCCCTGGCGGCGTTGCTCAACGACCCGGCGGTGCGGGCCGCGCTCGTGAGCGAGGGCATCGACGTCCCCGAGAGCACCCACTTCCTTGGCGGGGTGCACGACACCACCACCGACGAGCTCCGGCTCTTCGACCTCACCACGTTGCCGAGCACGCACCGCCCCGACCTGGCGCAGCTCCAGCAAGAGCTTCTGGCCGCCACGCAGCGAGCACGCGAAGAGCGCGCGAAGAGCTTGGGGCTCGGCGATGCACCGCGCGAGTCGCTCGGCGCCCGACTGCGGCGTCGGTCACGCGACTGGTCGGAGGTGCGTCCGGAGTGGGGGCTCGCGCGCAATGCGGCGCTGATCGTCGCGCCCCGCGAGCGCACGCGGGACCTCGACCTCGATGGACGTGCGTTCCTGCACGAGTACCGCGCCGAGCAAGACACGGGCTTCGCCGTCCTCGAGCAGATCATGTGCGCCCCCATGGTGGTCGCCCACTTCATCAACATGCAGTACTACGCGTCGACGGTGGACAACCTCCGCTACGGGAGCGGCAACAAGGTGCTCCACAACGTGGTCGGGGGCACCGTGGGCGTGTTCCAGGGAGCCGGAGGCGACCTGCGCATCGGACTCCCGCGCCAGTCGCTGCACGACGGGGACGACTGGGTCCACGTGCCCCAGCGCCTGAGCGTGTTCCTCGAGGCGCCGCGCACCGCGATCGACGCCGTCATCGCCAAGCACGCGCTGGTCCGCAACCTGGTCGACCACGAGTGGCTGTTCGTCTTCGCGATCGAGCCCGGTGGCGGCGCGATCCACCAGCGGACCCCACGCGGGTGGGAGAGGAGCGAGCATGTCTGACCCCATCGTGGGCGTGATCATGGGCAGCCAGTCGTACTGGAAGACCATGAAGGGCGCGGCCGTCATCCTCGAGGGCTCGGATCCCGTTCGAGGCGCGCATCGTGTCGGCGCTGGACGCCCCAGCGCCTCTGGGACTACGGTCGCCAAGCGGTGGGCCGTGGGCTCCGCGTCATCATCGCGGGCGCCGGCGGGCGGCGCATCTCCCCGGCATGATGGCGTCGAAGGGCGCCTCCCGGTCATCGGGGTGCCTGTCCAGACCCAGGCGCTCGCGGGCGTGGACAGCCTCTACTCCATCGTCCAGATGCCGCGCGGCTACCCCGTGGCCACCATGGCCATCGGGGCGGCCGGTGCCGCCAACGCGGGCCTGATGGCGGCGTCCATCCTCGCCCTCGGCGACCCTGCGCTGGCGCAGCGCCTGGACGCATGGCGAGCGCGCTTGTCGCTCGCCGTGGAGGAGGTCCCGCGCGATGAGTGAGGCGGTCTCCGCGCCCGGGGCCCTCGTTCCCGGGCAGACCATCGGCATTCTCGGAGGCGGCCAGCTGGGCCGCATGCTCGCCATCGCGGCCGCCCGCCTGGGGCTGCGCGTGCACACCTTCGATCCCGATCCGGGGTGTCCCGCAGCCGACGTGTCCAAGCGCCTGACCGTCGCGCGCTTCGATGACGTGGCCGCCATGGAGCGCTTCGCCGACAGCGTGGACGCCATCACCTTCGAGTGGGAGAGCGTGCCGACGGGCGCGCTCCGCGCGCTGCAGGAAACGCCGCCCATCCGGCCCCCAATCGACGCCGTCTGCGTGCTGCAGGACCGGCTGAGCGAGAAGCGCTTCCTCGAGGGGCTGGGCCTGCGCGTTGCGCCGTTCGAGCCGCTGGACACCCCCGACGCGCTCGAGCGCGCCCTCGAGCGCATCGGCATGCCCGCCATCGTGAAGACGCGGCACGCGGCTACGACGGAGGGTCAGGTGCGCGTCACGGGCCCCGACGACCTCACGCGGCGCGCGTCGTGGCTCAGCAGCCGTGTGTGAGCTCCGAGGGCTTCGTGCGCTTCGACCGCGAGGTGTCGGTCATCGCGGCGCGTGTGGTCTGACGGCGCGCGGACCACGTCCGACCCTGGCGAGAACGTCACCGCGACGGGATCCTGCGCACCACTCCGTGTCCCAGCGCGCGGACCGCGCCCAGCGCGAGAGGCCGTGGCTCGCCGAACGGATCCTCACCGGCATCGACTACGTTGGCGTGCTGGGCGTTGAGCTCTTCGTCACGCCCGGTGGCCTACTGGTCAACGAGGTGGCGCCACGCGTGCACAACTCGGGGCACTGGACCGAGGCGGGCTGTCAGGTGGACCAGTTCGAGCAGCACATCCGCGCCGTGGCGGGCTGGCCGCTCGGCCCCACCACGCGGCACTCCGACGTCACCATGGAGAACCTCATCGGACACGAGGTGGAGCGTTGGTCGCTGCACCTCGGAAATCCGGCCGCCTCGCTGCGCCTCTACGGCAAGTCGACCATACTGCCCGGCAGAAAGATGGGCCATGTCAACCGCATCGACCGCCGATCGGCGCCATGATGGGACCCAGGGTTGCGCGTCACTCGAGCGGCGCGCTCATGGCCGTGCGCCACAGCTCGCGCGCCTCGGGCACCAGCAGGCCGCCGGCCACGAACTCGGCCAGCTCACCCAGCTCGGCCTCACGGGCGCGCGCGGTGGTGTCCAGCTTGCCGTCGATGGTCAACCCGCGGAAGGCCGCCTGCAGGATGCCGGCGATGGTATCCGGGCGCCCGCTGCGCAGCTGCCCGCGCGCCATGCCCTCGCGCACCAGCTCGGTGAGCAGCGCGAGCTCACGCTCGTAGTAGGGCAGCATGGACTCGTTCACGGCGGGCTTCATGGCCTCCCACGTGGCCTGCGTGAGCCCCCAGCGCGCGATCTCGCGGTCGAAGGTCTGGATGCGTCGCCGCGCGTAGCAGGCCAGCTGCGTCACGGGGCAGGGTTGCTGCCGCACGGTGGCTTCGAAGTCGTCCCAGTGCGCGGTGAGCACGCGCTCCACGGCCACCTTGAAGATGGTGGCCTTGCCATCCGGGAAGTGGTGATAGAGCGTGGTCTTGGCCAGGCGCGCCCGCAGCGCCAGGTCGGACAGGGTGGTGCCTTCGATGCCGAAGCGCGCGAAGAGCACGAGCGCAGCGTCTAGGATGCGGCCGCGGGGGTCGGGGAGGTGCTTGGCCATGGGCGAGGGGGTAGGCTGAGACTATGTCACGCCATCGCCTCTCCCTCCCGTCCTTTGCCCTCTTGCTGGGGGTTGCGTCGTTCACCGGGTGCACGCCGGCCGGGGCGGGGCCCGCGCCCGCCTTCGCGCCGGACACGTCGGCGCCCCAGAGTCAGTATGGCTCGCACATGACGGTGGGCCTGCGCGTCTTGACCGACCCCGCCGAGGACGAGCAGCGCGTGCAGCTGGTGGCCGTGGTGCGCGACCTCGACGGCGTGGAGGCCACCACCGACCTCGGCGAGTACGAGGGGCGCGTGGTGGAAGAGCCGGCCAATCCCGACGAGCTACTGCGCGTGCGCGTCACGCACCCCACGGGCCCTGGGTCGGTCACGGTGGCCAACCCGGAAGACGGAGTGCTCGAGGTGCGCCACACGCCAGACTCGGGCGAGCCCCCCACGGTGCGCCGCATCCCGGTGCGCGCGAACACGCCCATCCGCGCGAGCGAGCCGCGCGTTCAGCAGCCGGACTGAGGGAGCAGCGCAGGTCACGCACGGTCAGCGTTCACGCGGGAGCGCATCGTGACCGAAAGGGCTCAGAGGTCTTCGGCGTCCTTGAGCAGCTCCTGGACGAAGCTGGCGCGCACGCGAATGAGGGAGCTAGCGCCGGGATTACGACGCACACGGATGACCCCTTCCGTGGCGCTCGGACGCCCGCCTGTCACCAGGTCGGCGTCCTGAAAGATGTGCTCCACCGGAGCTGCGGGGGCATCCGCTGCCGCCTGGGCAGCGGGCAGTGCGAGCAGGGTGGCGAGGGCGAGACCGAGGACGTAGCGCATGGGAAGAGTCCTTTCAGGCGAGGCGAGGGCCTGCTCTCAGGATACGCACCTGGCGCGCCGAGTGTGTAGCAGGGGCCGACGATTTCTCACCGTCGACGTTGTCCTGAGCGTTGACGGCGACGGCGACGGCGACGAATCCCCCTCACCGAGAGACGGATGCAATCCACTCGCGGAATGCCGACACGCGCGTGATCACCGCGGCGGACTCCACACACCGCGAGCTGTTGTCCACGGCCATGCTGACCACGCCCACCACGTGCGGGACGCCGCCCACGCCCAACACCGCAGGCGCGCCCGAGTCGCCTGGGCAGACCCCCGCGCTGGGCGACGCGGCGCAGAAGCGCGTCTGCGCCATGCCCTGCACGTTGCCCGAGAAGCAGTGGAAGGGCGAGAGGGACTCGAGCGTGGCGCCTTGCAGCCGCGCGCTGCCGCGGCCCCCGCTGCGCGTGACGCCGAAGCCCAGGATGCGGATGGGCGGGCCGGCTAGCATGTCGTTGCCGCTCAGCGCGGCGAGGGCATGGGCTGCGCGCGCGTGGCTGGGCGCACCAAGCGCAGCACCGCGAGATCACGGCCCAGCTCCGCGTGCTGGGCGTCGAACTGCGGGTGCACCTCCACGCGCAGCACGTTGATGCGCTCGGGTCGCGCGCGGGGGTGCCCCACCTGCACGTTGCGGATGCTCAGGTCGCCCAGGGTGGCCGAGCGCACGCAGTGGGCCGCGGTCAGCACCGCATCGGGCGCGATGAGTGTGCCGCTGCAGGTGCCCCACCAGCTTCCCTTGCGCCAGCGCAGCAGCGCCAGCGACCCGGCGTCTTCGGGGGTGACCTCGGCGCCCCCGTAGAGCGCGCGCGTGCCGGCCACTTGCAGCCCACAGGCCAGCAGCAGCGCGCCTGCGAGCCCCAACGAGGCCGAGCGGGAAGACAGCGAGCGACGGGGGGTGGGCTTCATGGCGCAACGGGCCGGGGTGGCGCTGCACGCACCAACACGGCCGGCAGCGCCCCGTAGTACAGCACGTTCGGCACCACCCGCGCGAGGTACCCCACGTCGAGGTCGAGCCCCAGGATCACCACGTCCGCGAGGATCCACGTGCCGTACCAGCCGAGCGCCAGCGCATCCAGCGTGCGGTGCCAGCGCAGCGCCGCGCCCTCGCCCAGGCGCGCGCGGGTGTAGGGCAGGCGCGCGAGGATCAGCGCGAAGAACAGCGTCTCGTAGGTGAGGAACAGCACGCGCCCCTCCGTGCTGTGCAGCACGAAGCGCACCACCAGCTGGGCCAGCACGGGGACCAGCAGCGACCACGCCATGGCGCGCGCGAAGGCGGCGGCGGGGAAGCGCAGCTCGCCCGAGTCGGTCATGACCTCGGCCAGCAGCAGGTAGCGCAGGTCGCCCAGGATCACGAAGGCCACCGGGATGGCCGTGGCGAGCACAGCCCCGACGTTTGGGTTGTGCCCGCTGGCAGTGGGCAGCGTGCCGATCAGCGGGATGTCGGTGGACGTGAGCCACGCGTCGAGCGCGGCCAGCACCACCAGCGCGATGGCGTAGTGCCGCACGGTCATGTGAACACGCGCGCGCTGCTGGAAGACGACCAGCGCACCGAGGGCACACGCGGCGAAGAGCAACCCGGGGTGCTGCCACGCGCTCTGATAGAAGGCCTCGAACACGTCAGTGCACTCCTTCGGGTGCGAGCTTGCGCCCCGCCATCGCCGTGAGATACGCGATCAGGTCGTCGAGCGCCGCCTCCCGCTCGGGGATGCCCGGCGGCAGGCCCGGCATGGGGGTGCCGTGCCGCACGGTGAGCGGCGCGTCGATCCAGCGACGCAGCCACGTGGGCTCGAGGTACTCAGTCACGCTCGCCGGATAGTTCAGCTCGGGGCCCACCTCACCGCCCTCGCCGTTGATGGCGTGGCAGCGCGAGCAGTAGCGGCGGAACGTGGCGAAGCCGTGCACCACGCGCTCGTCCGCGCCCGTGGGCGGGGCCATGCGCGCGTAGCGCTCTGCCGCGCTGGCCAGCGTCACGCGCACGATCTGATATGGCCAGCCCCAGTCGCCCTCGCTGCGCACTTGCGCGTCCAGCAGGTTCTCCCAGACCAGGTAGGCGGGCGCGAGCGACGTGCGCTCCACTTCGCCGGCCACCGGCTTGTCGATGGCGAAGTCGGCGTCGGCCCGGGCAAACGCCAGGTAGGCCCGATGCTCGAGGAACCGCGCCACGGGCACTGCGGCGCGGTAGCCATCGGCGCACTCGAACACCAGCTCGTCGGCGCTGCGCCAGCCCGCTCCCAGCAGCTCGTCGAACAGCGCCACGGCCGGCAGCGCCTCGAAGCGTGCCACGTGGTCTTCGTACGGGTCGTGCACCGCCACGGTCACGCGGCCCGCGCCGTGGGTGGAGAGGTCCACCGGAGCGCTGTCGCTTGCGCCGAAGCGGATGCCCAGTGCGGTGGCGGGTGCCGTGGCTCCCTGGGCCCCTTCGCGTGGTGGGGCCTCCCCGGAGCAGCTCACCACCCATCCGAGCGCAAACGCCATCATCACGGCGAGCGCCCCGCGCATCGGGTGGGTCGGCCTCACGCGGCGTGCCGCCTGCCGTGGACCACGCATGCTCAAGCGAACTGCTCGCCGAGGGCCACCTCGACGCGCGTGCTAGCGCCGGGTTGCGCCGGCCCACGCCCACACATGCAGAGGTGGCGCGCCTCCGTCACCACGCGCACGCCGCGCGCCTCGCCCGCTGTGAGCAGGGTCTCCGCCAGCTGCGCCGTGAGGTCTTCCTGGATCATAAAGCGGCGCGCCAGGGCATCCACCAGGCGCGGCAGCTTGCCGAGGCCCAGAATGCGCTTGCCCGGCAGGTACGCGAGGCTGGCGTGCCCGAAGAAGGGCAGGAAGTGGTGTGCGCAGATCGAGAAGAACGTGATGTCCGACACCGTCACCACGCCGCGTGGCTCGTGCTCCGTCAGCGTGCGCGTGGTCTTCAGCACGCTCGCCGGGTCCACCTCGTAGCCGCTCAGCAGGTCACGGTACGCGCGGCGGATGCGCGGCTCGCACTCGGCGTTGTCGAACCATGCGAGGGCACGCGGGTCGCTGGTGATGTTCTGATGGACCCACCCTGCGATAGTGATGGAGGTGTTCTTCGGTTCTTCTTTCAAGGCGAGCTCCGGGGGTGGCGGCGAGAGGAGAGGAGCCGGTCCAAGAGCGGATCGCACCAGCCTCCCGTGATGCAGTAGGCGCGGTCGTGCCGGCGATGGTGCTGCGCGTGGTGCGCGGGCGAGAGGACCAGACCGTGCCGCTGCAACCAACGCACTGTGCAAGGCGCGTGCCTGGCATGGGACCACTGGTGGATCTGGTTCGTGAGCAAGATGGCGACGCTGAACGACAGCAGCCCGACGTGGAGCGCAAAGGTCGCGACCGTGGGCGTGCTGGGGGCGAGCCACACGCCCGCGAGCAGGATGGGCAACACCGCGAGCGCGCTGTCGCCGTTGGTCTCCATTACGCCGTGCTCGGTCATCGCCGTGGGGTGCACGTGGTGCTCTCGAAACGGGGCGATCACGTTGCGCCCCACCAGCGGAGTGCGCTCGTCGCCGAGCTCGTCCGCGGCCAGGTGCACCACACCGCTGATCAGATCGGCGAGCAGCCAAGCACCCAACGCGGCGCCAGCGCCTGCGGTGACAGCAGCCCACGTCCACGGCGCTAGCGACACCCCCTGCACCAGCAGCGCAAACCAGGCGACGGCGGCCCCGAGCAGGGCAACGCCACCCAGCCAGGTCCACAGCCGGTGTGGGCGCGGGTGCATGAGAACGTAGAGTCCCCGCCAGCCCCGAGCGTTACAGCGAATTCTCAGACACATTAGTTGAAATTGAGTTTGACTTTCAATTTCATTAACGGCACGAAGGGGCCGTATGAAGCACTTCGCCCTTCTCTTTCTGCTGGCTGGCGCCGCCCTGCCTGGCTGCAACGACCACCCATCGAACACGGATCAGGGGATGACACCGCACGACCAGGGTACCCCGCCGGACAGGGGCGTCCCGGACGATGAAGGGGTTCCGGACGACGGTGGTATCACTTCAGACAACGGCCTGCCGCAGGACCAAGGTATCGATGAAGATTCATCGGCGCCCGTGTGCGTCGCCAGCCAGGTGGGCGCCGGCGCTCAGAACGTGGCCATCTGTCCGCTCGAGAACTCCGTGCGCCACGTGCGCATCGTGGGGCTGACCGCAGCTCGCGCGCACGCCTCCACGCAGCTGTTCCTGGGGCTGACCGACGCGGCGGGACCGCAGGCCGCGCTCACGGCGGGGCAGTTCAAGCTCCAGCTCTACGGGGGTGGTCAGCCTCAGCCGCCGCCCGACCTGGGCGCCTACTTCGGGCCCGACTCGGTGGGCTTCGAGGGGCCGCACGACTTCATCAACGCCGTCTCGACCATCTGCCTCGACGTGCACCCGGGCTCTGCCAGCACGCGTGCCGCCGTGGTGCTGTGGCTGGACGGGCAACACGGTGCCGATTGCGAAGACCGCAGCACGCTGACCTTTGCCAATCGCTACGGACACGTCTGGGCGCCCAATTCCGGCGCGCTGGACGACGACGGGGTCTACTTCTACCAGAGCGGTGGCACCCAAACCCCTGTGGTCACGCTGAGCGACACACCCGCCGTGGCCTATGAAGATGTGCCGCCGCCCGACTGCACGGTGACGGACCTCAGCGCGTCGCCGACTGCGCGCTACGTCGCGCTCTGCGAGCTGGACGCCCCGGTCCGCCACGTGCGCATCACTGGCCTGATGACCGAGGCCATGCACGGCACCGTGTCGTTCCTGGTGGGCTATCCAGCCCCTGCGAACACGGGCGTGGGTCCTGTGGGGCCGGGCGCTGGCCAGCTGCGCGCGCAGTTCTACATCGGCGGGCCGCGCCTCGACGTCGGCTTCCACGGCGCGGCCACGCAGGCCACGGGGGACTACGCGTTCCTCTCCACGGCGAGCACCGTGTGCTTCGACATCCACGATGGCGGAGAGGCCACCCCGCCTTACTTCGTGCTGTGGCGTGACGGGGTGAACGAGGCCGACTGCGAGGACAGCGCCACCCTCACCGCCGCCAACGCCTTCGCCGTCGTGAACGCGTTCGAGGACGGGGCCATGCAGCCCGTGGTGGGTGCGCTCGACCACACGCTGCCCAGCTACATCTACCTGTACCGCAGCGCCGCGCCCGGTTTCGGCAGCGGCAACGCGACCACCCTGTGGATGTCGACGACCGCGGCGACCACGGCCGGAAGCGTCGCCCCGGTGCTCTGAGAGCTGGTCTTCGCCATGCGTCCTTCCTTCCCCATGACGTGTGCCACGTGCCTTCTGGCATGTGGCGGAGCGTGGCTCGCGCCCGCGCCAACCGTGCTTGCGCAACGCGGTGCTGGTGCGCCGGAGGAGCCCACGGTGCCCGCGGAGCAGCCCGTGCCCGAGGAGGACGAGTTTCACGAGATCACCGTCACCACCGCCGGCCGCCGCGAAGAGCGGCGCAGCGACGCGGTGGTGGGCACCGAGGTGATCGAGCGTGCGCAGCTGGTGGAGAGCGGCGCCGAGAACGTGGCCGAAGCGCTCGAGGACCTGCCCGGCATCGAGATCGTGCCGGCGCTGCAGGGCACCACGGTGCGCATGCAGGGGCTCGACCCGCAGCACACGCTCATCTTGATCGACGGTGAGCCCGTCATCGGGCGCTCGGATGGCGCGCTCGATCTCACGCGCCTCTCGCTGCAGGACGTGGAGCGCATCGAGATCGTGCGCGGCGCCAGCTCGGCGCTGTACGGCAGCGCGGCGCACGGCGGCGTCATCAACATCATCACGCGACGGGCCAGCCAGCCGCTCGCGCTGGACGGGAGGCTCTCGCTCGGCACCTACGAGCCGTATGCCCTCGCGGGCACCACGCTGGACGGTGGGCTCGGCGTGGGCGTGCGGCGTGGAGGCTTTCGCGCGCGCATGGACGCGAGCGTGCACCGCGTGGGGGCCTACGACCTCGACCGCTCCGATGTGGCCACGACGGGCAGCGAGATCACGCAGTACGACGGGAGCCTGCGGCTCTCGCAGCGCGTGCGGCAGAGCGACCTCGGCCTGCGGCTGCGCGTGTCTCGGCGCGACATGCTGGGCATCGATGCCAGCGCGACGGGCGCCGTGTACGACCGCCACAACCGCATCGACGAGCTGGGCGTGGCGGGCACGCTGAGCACCGAGTTCACGCGGGGCACGCTGGCCACGCAGGTGTACTTCACGCAGTTCGTCGACCAGTTCGTGCTGGACCAGCGTGGCAGCGCGCAAGAGGACCTGGACCAGGACACGCGCCAGCGCCTCGGTGAGGTGAGCTCGCAGTACACCTTCGTGAGCGATGACTCGCGCCACACGCTGACGCTGGGCGCCGACGTGCAGCAGGAGTCGCTGGTGGCCGACCGGTTGAGCCGCGTGGGCCGGCGCACGCGCACGTCGCCCTTCGCGCAGCACCAGTGGCTGGTGCACCGCGGGCTCAACTTCACCATTGCGCCGGGCTTCCGCGTGGACGTGGACTCGCAGTTCGGCACCGTGCCGTCGCCGAAGCTAGCGGTGCGCCTCGACCCGCACGAGCGCCTGGTGCTGCGGGCCAGCGTGGGGCGGGGCTTTCGAGCGCCCAACTTCAAGGAGCTGTACCTCACGTTCGAGAACCCCAGCGTGGGCTATCGCGTGGTGGGCAACCCGGACGTGCGCCCCGAGACGTCCTGGAGCATGCAGCTCGAGGGCGAGTGGACTCCCAGCGCGCGGGTCACCGTGCGTGCGTCGCTGTACCGCAATCAGATCGACGACCTGATCGACACGGCGCTCGACGAGACGCAGGCGAACGTCGTCTACACCTACGTGAACACCAGCTCGGCCATCACCCAGGGCACCGAGCTGTCGCTGCGAGTGCGTCCCGTGCCGGGGCTGGATCTCCAGGTGGCCTATGTGTTCTTGGACGCGCGTGACCTCCAGCGTGACCGCTGGCTCACGGGGCGCTCGCGACATCGCGGCACCTTCCGCGCGCGGTACAGCCACGCGGACGCAGGCTTCTCGGCCACGGTGCGTGGCTCCCTGGTGGGCCAGCGGCCGTTCTACGAGACCGACGCCAACGGCGACGACCAGGAGGTCATGGACGACCTGTACCTGTCGCTGGACGTGCGCCTCGAGCAGCGCGTGGGCGACCTGGTGGGCCTGTTCGTGGGCGCCGACAACCTGGCGGGCGCCGGTGGCCGCTACCTGAGCATTCGTCCTCGCGGCTTCTACGCGGGGCTGAGCGTGGACTACTGACGAGCGAGCGTGACCATGACCCCGATCTCATCCACTTCTTTCCTCGAGTCTCTGGTCGGCGGCGGCCTGTTCATGGCCATGCTCGCGGGGGCCGCGGCGTGCGGCGACATCGCTCCCAGCAACAACGGTGACGCGGGTGGTCCCGTGCTGGACGCGGGTGACCTGGGCAGCGTGGACCTGGGCGGCGGCTTCGTCTCTTTGCACGTGGCGTTCACGGAGCGCAGCGCCACCGCCGGCACGTTGCGCGTGGACGCCTCGGACACGGAGGAGTGGATCTACGTGGACCTCGACGCGCGCATCGAGGTGATGCCAGCCGACCCGCTGAACGACGCGGTCTGGGACGTGGCTTTTCGACGCTTCCACATCGTGGTCAACGGCGGGGTGAGCGGCAGCGGCGGCGTGACGGTGGCCGCGGTGGACGGACAGCCCTTCGACGTGGTGGAGGCGCCCGACATGGCCGCATTCGTGACCGACGTGGCCGACGGCGAAGACGAAGACGCGCTGCCCGACTACGTGTTCTCCGGCGGGCTCGACCCCTGGTACGCCTACGACGTGGTCACCCACGTGCTCTCGCCCAAAGCGCGCGTCTTCGTGCTGCGCACCTCGGCGGGCGGCTTCGTGAAGCTGGCCATCGACGACTACTACGACGGAGCCGGTGGCTCCGGGCATCCCACCCTGCGCTACGCGGGGCTCGAGGAGTGACGCCATGACCCTCTCCCACTGCAACACTGACCACTCACGCAAGACCCCCATGAACTCTCCCCACTCGCTGATCCACAAGACCCCGCTGCGTGCCGTCCAGACCACCGCGCTGCTGCTCTCGCTCGCGCTCGCGCCGCAAGGGTGTGCGTCCAGCACGCCTCGCGCCGAGACCCCGGCAGACCTCGCGCAGCGTGCCGTGCGCATGAGCCCCGTCATGCAGCACGCACGCGTTCTGTCCGGCCCACACGCGTTCCTGCCTGCGCCCGTCACCAGCTTCGGCGCGGCCGCGTGGGGCGAGCACCTCTACGTGCTGGGCGGCTACCGCGGCGAGTCGCACCACTACACGGCCGAGGGCCAGAGCGCGAGCCTCGGGCGCCTGCACGTGGCGAGCGGCGCGTGGGAAGAGCTGGCCGGCCTCGAGCGCGGGCTGCAGAGCGCGGCGCTGGTGGCCCACGAGGGCACGCTCATCCGCGTGGGCGGCCTCTATGCGCAGCACTCACCGGACGACGCGGACGAGGCAGCCGACCGCCTGCGCTCCACCAACGAGGTGGCGCGCTACGACATCGCGAGCGGCCGCTGGACGAACCTGCCTCCGCTGCCCACGCCGCGCTCGAGCCACATGGCCGCGGTGCTGGACCATGTGCTGTACGTGGCGGGGGGCTGGGATCTCGACCACGACCCGGCCACGGCGCGCTGGGCCACCACCGTGGAAGCGCTGGACCTGCGCAACGCCGACATGGGCTGGCGCTCCATCGAGGCGCCGTTCCAGCTGCGCGGCGTGGGCGTGGCCGCGGCCAGCGGGCAGCTGGTGGTGGTGGGCGGCATGGACCCCATCGGCGTGCCGCAGCGAGTGACGCACCTCTTCAACCCACGTGACGCAGGCTGGACGCGTGGCCCCGAGCTGCCCGCGTCGCCCTTCGGCGCGGCCGCGGCGGCCGTGGGCAACGACGTGGTGGTCACCGGCATGGACGGCGTGGTGCACGTGCTCACGCCGGGCGAGGCGGCCTGGCGCAGCGCGGGCAGCGTGCTCTTCCCGCGCTTCTTCCACCAGAACGTGGCGGTGAACGGGCAGGTCTTCGCCATTGGCGGGACCGCCGGCATGGACGTGAACGACCGCATCCCGCACGTGGAGCGCGTGTGGCCGGCGCCCGAGCCGGTGCTGCTGACGGTGGACTACACGGGGCCCACCAAGAACCGCCAGGGCATGGTGGTCCTCGACGACTGGCTGTACCTCTTCGGCGGCAACACCAGCCACGGCCAGCACGACTTCGCGCCCGAGAACTTCAGCCACGACGCGCGCCGCCTGCACCTGCCCACGCTGCGCTGGGAGCCACTGCAGCCGTATCCCGAGAACCGCCAGACCATGGCGGTGATCGCCACCGACGACACGCACTTCGTGTCGGTGGGCGGCTTCGGAATCCCCGACGCGGGCGGTGAGGCCGTGGCGCACAACGAGTCGTTCGTCTACGACGTGACGGCCGGCACGTGGAGCCCGGCGCCTGCGCTCGGACTCGGGCGCACGCAGTTCGCGCTGACGCGCGCGCCCAGCGGCGAGCTGCTGGTCATGGGGGGCCTGAATTACGACCCGTCACGTGAGGGCATGGCCGCGTTCCAGCACCTGACCACGGTGGAGCAGCGCGCGCTGGACGGCGCCGCGTTCACGGACGCGGGCTTTGCGCTGCCGCGTGTGCGGCGGGCCTTCGGGGGCGAGGCGCTGGGCGAGCGCTTCTTCCTGGTGGGCGGCATGCGCGACAACTTCCAGCTGGTGAGCGAGTGCGAGGTGTTCTCGTTCACCACGCGCGACTTCGCGCCCATGGCGTGCCCCAGCGAGACGCGCCTCTCCCCGCAGCTGGTGGCCCTGGGCGAGCGCCTGGTGCTGGTGGGCGGCAGCGTGGTGAGCGGCCAGGACGCCACCAGCACGCGCGCCATCGAGGTGTACGACACGGAGACCAACACGTGGGCCGCGAGCGAGCTGACGCTGCCCTTCGAGTCCACGCACGTGCGGGCGTTCGCCTACCGCGACCGCGTGCTGGTGGTGACCACGCACGATGCGCCGGACGGGCAGCTGCGCGTGTTCCTCTTCACGCCGTGAGGTCAGGGGGGCGGCGACTGAAAGTACGGGGTCCAGACGCCGTTCTCACAGGCCACGCCCTGCCAGCCGCACCGTTGGTTGCTGCACCGCCCGGGGCCCGAGCACGGGGTGCCGGCCGCAGGGCAGGGCACCGATGGAGCCTCGCAGACCCAGGTCCGCGGCATGGGCGGCGGAGCGGCGCCACCGCAGTAGGTGGGTTGACGGCAGCCGCACGTTCCCTCGGGGTATGTGCAGTCGGAGGGGAAGTCGTCTGCCGCGCAGGTGGGGGTCTGGTCGCCGTAGGACCGAGGACACGCACCCGGTGACCGCGCCGTGTCCGGTTCGGAGGCGACCTCCTCGCCGCTGCTGGTCGTCCCCTCCTCGTCCTCGTCGTTCACATTGGTCGCGAGCTGCTCGCCACCGCTGCCGCTGCCCTCCGCCTGCTGCTCCGTGCGCGCTTCAGAGCAGCCGAGGAGAAGCGAGAGCGAGCAGAGCAGCGAGAGCAGAGTGCGTTGCATGAGGCCAACAGCCTAGCGGAGTCACGAGCCGTTGGCAGGGCCCGGGCCACTCTCGGCGGAGCTCAGCCGGCGTGGTTGTCCGAGACGGGCGCATGGGCGCCGGCCTCCCGTGAGATCCGGATGAGGCACGCCCAGGCGATGATGACCGAGACGAAGGCTGTCAGCAGCGCTGCGTACGCCGCCTTGAACCACAAGAAGTCCCGCAGCTCGAGGGACTCGACGCGCAGCACGCGGAACACGACGAGCGTCAGCGACCCCAGCGTGGCGGCACAGGCCAGACCGAAGCCTGCCCCCGACAGGGAGGCGCGCTGACGAGCGAGGGCGTCGACGAGCCGGCTCGGCAAGTGCCCACTCGGCAGGGTGACGAGGGGCTCCACCTTGCCCCAGCGAACGAGAAAGCCGAGCACCCGAGCCGTGATGACGAACGTCAGGAAGGGCAGCAAGAAGCTGGTCGCCAGCGTGTCGAGCCCGATGCTCTCGGCCCCCCAGAGCGGCACGGCGGGGAGGTGCGCGAAGAGCTGCGACGCCAGCCACCCGTTGAGCAAGAAGTTGAAGACGATGGGGACGGCGAACTGGTCCACGAGGAAGAAGCGAGTGTGGGTGCGCATGGACCTGCGCCGGGAGCTTACGTCGGTCTGCGCGAATCGCACGCGGGTGGTGATCGATTCGTGTCGCGCGGCCACTGACCTCGGGAGACGCAGCCAGTGGCTGCGAAGCGTCTCCCGCCTCGGGCGGGCCCCTCCTCGGAATCATCTGCATGAATCGACGTCATCGCCTCCTCGGAGCCCTGCTCCTCAGTATCGTAGTCGCCTCTCCTGCGCTCCCGACGCTCGGTCAGCGCTCCGGGCCAAGCGCGCGGGATCGCGAGCGCGCCAACGCGCGTGAAGCCGCTGCCGCGTCACCCCCACAGGCCTCCCAACCCCCCCCGGCGACGTCGAGTCTGCCGGCGCAAGACCAAGGCATCCTGAACGAGATGCACCGCGCCCACGTGGGCGAGGTGGTCTTCACGCGGCAGGACTTCACCGTGCACGCCATCCAGCCGAGCTCGCTGGCCGACACCTTCGATCTCGGGGCGGGGATGTTCTTCCGCGTGTACATGGA
The DNA here is from genome assembly GCA_016706685.1 of Sandaracinaceae bacterium. Lineage (NCBI taxonomy): Bacteria > Pseudomonadati > Myxococcota > Polyangiales > Sandaracinaceae > Sandaracinaceae bacterium. Next base: position 141,944 of record JADJJE010000008.1, on the reverse strand, counting down.
CCGCTCGGCCGTCAACGCGATGATGGGGCGCCCAGGGGTCAGCAACGACCGTCTGCAGGTGGCCGCCGGGATCCAGTACCGCGCTCGCTTCGAGGTCGACGGACGCGCCATCGAGACCACCTTCCTGCCGTTCGGCGAGTGGTCGGAGCGGAACATGTACACGACTTGGCGCGGGCAGTTCATCAACCCCACGCCCGCGGCCGGGGTGGTTCCCGGCTCGGAGGTCTTGCGCGAGCTGGTCGCGCGCGGTTGGTCGGCGGGCCTCTTCCGGCCCGGCAGCACGCACCGCATCACGATGAGCGTCATCCCCATGGTCAATCCGCCCGACGGCGCTGCCGGAGACCCGGTGGTGGGCCCCGTGGTGGCGCGTGGGACGTTCACCCTGCGCACTCCCGCCGGGGTCATCCAGCGCGACAACCCAGCCCTCTGCGTGCCAGCGGGGAGCTCCGAGCCGGCCATCGAGCGCGCCGTCCTAGAACAAGCTGGGCGGGCCTGGCTCGCGCGCGACGCCCAGCCGTTCGGTGCACGAATGGCGCAGGCGCCATGGAGCGTGGAGCGCCACCCCGTGACGGGCATCCCCATCGAGCGCACCACGGACGTGCTCGTGCTCGCTCGCGCCCCCGACTATTGCTACGCGGCGCCCTACTCCTGGACCGAGCCCTTCGCAGGCAGTGGCTTCTCCACGAGCTCCGGCGAGCTCTCGTTCCGCCCATTCATCCGCACCTACTTCCCGTGCGGCTGCGTCGAGTGAAGCGAGGCTGAGTCGGTGGCGCTCCTCAGGGCTGGAGTGAGGGCGCCGGTGCCGAGACACCCACGATCCCACTCAACACGGCGCTCGCCAAGCCCATCACGAACGCGTCCAGCGCGTCCCGCGCGAGGGTCTCGGGGAAGTCCACCACGGCCACCAGCGCGCGTGGGCTCCGTGCGAAAGGTGATGCTCGAGAGGGCAGTCCTCACCGAGCCCGGCAGCTCCATCGGGGCGGGCAGGGCGAGCATCTCGTCGATGCCGCCCTGCCACTGATCACGGAGCGGCGCGACCTGGGCAGGCCCCGAGACCAGCGCGCCGAACTCACACCGCAGGCCGTCGACCACGTCGCAGTAGCCGTCGAACGTCTCGACCGCGCTCATGGGGTCCTCGGACGCCGCGCCGGAGCCCTCGGGCGCAACTACCCCGAACGTGACGGTGTGCTGGCCGTACTCCGCCCGCGCGAGGGCCTCGACGAGGGCGGGGTGCGAGGCAGGGCCGCGGGGCAGCCGCCCGTCGAAGCGGTCGCACGCGTCGTGCAGGAGCTGTGTTGGCCCCACGGCCAGCACGTCGTCCGCGACCAGCGCGAGGCCCCAGCCCTGCTCCACCCGCAGCGCATGCCCCGCGTGCTCACTGGCTGCGAGGTCCTCGCCGAGCACACCGAGGTCCGCGGGTGAGAAGCGCCCGCGCACGAGGAGCAGCATCTCGTCCCCCGAGCCCTCGGGTCCACGCGAGAGCGCCACCACCAGCTCGTCGGTGCGGTGCGCCAGGTCGCGAGCGACCTCGAAGTCGCCGCGTTGCTCGGTCTCCGCGAACCACGACGCGAGCCGCTCTTCGACGTGCACCACCAGCGGGCTCGCGAAGAACGCGCGCGCGTCCACCCGCACCATCGCCGACGCCTCCGGTGAGACCAGGCTCTCGAGCGCCAAGGGCCGCGTGGAGCTCACCTGGCTGGCCTGGGTGGTCCCTCCGGCCGCGCCGCGCGCCCCACCGCACCCGAGCGCGGTCAACGTGGGAGCGAGCAGGAGCGCGGAGGCGAGCAGGAGTCGCGTAAAGCGGTGACGGGGCATAGCGCCGGCAGCATAGGCCGACTCGGGATGGGGGGCGATGGCTGCGTCCGCTACCCTGTCGTCCTCACCATGCCATCCAGCTGCCGCGCGCTCTTGTTGATGTCCCACCTGGCGATCGTTGCCTGCACCGGCGGGGCGAGCTCTCCGGCCGACGCAGGGGCGCAGGTGCCTTGCCCCGTCGACCCGCCTGCCGACGGGGCCGCGTGCTCGAGCCCCATGTCCTGCCACTGGCTGCGCTGCGACGCGGCGGGCGCGGTCACCGCGACCTGTGCGCTCGCGCGTTGGGACGTGAGCTCCGTTCCATGCCCCGTCGACTGCGACGGGGTGGCCTGCGGGGACGGACAGATCTGCGCCATCTTCCAGGGCGGCGCCCAACAGCACGTGTGCGTGGACGACCCGTGCGACGGGGCCGCCCTCGAGGCCTGTCTCTGCGAAGCCTGTCCCCTCCCCGGTGAGGACCGCTGCGCCCCGAGTGGCTTCACCGTGACCTGCAACACCTGCGCCCAGGCCATCTGCCCGTGAGGCGTTTACTCGAGGAGAGTGGAGCCGTGGGGCTGCGATCTCGACACTGACGTTGGGAGAATCCGTGCAGCGGCATCGAGTGAAGCGCGCTTGCTTCAAGGAGGTCAGGCTTGGTAGCACTCGCTCATGCGCTTCGAATGGGGTTCGCTCCTCATGCTCTCGACGCTCGCGTGGCTCGGCTGCGGTGGTGCGTCTCCGGAAGCAGCCGAGCCTGCGGCAGTCACGAGCGAGCCTGAAGTGGAGGCCTCGACCTCGGTGGCGCCGCCTCCAGCCACATTGACCCCGGCCACACCCGAAGAGGTTGCGGCCTGCAGGGAGGAAACGAGTCAACGCAGCGAGAGCGTCACGAGCGGTGACTACTCAGAAGCCGCCGTGGTGCTCGATAGGGACTCATCTGCGCGACGACATGATGCTGCTCTGCGATGCGCCGAGCGCCGTGCCTACCTGTTTTCATGACGGGCGCGACAACGCGACGACGCTCGACTGCGTCATGGCCCACTACCTCTGCCGCCTTCGGTCTCATCACGCCCGTGCCGCGCTCAGCGCGCTCCCTGGCGCGGATCGCTCATCGAAGGCCACGATTCTCCGCTACGCTACGCGTCAGGCTGGGCTGACGGAGTGCGCGCTCGCCGACGTCTTCGACCTTCCATGAGATCGACCGACGATCCGCTCAGCTGGCGTGGTCTCCATCACCCCGGCGGAGTGCGGCGGCGCGCTCTCGCTCTCGACGACGCCGTCCTCCAATGACGATCAGCCCTGCTACCAGCACGAGTGGCCCTGCGGTGCACGCGAGGATCGCCAAGATGACGATGAGCTCACCCATCAGTTGAGCACCAGGCAGCCCAGCAGCCCCGAGTTGGTGTCCGACTCGTCGAGGTCCACCTCGTAGTCGTCTCCGTTGCGGTCCAGGATCACGTTCGCGGCGGCCAGGTGGTCGCTCACGGGGTTGCACGAGCCCGAGCCGTCCACGTCCACGTACGACTCGAAGTACGTGGAGTTGAGGATGGTGAAGATCTGGTTCAGCACGATGATGGCCGTTCCGTCAGCCTGGATGACCGCGCTCACGACGGTGCCGGAGAGCGCGCCGAGCCGCGCGCGGATGGTCATGCCGGCGTAGGCGTTGAAGCCCGTGAGGCGGATGGTGACGTTCCCGGCGGGGCCCGCGTCCACCCCGTCGTCCGGTGCCACGTTCGTGTCGGGGACGTCGGTGTCCAGGACGTCGCCGTCCATGAGGGGTTGGTCGGTGGCTCCGTCTTGTGCACCCTGGTCCGTGACGGCCCCGTCCACGTTGCCGCGCTCGAGCACGACGCCCTCTTGGATGCAGCCCGCGACGCCGAGCGCCACCAGCACGAGCGCGCTGAGCATCTGCGACCCGCGCGCATCCGCACGGTGGTCAGAACGCATGGACCACCCCCAGCGCGAGCGCCGCGCGAAAGCCCGAGACCGTCACGCCGCGGGACACCGCGTTGTCCACCACCACCGCGCGGCTCCCCACCAGCACGCCAGTCGCCTCGAGGTCCACGCGCAGGGCCCAGCGGTGCGCCATGTGCCAGTCCACCACCGCGCGCGCGAAGAGCTCCAGGTGGGCCGACCGGAGCCGCGTGGATGCGACGTCGTCCGCGTTCGGGTACCCACGCCAGAAGAGCCCACCCAGGCGACCGCCCCCGCCCAGCGCGAACGTGGCCGCGCCGCCGCTCACGACCGACACCAGCACGCTCGAGTCGAGCGCGAGCGCAGTGACCGCCACGCGACCGAGCGACACGCGCTGCCTCCCGCGCTCGAGCTGGCCGCCAAACTCCACGCGGACGCGTTCCGTGAGCGCCCGCAACCCCCGCACACGCACGCCGCCCATGTGCGGGTGGCTCGCCGAGGGCAGCCGCCAGGCCAGCTCGGCGGCGAGGCCCCAGGTGCGGAGACCATGTGCCTCGGAGTCGGTCGACTCGAGGTCGCCGGTGCCCTCGCGCTGTGCTTCTCGTGCTGCCTCGGCCGCACGAGCCTCGGCCGCGCGCGCCGCGGCTGCGCGACCCGCTGCTTCTGCTTCCGCCTCCGCCTCCGTGAGCGCCGGCTCCAGCAGCTCTACCAGCGACAGCGCTATCGTGCGCGCCGGGTCGGGACCACGCATGGCCGCCGCGCTCAGCCGCTGGGCCGCCTCGGCCTCGCCGTCTTCGGACCGCACCTCCAGCAGCACACCGCCGCTAACGCAGCGCACCCATGCGTGAAAGCGCGTCAGCGCGGCGTGCTCGTCCACGCGGGCGGTGGTGCGCAGCTCGATGGCGATGATCTCTCGCAGGCGCTGCTCCAAGTGCGCGACACAGGGCGCCACCGTGATCTGCAGGTCCACGGTCTCACCCCGCGGTGAACTCGCGGGCTGGGCAGACGCGGGCATGCTCAGCATGAGCAGGAAGCCAATGACGAGGCTAGCGAGCGGCGCTCGCCTCGAGGGCATCACGGGGGGAGGCGTCACGGAACGTTGGCATAGGCTCTCACACTCCCGGCATGTCGTCCGGTCGGAAATTGGGTGAGGTAGGCCTGGGCACGACGACGCGCTGCGTCACGGTTCCCTGCACGTGCGTGCGCCTGGACCTCGCGGGCGAGCGCGGCCTCGCGCATCACCCCGCCAGTGTCCAGCTGCTGCGCACGCAAGAAGGCGCGTGCCGCGTTGGCGGGCTGCCCCTGCTGGAGCCGCACGCGACCCAGCGTGAACGCTGCCAGATGGGCGCGTCGGTCACTGGGATGCAGCCCAATGGCGCGCTCCAAGTGCGTGACGGCCTCGCCCAGGTGGCCCGTGAGCCGCGCGGTGTCGGCCGCCAGCATCAGGTCGGTCATGGAGTCACCCACCGTGACGCCACGCGAAGCCTCGTAGGCGTCGTCGTAGCTGCCAGCACGGGCGAGAGTGCGCCAGTCGCGTGGCCCCGGACGAGCGCCCGCGCCGCCCTCGCGCTCCGTGGCGCTGGCCTCGCCCTCGGCACCCAACAGCTCCTCGGGGGGGTCCAGCGTGAAGTCCAGGTCGAACTCTTCGGACTCGGGCGCCACCTCTTCCGGCGCAGTAGCAGCCGCCTCGGAATTGGTGACCCCCGCGTCTGCGCCCGCGCCAGCGCCCGGGAGCTCCAGCGGGAACAGCCCGCTCTGGCTGGCCGTGAGGATGCGCTCCCCGCCCAGCCACTGCACACGCACCCGCCCACGCATGACGTGCACCATCACGTGGCGCGCCTGCCGACGCACGTCGAAGCGCGTGCCCAGCACGCTCACGCGCACGGTGCCCACCTGCACGTCGAACGACCGCGCCGGCCGTGGGATCACGTCGAAGCGCGCCGAGCCGCCCAGCAGCTCGAGGCCCGCGCGGTTGGGCTCGTCCAGGCTGGTGGCCATGGCCGTGTCGGTGCCGAGCGGGATGGCCATGGACCCATCATGGAAACGCAAGGCCCCCGGGACGTCTGCGTCCAGTTCCGCGCTCGTGGTCATGATCCCGATGGGCGAGAAGCCCGCCAGCAGGTCGCCACGCTCCCGCGGCCACGTGAACGCCACCACGCTGGCCGCCACCGCGAGCAGCGCGGCACCGCTGGCCGCCGCCGCCTGACGCGTCCTGCGACGCCGGTCTGCGGCGCGCTCGAGCGCCACGCGTCCACGGCGCAGACGCTCGTCACTCCAGTCTTCCTGTACCCACTCGAGTGCCTCGGTGAGGTCCGTCTTTGCTTCAGCCACGGCCCAGCACCTCCTCAATCGCGATCGATGCGGCTGCGATGCGCCGCTTGGCGGTGGCGGGCGAGCAATCGCACAGCGCCGCCACCTCCGTCACACTGTGTCCGTCTACTCGGCGCAAGATCCACGCCACCCGGTTGGCGACGGGCTCGCGCTCGAGCACGCGGTAGATGCGCGCCACCAGCACCTTCTGCTCCGGGCTGGCGCCAGGGGCGGCCAGGTCGTCGAAGCGTGCCCCGTCATCCTGCCCGAAGAAGCCCCGCAGCCGCAGCCGGCGCAGACGCCGCTGCGACATCCGCACCGTCACCGTGGCCAGCCAGCCCTTCACCTCGGCGTCACTGTCGCGCCGCTTGAGACCGCTGTGGGCCGCCAGGAACACGTCCTGCACCAGGTCGTCTACCTCGTCGGGGCGCCCGGTCAGGCGCAGCGCGATGGCGCCCACATAGGAGGCATAGCGGGTGTAGAGAGCCCCCAGGTCCCCCTGCGGCGGGTCGTCCGGCGCGCGCGCGGAGCCCGCATCCCCTGGGGACGCTGGAACCACGCGGAGCTGCGGCACGGAAGAGAGCACGTTCGATTAATGACGCGGTGCCCCAAAAGCGGCTCACTTTTTGTGAGGAGTTTTTTTTTTGAGCCGGTTCGGCGCCCGGGCGGCATCGATGGGGTGAGGTTTACCCATGTACGTGTCCATCGCACTCGCCCGAGCCGTTGTCAGTGAAGTCGAACGCCGCGGAAAAGCCGTGGATCAGCTGCTGCACCGCGCTGAACTCCCCGCCTCCCGCTTCGACGACCCGCGTGGCGAGTTGGCGCTGGCCGACTACGAGCGGCTCATCCTGGTGGCGCTCGACCTGCTGGACGACCCGGCCGCCGGGCTGCACGCGGGCTACCACGCCCCCGCCGGTGCCGCGCACCTGGTGGGCTTCGTGCTAGTCAACAGCCGCACGCTGCGGGACGCGCTCACGCTCTTCCAGCGCTATGCGTCCCTGGTCGTGGACGGTGCCAGCTGGGAGCTGACCGAGGACGCCGACGAGGCGCGCTTCGGCTTCGTGCAGCCCGACCTGCAGTCGGGTGCCAGCCGCTTCGCCACCGAGCTGCTGCTGGGGTACGTGGCGTCGCGCCTGAACACCCACTTCTTCGGTCCGGACGCGCGCATCCGCACGCTGTGCCTGAGCGGCCCCCGGCCGGCCGACGCGTGTGACCTGCAGGAGTTCATGGGCATGCCGCTCGAGTGGGGTGCCGCGCGCAACGAGCTGGTCTTCGACCGGAAGGCGCTCGACGTGGGCCAGCGCCACTCGGACCCCTGGGTCTGTCAGATGATGTGCGAGAAGGCCGAGCGCCTGCTGGGCGAGCGTCAGTCCGAGGACCGGCTGCGCCTGCGCGTGAAGGACTCGTTCAAGTACAACATCCAGCTGGGCCGCCCCGACAACGAGGCGGTGGCGTCCACGCTGGGCCTCAGCTCGCGCACCCTGCGCCGCCGGCTGGCCGAGCTGGGCTGCACCTTCAGCGACCTGGTGGACGAGGCGCGCCAGGAGCTGGCGTGCGACGCGCTCCAGCGCCCGCAGTGCTCCATCAAAGAGGTCGCCTACGCCCTCGGCTTCGCCGAGCCGTCCGCCTTCCACCGCGCGTTCAAGCGCTGGATGGGCGTGACGCCGCGCGAGTTCCAGATGGCTGCCGTGAACTGAGGGCGAGCGGTCGAATCGCCTTGAAAACAAGGGCAATTGGCACCCCGGGTTGAAACCCGGGGCAGCATCCCAGGCCCTGTCAGGAGCGGAAGTCCTCCCCCTGCGGGCGAGGACTGCGTGGCTGGCAAGACCCGCCGCGTTCTACCGATGGTCCACAGACCACTCGAGGGTGGACCCGAGAGGCCGCTGGTTTTCGTGAACGCAGTCCTCCTCCGAAGGGGGAGGACTTCCGCTTGTGTCCATGCCTGGGATGCTGCCCCGGACTTCAGTCCGGGGTGCCCAATGTGCCTTGAATCAGGCTCGAAATCGTCGGTGACACACCCGCAAGGACCCGCGGCCGCGTCCGTTCCCGAACGCGACCGCGGCAAAGTCAGGACATGCCGCCGGCTCGTGGCCAGACCCGCTCCGCGCTGCGCGCGTCTTGCTGGGCGCTCGGGATGTGCGCCATCGCGGCGTAGGACTCCGACTCGGTGAGCGCGGGCGGCGTGCTGCTGCGCCGGCGCTGTTTGTCGAGGTAGGGCATCAGCAGGGAGAACGACACCTCGCCGATGCAGGGCAGCTCTACGCCGCGCTCCCACTCGGGGTTGCGCGCCTCGAAGTAGCGGATGGCGGGCTCGCGCAGGCGGTCCTGCGTGGTGATCGGGGCCACCTCGCCGCGCAGCTTTTGTGACGTGTCGCCGAAGTCCAGCACCTTGCCACTCGCGTCGTACTTGCCCGGGAAGAGCTGGTCGCAGTACGCGCGCACCAAGCGCTCGAGCTTCGGGTCGTTCGGGCGGTCGTGACGCGGGTAGTACTCGACGAAGTTCTTCGCCATCAGCAGGTACGTCTTGTAGCCCTTCGAGATGAGCAGCCAGTACACGCGCCGCAGGGGATTGCTCAGCTTCAGCTTCAGCATGTAGCGCACGAAGCCGTCCTTCAGCGAGCGGTCGCCCCAGTATTCGTGGTGCAGGATGGTGTCGCCGCTGAACACGCCGATGGCGTTCTCGCCGGCTTCCGGCAGCGGCAGCGTGGTGATGGTGGAGAACCCGCGCAGCGGACCGCCGCCCTTTTCGTGCACCAAGATCGCACCCGACTTCTTGGACAGGTCGGCGATGAAGGTGGCGATGTCGGTGTTCTCGTAGTAGCCGGAGAACAACCCGTGCATGGCCAGGATGTCCCCCGGCGAGATGTCATCGATGCTGCGAAACCGTGCGACGAGGGGCTTCTGTTCCATGCAGCGAATCTACCCGGGAGCCCGCGCTCCGTCGTTGACGCGAGCGGCCAGGATATTGTCTTCGCTGCCCTCCGCGCAGCTCAGTCCTGCAGCTCGGGCAGCAGCGGCACGTCGGTGGGGCCCATGTCGACGCCCAGGCGCGTGAGCGCGGCGTGCACCTGCCCACGGTGGTGGGTCTGGTGGTTTCCGAACTGCGTGAGCAGCACCCAGTGCGGCTGCGTCTGGGTGAAGCCGTAGAGCTTGCTGGTCCACGTCTTCGGCTCGCTCAGCCACTCGGGGGTCAGCGTGGTCGTCCACGCCAGGATGCGCTCGTCGAGGGCCTCGCGAACCTGAGTCAGCTCGCTGAAGGTGCGCGGTGGGGTGCCCGCGGCAGGTGGCGCTGGGATGGGTGCGCCCTCGAAGCGCGCCATCCAGGCGGAGTCCGCCCAGACCAGGTGCTCGAGCGTGGCCTCGATGGACTTCCAGAACAGCCCCAGGTCTTCGCTGCGCTGGGCGTCCGTGAGGGTGGCGCACGCGGCATACATGCGCTGGTTCATCCAGCGGTTGTAGAGGGCCATCAGGTGGGGCTGGGATTGGGTGAACATGCGGGTAGTGTGGTGCGGCAATGTGGCTTGTTTCAAGGGTCATTTGGCACACCGGGTTGAAACCCGGGGCAGCATCCCTGGCCTCTGCAGGAGCGGAAGTCCGCTCCCTGACGGGCGCGGCCTGCGGGATCGAAAGGTGGGGATTTGGTGGATCTCCACGACGGGGTCTCTACGTGAACGTGGGCGTGGGCGTTGTCGGCGACGGCGACGGCGACGAGAGCCCCTTGGTGGAGCTTCTCGTGCGCATGGACGCCCCTCTGCCTCCGTGTCGCCGTTGGGGTGGAGGTATGGAGGGACCCGTCGCCGTCGCCGTCGCCGACAACGCTCACGACAACGACAACGACAACGATGAAGGGGACCCCCCACTGGCGAGGTGGACCTTACGCGCTCTGATCCACGGCGAAGACTCGGCGCACCTCGGCCAGCTTGCTGAGCACCAGCAGGCCGAACAGCGCGGCGGCGCCGCCCAGCAGCCACTGCAGCGGCACCCACTCCGCACACGCGCCCAGCGCGGTGGCGCCGATGGCCGGCGCGGCGCGGAAGATGAGCCCGTAGGACGACATGACGCGGCCCTTCATGGCCGGGTCGCTCATGGTCTGCGCCATGGTCTGCATGCCGATGTTGCAGACCACGTGGAAGACCCCCGCCACGCCGATGGCCAGCAGCACCGTGTGCAGCTGCGTGGTGAGCGAGAAGACGATGAGCGTGAGCGCGATGCCCAGCGCCGCGCCGAACGTGATGCGCACCGTCTGGTCCATGGGCTTCGGCTTCAGCATGAAGAGCGCGCCGCAGAGCGCGCCGAGGCCCTGCGCCGTCATGAGCATGGAGAGGGTCTCGGGGCCGCCGCGCAGCACGTCGCCGGCGATGGCCGGGAAGAGCTCCACGAAGGGCCGCGCCAGCACCGCGAAGCCCAGCGCCAGCAGGAAGATGGTGGCCACGCGCGGGGTGTTGCGGATGTAGTCCACGCCCGCGGCGATGTCCGTGAGCAGACGCTCCTTGCGCGAAGATAGGCTCGGTCGGTCGAGCGGCCGCCGCAGCCAGAGGATGGCCGCGATCATGGCCAGGTACGACAACGCGTTGACCACGAACACGCCCGCCACGTGCCCGCTCACCATCACGATGCCCGCGATGGCGGGGCCCACGCTGCGCGCCAGGCTGACCGCGATGGAGCTGGTGGCGATGGCCTGCGACATCGTCTCGGGGCGGGCCAGCGAGCCGATGGCCACCATGCGCACCGGCAGGTTGAAGCCCTGCACGCTGGCCTCGAGCACGGCCCACGCGAAGAGCAGCCCGATGGTCAGCTGCCCGCTCCACGTGAGCCCGGCCAGCAGCAGCGCGAGCCCGATGAGCAGCACCTGCGTGAGCAGGATCAGGCGAAACGGGTTGCTGCGGTCGGTCACCGCGCCCGCCAGCGGCGCCACCCACAGCGCCGAGAACAAGTCGCTCAGCGCAATGGCGCCCACCCACGCGGGCGAGTGCGTGAGCTCCCACGCCAGCCAGCCCACGCCCGTCTTCTGCATCCAGGTGCCGACGGACGAGAAACCGTGGCCGGTGCTGAACACCACATAGTCCGGCACGCGGGGCGCGCGCGGCGGTGACGCTGCGGGGGTCGGTTCGGGGGGGAACAACCCCAGAGTCATTCCACGTTTCGGCGGGCGCGCCCGCTGGCGCACGATGCTGCCGGGCCCCTCGTTGGCGCCACCGAGCCTCCGCACTTGTGGAACCGCCCATCCTGGGCCAAGACTGCGCCTCGGCGGCCCCCGCGAGCCTGCCTGGAGACCCGCATGTCCCGTATCGTCTGCAAGTTCGGTGGCTCTAGCCTGGCTGACGCCAACCAGTTCCGCCGCGTGCGCGCCATCGTCGAGAGCGACGCGCGTCGCTCCATCGTGGTGCCGTCGGCGCCGGGCAAGCGCTCGTCCACCGACGCGAAGCTGACCGACCTGCTCTACCTCTGTCAGCACAGCGCCACGCTGGGCTCGGACTTCAGCGGGCCGTTCACGCAGGTGCGCGAGCGCTTCCTCGAGATCGAGCGCGACCTGGGCCTCAGCGGCGGCATGGCGGCGCACCTCGACGCGCTCGAGGTGGCTCTGCGCGAGGGCGTCACCAAGGACTTCGTGGCCTCACGCGGCGAGTACCTGAACGGCCTGCTGTTGGCGGCCTACCTGGGCGCCGAGTTCGTGGACCCGGAGCACTTCATCATCATCCAGCCGAACGGCAGCGTGGACCCGCAGACCTACCCGCTGCTGGGCGAGCGCCTCTCGGACACCAGCAAGCGCTACGTGGTGCCCGGCTTCTACGGGCGCGACGCCAAGGGGCGCGTGCGCACCTTCTCGCGCGGCGGCTCGGACATCTCGGGGGCCATCGTGGCGCGCGCCGTCATGGCCGAGCTCTACGAGAACTGGACCGACGTGTCGGGCCTGCTCATGGCGGACCCGCGCATCGTGAAGGACCCGAAGCCCATGCAGGAGGTCACCTACGCCGAGATCCGCGAGCTGTCCTACATGGGCGCCTCGGTGCTGCACGACGAGGCCATCTCGCCGGTGCGCGAGGTGGGCATCCCCATCAACATCCGCAACACCAACGCGCCCGAGCACGACGGCACGCGCATCGTGAGCACGCTCAGCCCGCACGTGGAGCAGACCACCGAGATCGCGGGCATCGCGGGCAAGAAGGCGTTCTCCATGATCAGCGTGGAGAAGAGCCTGATGAACAAGGAGGTGGGCTTCGGCTACCGCCTGCTGGGCATCCTCGAGCGCCACGGCATCAGCTTCGAGCACTGCCCGTCCAGCATCGACAGCATGAGCGTGGTGGTGGACGCCACCGAGATCGAAGACAAGATCGACGCGGTGCTGGGCGAGATCCGCAGCTCGCTCGCGCCCGACAAGGTGGACTTCGTGCCGTCCATCGCGCTCATCGCCATCGTGGGCGAGGGCATGTCGAAGACCATCGGCATCGCGGCCAAGGTGTTCATCGCGCTGCGCGACGCGAAGGTGAACGTGCGCATCATCAACCAGGGCGCGTCCGAGCTGAACATCATCGTGGGCGTGGTGCCCGAGGACTACGAGCGCGCGCTCCAGGCTCTGTACGAGGCGTTCGTGTCCGGCCCGGCGGACATCGCGGCCAGCCGGGCGTCGCGTCCGCCCGAGGCCTGAGGCGCGCGGGCCGTGGGTGACGGCGCTGCCTTCGCATGCCTGCAGGGGGACTCCCGCTCGGCCCCGGCGTAACCTGTGCGCATGCGTTCTCTGTCTCCGGTGCTCCGCGCCACCTCCGTGACCCTGACCTTGCTCCCGGCGCTGCTGGCCCTCGCGGGCTGTGGTGGCACGGCGGCCACCGCCGAGCCCAGCACCGTTCTGAGCGCTCCCGCGCACGCGCCCTTCTTGTGGCGCGTTACGAGCCCCGAAGGGCAGGTGTCGCACCTGATGGGGACCATCCACGGGGCGGTCACGCTCGAGGAGGCGCTGCCCGCGCCCCACAACGGGCTGCTGAGCACCGCGGAGGCCGTGTACGTGGAGTCGCTGGTGGACGACCAGGCGCAGCTCATGGCGTTCGCGCAGCGCATGCTGCAGCCGAGCGAGGTGCCGCTGTCCCAGAAGGTGGGGGCCCAGACCTTCGATGCGCTGGTGGCGCAGCTGGCCACGTTCCCGCGCGAGCGGCTGGACACGCTGCGCCCGTGGGCCGCGTTCTTCGTGGTGCTCTCGGTGCGCCTCACACAGTCGCTGCAGGCGCACGCCAGAGAGGCCGGCACGGACCCGGCCACGCCCGCCATGGACGCCGTGATCTTGCAGCAGACCCGCGCGCGCGAGCTCACCCCACAGCCCCTCGAGCAGATGAACGAGCTGGCCGACATCTTCGAGGGCCTGGACGAGGCGGTGTACCTGGCCATGCTCGCGGAGTTCGCGGAGCCCGTTTCGCCCGATGCCACCGACCCCGCCGCCGAGCAGCTGAGCCAGCTGGTGACGGCCTACCGCGCGGGCGACCTCGAGGCCATGACCACCCTGGTGGACCAGCTCAACACGGGCGAGAGCACCTCGGCGTTCTTCACCATGCTCATCGCGCAGCGCAACGCCCTGTGGATGACGCGCCTGCGCAGCGCGTTCAACGCCGGCGGCGCGTTCGTGGCCGTGGGCGCCGCGCACCTGCCCGGGCCCGAGGGGCTGTTGGCGCAGCTGACCGCTGTTGGCTTCGTGGTCACGCGCCTCTGAACCTCAGCGCTTGGCTCGGCCCACGCGCTCGCGCAGCGCGGCCGCCACGTGCCCCCGCAGCCAGCGGTGCCGCGGGTCACGCGTGAAGCGAGCGGCCCACGCCACGCACATGGGCAGCTCGGGGGTGGCCACCGGGCAGGGTTGGCGATGCAGGCGCGGCGCCAGCGCACGCGTGACGTCTTCGGGCAGCGTGGCCACCAGGTCGGTCTCGGCCACGATGGCCAGCGCGGCCTGGAAGGTGGGCACCGTGACCGCCACCCGGCGGCGCTTGCCGAGGGCCCGCAGCGCGTCGTCCACGTAGCCGCCCTCGGTGCCGGTGGGTGACACCAAGAGGTGCTCGGCGGCCAGGAACGTGTCCAGGGTGAGCTTCCTGCGCCGGCGCGAGACACACACGAAGCGGCGCGTGTACTCGGGGCTCATGACCAGCGCGTCGAGGTCCGGCATGGGGTACTGCCTGCGCATGTCCGGCAGCACCGCCACGTCCACCACGCCGCGCAGGGCCTCGCTGCCGCTCTCGAACGTGAGTGGGCGAACGCGCAGGTCGAGACCCGGTGCCTCGGTCCGCACGCGCGCCAGCAGGCTGCTGGCGAGCATGGCTTGCTGGTCGTCTCCGAGCGCGAAGGTCACCACGCCGGTGGCCTCGGCCGGCACGAACGCCTCCTGAGGCCGCAGCACGCGCGCGGCGCCCTCCAGCACTCCGCTCACCTCGGGCAGCAGCTCGGCGGCGCGCCGCGTGCGCACCAGGCGCCGGCCGCTGCGCACCAGGAGCGCATCCCCCGTGGCCTCGCGTAGCTTCTCGAGGGTGCGGCTCATGGCGGGCTGGCCCACCCCCAGCCGGCGGGCGGCCAGCGTGACGCTCTCGGTCTCGAGCAGCGCGGCCAGCGCTGGGAGCAGCTCGGTGGGGGCCTGGTAAAGCATGTTGCTCATGCATGGCACATAGCAAATCAATCGATTTTCGGCATGTACTCCGCGCCGCCATGCTGGGGGTGAAAGCGAGGCCCCATGACCCAGACCCACGACACGCACTCCACCAACCCTGCTTCTCTCCCCATCGCGGTGGTGGGCGCCGGCCAGATCGGCGCGCCGCTGGTGGCACGTCTCACCGCGCTCGGGCACCCCGTCACCTGGCTGAGCCGCACGCGGCCTGCCCAGGTGCCCGAGGGCGCGCAGCACGTGGCCCTCGACGCTCGCGATGCCGGGTCGCTCGCCGAGGCCGTGGCCGGCGCCCACGCCGTGATCGCGGCGGTGAACCCCGCCACCTACGACGCGAAGGTCTGGGCGCGCGAGCTCCCGCCCTTGCACGCCGGCCTCTTCGCGGGGGTGGCCCGCGCGGGCACCCGGCTGGTGCTCTTGGACGCGCTCTACCTCTACCGCATGGATGCCGGCCCGCTGGCACCCGACACGCCGCAGGAGCCCAGCACCGCGAAGGGCGCCATCCGCAAGCAGCTGGCCGACATGCTGGGCGAGGCGCAGCGCAGCACCGGCCTGCGCGCCACCGTGCTGCGCGCCCCGGACTTCTGGGGCCCGGGTCTGCGCAGCGCGCTCATCTCCACCGAGGTGCTGGCGGGGCTGCGCGCCGGCAAGCGCCCGCTGCTGCTGGGCAACCCCGACGCGCCGCACGCCTTCGCGTACCGGGATGACGTGGTGGACGCGCTCATCCAGCTGGCCCTGTCCGAGCCGGACGTGGAGGGCCGTGTGTTCCACGCCCCCGTGGTGCACGTGAGCCCTCGCGCGCTGGTGGGTGCGCTGACCGAGGCGCTGGGGGTGAGCGTGGCGCCGCGCGTGGCCCCGCGCTTCGTGCTCCGCCTGGCCGGGCTGTTCGACGCGTCCACCGGTGGCCTGGTGGAGATGCTGCCGCAGTGGGAGCAGCCGTACCTGGTGGACGACAGCGCCTACCGCCAGCGCTTCGGCGTGCAAGCCACGTCGCTTCAGCGCGGGGTGGCCGCCATGGTCGCGGCGTGAATGGAGTGCTCAGCGGTCGGGCCGCTCCCCTCCAAACGGCCCGACCGCGTCGCCTCACGAACCTAGCGGGGCACGCTGACTCAACTGGTGGGCCCGTTGTGGCGCACTGAACGGGTGTGACGGGTGGACACCCGGGGCTCGCGTGAGAAGGTGTCCTCGCCACGGCCCCCATGCGCTTCATCCACACATCGGACTGGCACCTCGGGAAGGTGCTGCACCAGCACTCGCTGCTCGAAGACCAGCAGCACGCGCTCGAGCAGCTCTTCCAGATCCTGGTGGACACGCGGCCCGACGCGCTGGTCATCGCGGGGGACGTGTACGACCGCTCGGTGCCGCCCGCCGACGCCGTGCGCGTGTTGGACGACTTCCTCTCGCGCGTGTCGCTGGACCTCCAGTTGCCGGTGGTCATGATCGCCGGCAACCACGACGGCGCCGAGCGGCTGGGCTTCGGCGCGCGCCTCATGGCCGAGCGCCGCCTGTGCATCGCGGGGCCCATGAGCGCGCAGCTGCCCACGCTCACGCTGCACGACGCGCACGGCCCGGTGGTGTTCTGCCCGCTGCCGTATGCGGACCCGGCCACCATCCAGCTCACGCACCCGTATGACGACCCGCGCACGCACCAGCGGGCCACCGAGGCGTTGGTGGCGCGCGCGCTGGGCAGCAAGCCCGCGGGGGCGCGCGCGGTGTGCGTGGCGCATGCCTTCGTGCACGGCGGCAGCGAGTCCGAGTCCGAGCGCCCGCTCACGGTGGGCGGCACCGGGCTGGTGGACCACACCGTGTTCGACGGCTTCGACTACGTGGCGCTCGGGCACCTGCACCGGCCGCAGTCCGTGGGGCGCGCGGCCGTGCGGTACTGCGGGTCGCTGCTCAAGTACTCGTTCTCCGAGCTGGACCACGCGAAGGCCGTGGAGCTGGTGGAGCTGGGGGCCGACGGAAGCGCGCAGGTCACCGCGCTGCCCATCACGCCGCGCCGCGACCTGATGCGCATCGAGGGCACGCTGGACGCGTTGCTCAGCCAGCCGGTGGCCTCCGCGCGCAGCGCCTACGTGCAGGTGCAGCTCACCGACGAGGGCGCGCTGCTGGACCCCCTCGCCAAGCTGCGCGTGGTCTACCCGCACATCATGGACCTGCGCCGCACCTTCCTGAGCCAGGGCGCGAACCCAGCGCTGCCGCAGCGCGACGCCATTCGCCGCGGGCGGGTGGAACTCTTTGCCAGCTTCTACCGCGAGGTGGGCGCGGGCACTCTCGATGATGGGCAGCACGCCATCCTCACCGAGGTGTTCGACGAGGTGCTGCGCGAGGAGGAGCCGGCGTGAGGCCGCTGTGCCTCGAGATGACCGCCTTCGGGCCGTTTGCCGGCACGCAGGTCATCGACTTCCGCGAGCTGGGCGCGGCGCAGCTCTTCTTGATCTGCGGCGAGACGGGCTCCGGCAAGAGCGCCATCTTGGACGGGCTGTGCGCCGCGCTCTATGGCGAGTCGTCCGGTGGCGAGCGCACGGTGCAGCAGCTGCGCAGCGACCACGCAGACCCGAAGGTGGCCACCACCCTGCGCCTCGACTTCCGCGTGGGCGAGCACACCTACCGCATCGAGCGCACGCCCGCGCAGCAGCGCGCGAAGCTGCGTGGCGAGGGCTACGTGGAGCAGGCCGCGAGCGCCACGCTCTGGCGGCTGGCCAGTGACGCGCCGGGCGCGCTGGTGGCCGAGGTGCTGGCCGAGCGCAAGGTGCGCGAGGTGGACGCGCGCGTGCTGGGCCTGGTGAAGCTCGAGGCGGCGCAGTTCCGGCGCGTGGTGGTGCTGCCGCAGGGGGACTTTCGCCAGCTGCTGTCGGCTGACAGCCAGGCGCGCGAGAAGCTGCTGGAGAAGCTGTTCGACACCGTGGCGTTCAAGCGCGTGGAAGAGGCGCTGGCGCTGCGGGCCAAGAAGCTGGGCTCCGTGATCCGCGATGCCGAGCAGCGCCGCGCGGGGCTCCTCGCGAGCCAGGGTGAGACGTCGGTCGATGTGCTGGTGGCCAAGGTGGAGGGCCACGAGCGGGCCCTGCCGCACCTCACGCGCGAGGCGCAGGAGGCGGGCCAGCGCGCGCAGGAGGCTGTGACGCACCTGGCGGACGGGCGGCAGCTGGCGCAGCGCTTCGAGGCATTGCGCTCGGAGCGTGCGCAGGAGGCGGAGCTCGAGGCGCGTGAACCGGCGGTGCAGCACGAGCGCGTGAAGCTCGGGCAGGCCAGGGCGGCCGAGGCCATTGCGCCGGTGTTCGATGCCGCGCGGCGGGCGGCGGAGCAGCTTGGCGTTCGCGCCGAGGCCGAGGCGCAGGCGCAAGACGCGCTTCGCGAGGTGGGCGCGCGGCAGCAGCAGGCGGCCGAGGCGGCGCGGGAGGCAGCCGCCCAGCACCAGCTGCGCGCCGAGCGTGAGGCCGAGCGGGCTGCCGCCGAGGCGCGGGCGCAGGCGGGGCGCGACTGGGCCACGCGCCGGAAGGCCCGTGAAGCGGCCGAGGTGGCGAGCACCGGTGCGCAGGAGGCTTGTGCCGAGAGAGAGCGCGCGCACCAGGCGATGACGCAGGACCTCGATGCGCTGGGCGCGCAGCGCGTGCTGGTGGCGGAGGCCGCAGCACAGCTGGCGCGCGCGGAAGCCGATCTCGCCGTGGCCACGGGGCGCCTCGCGCTGCATCGCCACGTGGCGCGCCTCGCGGCCGAGCTCGACGTGCTGGAAGGCGAGCTCACAAACGCGCAGCAGCAACAGCACGAAGCTGCCGCCGCCCTCGATGACGCGAGCGCCGCGCTGCGCGCCATCGAGGCCGCCATGCACGCGGGCCACGCGGCGGTGCTGGCGCGTGCGCTGCGCGAGGGCGAGCCCTGCCCCGTGTGTGGCTCGGCCGAGCACCCGGCGCCTGCGGAGACCCTTGCGTCCACCCCCACCGAGGTGGCCCACGCGGCGGCCGAGCGCAGCGCGGTGAAGGCTCGAGAGGCGCACGCGGGCGCGGCCACACGCGCGGCTGCGGCCGAGGCCAAGCGCGACGCCAAGCGCAGCGAGCTGCACGCGCAGCGCGAGCCGCTCGGCACCGAGACCCTCGGGCAGGTGGAGCAGAGCGTGACCCTGGCCAGCGCCACGCTCACCGAGGCCAAGGCCCGCGTGGACACCAAGACCGCGCTCGATGCGCAGCACGCCACGCTGGAAGCCAGCCTGAGCGCCGCCGGGGCTGCGCTCACCGTCGCACGCGACGCACACGCACACGCCACGGCGCATCACGATGCGGCCAAGCGCGAAGAGGCGCTCGCCCTCGCAGCGCTGGGCGGCGAGCCCGCCGACGTGGACGCCTCGGCGGCGCGCGCGGCCACGTTGAAGTCAGACATCGCGGCTGCCGAAGCCGCGCACGAGCACGCCAGCGCCCAGCTGGCCAAGGCCCAGCAGGCCCACGCGGCGGCCACTAGCGCCGCCGCCGCAGCGGCCCAAGAGCGCGAGACCGCCACCGCTCACCGTGACCAAGCGGCCACCGCGTGGGCAGCCCAGCTCGCCGCCAGCAGCTTCCCAGACGAGGCCACGTTCACCGCCGCGCGCCTGCCCGCGGCGGACACGGCGCGGCTGGAAGCCAGCGTGGAGCAGCACGCCCACCAGCGCCTCGCGCTGGCCGCGCGCATCGCCACGCACCTCGAGGCCCTCACGGGGCGCGTTCCACCCGACCTCACCGCGCTCGAGCAGGCGGCCACCGCGGCCACCGCCGCGAACGAAGCGGCCACCAAGCACCAGGCCAACGTGAAGAGCAGCGCCCGCCGTGGCCGCGAGCTGGTGCAAGAGCTCGAGCGCGCTCTCGCGGAGTCCCAGGCCCAAGAAGCCGAGCACCGCGCCGTGGCGCACCTGAGCGCCGTGGCGAGTGGCAACAACTCCGCCAAGATGAACCTGCACCGCTTCGTGCTGGCGGCGTTCCTGGAAGAGGTCCTCACGCAGGCCAACCAGCACCTCCAGCTCACCAGCCAAGGCCGCTACGAGCTGGTGCGCCGCGCGGCCGGCGGCGACGCGCGCCGCGCCCAGGGCCTGGACCTGGACGTGCACGACCACTACACCGGCGAGGCGCGCGCCTCCACCACCCTCAGCGGCGGCGAGGGCTTCCTGGCGGCGCTGGCCCTCGCGCTCGGCCTGGCCGACGTGGTGCGCGCCCACTTCGGCGGCGTGCCCATCGAGACCGTCTTCATCGACGAGGGCTTCGGCAGCCTCGACCCCGAGACCCTCGACCTGGTCATCGAGACCCTGCTGCGCCTCCAGTCCACCGGCCGCATGGTGGGCATCATCTCGCACGTGCCCGAGCTGCGCGAGCGCGTGGACGTGCTGCTGGAGGTGAGCAAGGGAGTGAACGGGAGCAGCGCGCGGTTCCGTGTGCCGGGGTGAGGCTGCGAGGGCGCTTGCGCAACCCTGCAAGAAACGCCCGCGACTTCCTTGGCTTCGTCCTGGGTTCTGGGGCAGGGTCGTCCGCATGGCCACGGCGAAACAGCCCCGCAAGAAGCCCGCGAAGGCGCGGTCCAAGAAAGTCTCGGCGGTGGTGAGACAAACGCCAGCAAAGGCGAACAGGATCGTCTCCGCGCCCGACGACAGCGACGCTCGGTTCGCCGAGGTGCTGACGCTGATCGAGGCCGCACGCAGCCGCGCCTACCAGGCTATCAACACCGAACTCGTGGGCCTCTATTGGCAGCTGGGCGAGTACATCAACGAGAAGATCGACAACGCCGAGTGGGGCGACGGCGTCGTTGACGAGTTGGCTGCGACGCTTGCCCACCGCTACCCCGGTTTGCGTGGCTTCACGCGGCGAAACCTCTTTCGCATGCGGCAGTTCTTCGAGGCCTACCGGCACCACAAGAAAGTGTCACCGCTGGTGACACAATTGCCGTGGACCCATCACATCATCATTCTGAGCCAAACGCGACGCGTCGAGGAGCGCGAGTTCTATGTCCTCGCCGCCATCAAGGAGCGGTGGCCCAAGCGCGAGCTCGAGCGACAGATTCAGTCTGGTGCGCTTCTGTGGAGCGCACCGAGCACCAAGAAAGTGTCACCAGCGGTGGCACAAACACACCCAACGGCCCTCGATGAGCTGAAGAACGCCTACAACCTCGAGTTCCTGTCCCTGCACTGCGACCACTCCGAGGCCGACCTCCATGGCGCGCTGCTCCGCAACCTCGGCCGCTTCATCACCGAGCTCGGGCGAGACTTCTGCTTTGTGGGCTCGGAATACCCCGTCCAAGTCGGCAACCAGGACTTCGCGATCGACCTCTTGTTCTTCCATCGCGCGCTGCAGTGCTTGGTGGCCTTCGAGCTCAAGGTCGACAAGTTCAAGCCCGCCGACCTCGGCCAGCTCAGCTTCTACGTCGAGGCGCTCGATCGCGACGTGAAGAAGGACCACGAGCGCCCCTCGATTGGCGTGCTCCTCTGCGCGAGCAGAGACGACGAGGTCGTCGAGTACGCGTTGGCCCGCACCACGTCGCCAACGCTCGTGGCCGAATATCAGATCATGCTGCCTGCGAAGGAGCTGCTTCGGCAGAAGCTCCACGAACTCTACGCCCAGCTGGCGCCAGACGAACTCGCGTCGACAGGTCCGCTGCAGCCGGAGCCGAAGCCCAAGAGGCGCCGTTCGTAGTCCAGGCACCCCCGACGTGGGTATCCTCGCGCCCATGGAGACACTCAACTGCCCCAAGTGCAGCGCCACCCACGAGGTGTCGGCCCTCCCACCTCCCTCGTACGGCGAGTCCGTCAAGGCGCTGCTCAAGGACTGGCGGATCTGGGCCATCGCCTTCGCGACCACGCTGATCCTCGGTGTGCTCTCGGGTGGTCTCGGCATGGGCCAGAGCTACGTCGGCGCCGTCTCGGGCGGCCTCATCGGCGTGACCATGTGGCTCCGCATGCGCCGCATGCGCCAGTGCCCCGGGTGCGGGGCGGTGTTCGTGCTTCCGGGGCTGGGCAGCAAGCCGGAGTGAGAGCGGTCTCCGGCGGTCGGCGCGCCTGGGAAGGCGGTCGAAGTCGTCGCGGGAACTTCTGGTGGCCCATGGCGTCACACGGTCGGGATGCGCATGACCGGCGGATGGATGGCTTTGTTGACCGTCGTGGCGTGCGGCGAGGCTTCGCAGGTGCAGCCAGACAACGCCGCGGGTGACAAGCAGTCCGCTGTCCGCTCCCCGAGGCCCCCGCGCCCCGAGGTGCACTGGACGCGCGAGCGCATCGTGGGCCTCGCCGCACCCGAGATCGCGCCTCGTGACGTGCAGCTGCTCATCCCAACCGGCGTTGCACCGCCGGAGGGTGGCTGGCCCTTTCTCCTCGTCATGGACGGGCAGTCGGCGTTCGAACCCACCTTCGCGGTGGACACGCACCTGATGGCCCTCGTTCACGAAGGCCTCGTGGAGCCGTGCGTGGTCATCGCCGTGCCCTCTGTCGCTCGCTCGCAGGAGTTCACGCCCACGGACCACCCCACCAACGTGCGCGGGTTCGCCGCGTACCTGGTGGACGTGGTGCTGCCCGCCGTCGCACTCCGCGTCCCGCTCCGTGACGCGGGCGCCATCCTGGGCTTCAGCTACGGCGGGCTCGCCGCGGTCTGGGCTGGTCTCCTGTTCCCCCAGCGCTTCGCGCAGGTTTTCGCGCACTCTCCGAGCCTCTGGTTCGACGAGCAGGCCGTGTTGCGTGCGGTGCAGGACGCCCCACGGCTGCCGGGGCGCTGGTGGGTGGACGTGGGCGGTGCCGAGAGTGACGTTCGCGCTGCGGTGCCGCCCATGGTCTCGGACGCTCGCGCGCTGCGCGACGTGCTGATCGATCGCGGGTTCGAGCTGGGCGGCGCCCTCGGCTACCACGAGGCCCCCGGCCGCCCACACGCCGCCCAGCAAGTGGGGGGCCGCATGCGACGGGCGCTGCGCTTCGGCTTCGGGCCGCGCTGCCCCGCCGCGCTTCTGGACGTGAGCCTCACGCAGGGCCGGTTCATCCCGGGCTACCGTGGCACGCTGACCGTGGACGCGCGCTGCCCCGACGGGCAGAGCTGGACGCTGCCGAACCGAGACGTGACCTTCCGCGTTCAGTCGGTGCAGGCGCGGCTCGCTGGCGACGGCGTGTGGACCCGCGCGTTTCGCGGCCACGCCACGGTCACCGCGCGCTACCGCGGGCTCGCGCGTTCGGTCCAGTTCCGCCGCCCGCCGTAGCTGGGCAGACGCCAGAAATGACGAAACCCCCTGTTTTCAGGGGGTCTCTGAGGTGCCCAGAGGCGGAATCGAACCGTCGACACGTGGATTTTCAATCCACTGCTCTACCAACTGAGCTATCTGGGCGGGCCGGAGCGAGACGCGAATCTAGCCGCCGTGGCCCCGCTGTCAAGTCCGGGAATTTGCAGTCGTCTTCAGGAGTCGAGACAATCTCGGGATGAGCACCCCGAACGCCACCCATGCGCTCGCGGCCTTCGTCCGGCTCCTGCTGCATGCACGTGCAGGGGGGCAGGCCAAGGTCGATGCGCTTCTGGCGTTGTCGCAGCGCACGCTGCACGTTCCCCGCAAGGTGGATGGCAGCGATGGTTTCGCCACGCTGGTGAACGAAAACGGGGACTGGGCGCTGCCGGTGTTCACCTCGCAGGAGCAGCTGGACGCCGCGGCCGACGTGTTCGGCTGGCGCCGGCAGGACCGCACCGTGCTGGCCGAGGAGGTGGGCGCGCGCCGCGCGGTGCACTACGCGCTCAACGAGGGCGCGGCCTTCATGGTCATCGACGCCGTGGCACCGCACGCGCTCGAGGCCACGCGGGAAGAGCTGAAGCCGCTGGTCAGCACCCAGAACCGCAGCGACACCTTCGGGCCGTATGCCGGGGTGGGGCGCATCTCGTCGTCCATCCTCGAGGCCACGCGGCCCGACGCCGAGCGCCAGTCGAGCCCTGCCATCCCGGCGCCGCGCATCACGCGCCAGCCCGTGGAGCCGGCCACCACGCCGCCCAAGCTCTCGGCGCGCGTCACCCGTGCGTCCTTCGCCCCGCCGCGCGACGACGGTGGCCCCGCCCAGCGGCGCCCCACGGTGTCCTTCGCGCGCTCGTCGCGGCCACCCCCCTCCGTGGAGGTGCAGCTGGGGCGCAGCTCGTGGGCGCCCGATGGTCCGCTCGAGCTGGACCTGCCGCAACCGCCTCCCGTAGCGCGGAGCAGCCAGCGTCCGCGTCAGGGTCAGGACTCGTCCGCCATGGATCTGAACGCCGGCCTCGGCACGCTGGACGTGCTGGACCTGGGCGCGCCACCCCCCAGCCAGGTGAGCATCCGGCCGCTCGACGAGCTGCCCGGGCTCGACGACTTCCACGTGGACACCGAGCGGCCGCGCATGTCCTCGCGGCCGGCCGCAGCCCTGCTGGACCTGGACGATCCGCTGGGTCCCGACACCGAGATCCCGGCGGCCGGCGCCCACGCGGCCTCGGTGCCTCCGCAGCCAGCCCTGCCAGAGGCCCCCGCCACCCCGCCCCCGCCGGCCGAGGAGCCCATCGAGATCCGGGCGCTCAACGGCCCTGCCGACGACGCCCTGCTGGCGGCGCTCACCGAGGTGCTGCGCGACTACCCCGAGGTGGAGTGGGCCACGTTCTCGCTCGCGGCGCGTGGCGCAGGCTCGGCCAAGCCGGCGGTGGGGCTGCGTGTGCTGGACTCGTTCCGCCAGAACGTGGACGTCATCTTGGCGCACACCACGACCACCGCCCACGACCATGGCGCCGTCAGCCTGCAGGTGCTGCTGCTGGACGACGCCGAGCTCATGCGCAGCGCCCGCCAGCTTGGCGAAGTGTTTTACCCGTGGAGGCGGAAGACGCGCGTCTGACATTTTCGGCCTGATCTCCCCACCTGCTCCGTATACAGTGAGGACCAAGAACTGTGTCCCTCATAGAAAGGAGCTCCGAAGGATGACCACCGAAGAAGGCACGCTGTTCCGGATGCTCGAGTGGGCGCGGCGAAATGGCGACGTCACCACCCTCAAGCGCATCCGTGTCATCGTCCTACCACTCACGGTGCGCGAGCGTATCATTCTCGATAAAGTCACCCCCGAGACCGCCGTGTCGCGGGAGTACCTGAGCGCTGTTCGCGCCGCCATCCGCGAGACCGTTGGCCGGGAGTGCCCAGTATGACGACGCCCTTTCAGGTGGACGTGGACGTGGATCATCGGCGCTGCATCGTGGGCGCCGAGCCGCTCATCTTCCACTGCCACCACTACAATCTGGCGCTCCAGCAGGCCCTCATCGACGCGGCCTACGGTGACTTCGAGCCCGTGCTGGTGGGAGCGGCGGCCAGCGTGGCGCACGCCCAGCTGACGAGCCTCTTCGCGCAGGGCGGCGTGGCCGGCACGGCAGAGCGCGCTCGGGTGGCCGAAGAGCTCTATCGCTGGGCAGGCTTCGGCACGCTGGCGCTCGCGGGGCTGGGGCCAGAGGGCGGGCGGCTCAGCACCGAGCACTCGCACTACGCGCTGGGCTGCCGCGCGAAGCAGGGGGTGTCGAAGGCGCCGGTCTGCTTCTTTGCCTCCGGCTTCTTGGCGGGGGCACTGGCGGCCATCCATGGCCTGCCCGACGGAACGTTCAGGGTGACCCACAGCGCCTGCATGGCGTGCGACGCGCCCGCCTGTGTCTTCGAGCTGACGCCGGCTGCGGGCGGGTACGAGCTGTACGCGAGCCCAGGCGTGGGAGCGCTGACCACCCACGCGCCGCGCCCCATCCCAGCCACGCCGGTGGACTACGACGGCATCCTCGGCGCCGTCTCGGGGCTGCCGCTGGTGGGCGACGCGCACGGCACCATCGACGCGTTCGGGGTGCACCTCACGCGGCACTTCGCCAACTACTACAACCGCATCTCGTTCGAGTTCCTGCACCGCTTGAGCCGCGAGTACGGTGAAGAGGGCTTGGCCGCCGCGTCCGAGACGCTGGTCGAAGCGGGCCGCGTGTGCGCGTTCAACACGTTCGGCGGCATCATGCAGTCCACCGAGTGGAACGCGCTCATTCGCCCGAGCCTCGCTTCGCGCGAGGACTGGGTGCACGGCATGGTGGCGGTGTTGAACGCCTTCGGCTGGGGCCGTTGGCAGGTGGTCAGCGTGTCGGAGTCGGACGCCGAGTTCGTGCTGCACGACGACTACGAGAGCGTGGGCTACCGCGCCATGTACGGCGTCTCGGAGCGGCCCGTGTCGTTCCTGGCGCAGGGCGGCGTGGAGGGCCTCATGACGCTGGTCTACCTGGCGGGCATCGAGGACGCGCCCACGCTGGACGCCGACTTCTACACCAAGGTCTTCAGCGCGGACGTGAGCTACCAGGCCACGCCAACCACGAGCGCCGCGATGGGGGACGCCGTCACCGGCTTCCGCGTCGAGCGCGTGGGGTGATGACGTGGAAGCGCATGGCCGGCTGCGTGCGCGCCTCGGACGAGACTGCGCGGCGCGGCTGCGCGTGGTCTATCAAGCGCCGCGCCCGCTGACCGTGGCCGACGCGGCCATGCTGCCCGAGGCCGACGTGCGCGTGAGTGAGTTCTCGGCCCTGGTGGACGGGGCGCGCGATCACGTGCAGCTGCGCGTGGGCGCGGGGCTCACGGCCAGCTACGTGGTGGGCGACCGCGAGCTCTTGGTGGTCTACGGAAAGCTGGGCGGCGTGGTGCCGCGCGCGCTCGTGGAGCACATGGAAGAGCGCCTGGGCGCCATGTTCGGGCCCGTGTGTTGGGACATGGACTCCCCCGATGCGTCCCGTCCCTGATAGGTTTCGCCAATGTCGCCCGACTCGGTCGTCGTCGCCCTCGGTCACGAGCCCCACGCGGTGCCGCCCGTCACCCACGTGCGCGGGACGCTGCTGGCCGGCTCGCTGCGCGCGCTCAACGAGAGCCACATGAAAGAGCGCTACGACCAGGTGCTGGACCCGGCGTATCACCACGCCATCATGAACCTGGTGGTGGCCAGCTGGGTGCCGGTGGACGTGGCGGTGGCTCACTACCGCGCGATGGACGCGGTGGGCTACACGCCGGAGCAGCAGATCGACAACGGCCGGCTGGTGGCGCAGCGCATCCAGAACACCTACGTGGGCACCATCATCCGCGGGCTCAAGGCCAGCGGCACGGTCAGCGTGTGGGCGCTGCTCGAGCGCTTCCCCATCGCGTGGGGCCGCCTCATGGAAGGGGGCTCGTCGGCGGTCTACCGGCTAGGTCCCAAGGAGGCGCGCGTGGAGTGCCACGGCGTGCCCTTCGCGGACATCGCCTACTTCCGCGCCGGCTGGGAGGGCATGTTCGAGAGCACCATCGAGCTGGTCACGCGCAAGGTCTACACGCGGCAGCTGCCCGGCTTGCAGACGCCCACCGTCATCGCCTATCGCGTCAGCTGGGTGTGACGCGCGCGCGCTGACGGGCGGCCGGGGCCCTGCCACAAGGAAGATTTCGCACCACACCGCGTATGTCGCGTGTATCGTGCTCGTGTCTTCAACCCCAACCGAAGTGGTGTCACCGTGCAGTACCTGAGCGGCCTCGAACTCGCCAAGCGCGACCCCGACTGGACCAAGAAGATCGCCCTCTGCGGCGTGCTCATGCTGTCCGCCATGTGTATCCCCTTCTTCGGTCAGTTCGCGCTGAACGGCTACCTGTCCGCCATGATGCAGCGGACGGCACGGGGCCAGGAAGACCTCCTGCCGCGCATGGAGTTCGACCTCGACTACCTCATGAAGCTGGCGGGCTCGGGCTTCCGCGTGTTCATCGTGCAGCTGGTGTGGGGCCTCGCCCTGCTGCCCATCATGCTGGTCTGCTACGGCTGCATCGGCGCGGGCGCGTTCCTGGGCGCTCAGCTCGAGAGCAGCCTCATCAGCGGAGTCCTCGCGGGCCTCGGCGGTCTCTTGATGATCGCGTGCATGATCCCCTTCAGCCTGGGCATGGTCTCCGGCGGCGTGCGCGCCCAGCTGTCCGACGACATCAGCGTCGGCCTCCAGTTCGGGCCTGCCTTCCGCATGGGCAAGACCATGTGGAAGGAGCTGCTGCTGGGCGGCTTCATCCTCAGCTTCGTGTTCTTCGGGCTCTACCTGGCGGGCGTCATCGCGTGCGGCATCGGCATGTTCTTCACCATCCCGCTGGCCATGATCATCATGTCCAACTACTACGCGCACGTGTACCGCGAGTACGTGGCGCGCGGCGGTGAGGCCGTGAACATCGCCCACATTCGCGAGGCCGACCCGCAGGGTTCTTCGGTGGGGCCGCGTCCGCAGGCCTTCTGATCGTCCGGCGGGTCACGCCGCCCCCCACGTCCTCGGCACGGCCGGGTGCAGCGCTCTAGAGCGCGGTGCTCGGCCGTAGCTGCGTGAAGGCCAGGTGGTAGTCCGCCGCGCGGAGTGGCTCGCCCGCGGCCACGACGTAGCCCCGAACCGCGGCGCGCAGATCGGCGGCGGTCAGCCACGGCTCGCTCGGGTGGTAGGCCAGCACCTCGATGGAGCGGGGCGCGAACGCGGCGGCCAGCGCGGCCACGCAGCGCTGTGCGTCGCCCGCGGACACGCGCTCGAGCGGGCCCTGCAGCTCGAAGCTCACGTAGCTGCCCACCGGCTCGGGGGTCACGTGCAGGGTCACGTACGCGCCGTCGCCCAGGCCGTTCACGGAGTAGCCCTGCGGGTCGAAGTAGTGCTCGTGCAGCGCGAAGCCGGGCGCCAGTGACGCCACCAGAGCGCGCGCCGCGGGAGCCTGGCTGCGCTCGAAGCGCGCGCAGGCCGCGGCCGACGGACCGTGCATGAGCACCTCGAGCGTGACGTCAGGGCGCCGCGCGTGACCACTGGCAGCGGAATCGAAGAGGTCCACGAAGTGCTCGCCCTCGCCGAGGCGCCGCTGCGCGCACGGACCACTCGGCCCCAGCAGCGCGCGCAGGCGCTTTGCGTCCGCGTCGAAGGTGCTGGCTTGGTGCTGTGGGAAGTGCTCGCTCTTGCGGGCGTAGAGCAGCTGCGACAGCGCGGCTCGTGGGGCGTGGGACAGCAACGGCGCGACGGCGTCCACCAGGCGTGTCTGGCCGCAGGTGATCAGGGTCAACGAGTGGTCGCTCACGAACAGGCTCGACTCGCTGAGCACATAGGCGTCCCAGTACTCGTCGTGGGCCGCCGACACGATGGCCGCCCCGGCCGCGCCCAGCACCTGGTCCCACACCGTGCGCGGCAGCGAGCGGAGCCCGGGCGCGTCCTTCGCGAACGTCACCTTCAGCTTCTTCTCGGGCCCCTCGAAGTGGGCGGTCTCCACGATCGACATCAGCCCGCAGTTATAGGGTTCAGTGGCTATCGGGCGACCGAAATCGTGTATTCTTGACGAAGTGTCGAGAGATCGCGCGTCCGACCACGATCCTCTCGTGGGTACCAAGCTTGGCGGCTACCTCATCGAGAAGCGTCTCGGAGCGGGGGCCACGGGCGTGGTCTATCAGGCCACCCCCACCGACGGGGGCCGCCCGCTCGCCATCAAGGTGCTCAACGACAACCTCGGGCACATCAGCGCGCTCAAGCGGCGCTTCGAGCGTGAGGCGCGCGCGCTCGCCAAGCTGAAGCACCCGCACGTGGTGCACATCACCGACTTCGGCGTGGACCACGACATCACGTTCATCGCCATGGAGCTGCTCATCGGCGAGACGCTCGAAGACGTGCTGCAGCGCGCGCCCATCGACCCGCTGCGCGCCGTGGGCGTGGCGCTCCAGACCATGCGGGGCGTGGCGTTCGCGCACCAGAACGGCATCGTCCACCGCGACCTCAAGCCCGCCAACATCTTCCTGCGCCAGGTGGCCGGCGGCATCGACGTGGTGAAGGTGCTGGACTTCGGCCTGGCCAAGTTCCTCGAAGTGGACGAGCTCAGCCAGGACGCCACGCTCACGCGCAAGGGCCGCATCGTGGGCACGCCGGCCTACATGGCGCCCGAGCAGATCACGGGGGTCTCGCTGGACGTGCGCGCCGACGTCTACGCGGCGGGCGTGGTGCTCTACGAGATGCTCGCCGACCAGCGCCCCTTCTCCTACGAGCGCCGCTCGCAGCTGCTGCGCGCCCACCTGTTCGAGCCCGTGCCGCGCATCGAGCGCATTCGCCCCGGGCTCTACGTGCACCCGGATCTCGAGAAGCTCATCCTGCGCGCGCTCGAGAAAGACCCGGCGCGCCGCTTCACCGATGGCGGCGACATGCTGCGCGCCCTCGAAGCACTGCCCGCCGAGCCCGCGTCGTTCCACGAGCAGCGCCGCGACGCGGTGCGCTCACGCACGGGGTCGTCCTCGGCGGTGGTCATCAGCGAGGCCGAGCGCGTGGCGGTCACCACGGGCATGGACGACACCGGCTCCATGTCCATGGAGACCGTGCAAGTGGCGCTCGACTCCGCGCCCACCAGCGCCCGGCGCTCGTCCACCATCCCGGACACGCTCAGCGGCCTGTCGCGCCACAGCGAGCGCGCGCGCGGCGGCCGCGTGTCGGCGGGCACCACGTCCAGCCATCCCCGCCCCGGCAAGCTGCGCCAGCGCAAGAAGAAGCGCACCAAAGCGCCTCCCAGTTGGCTCTGGGCGGTGGCCGTGGCATCGCTCACCGTCTCTGCTGCCATCTACTGGTGGACCCAGGTGCGCGGCGGGACCCTTCCCTAACCGAGACCAACCGCATGCACCCCTGGCACGACATCTACGTCGATGAGAAGGTCATCGAGACCGCGTTCCCCGTCATCATCGAGGTCCCGACGGGCAGCAAGAACAAGTACGAGCTGGACAAGGAGAGCGGCCTGCTCAAGCTGGACCGCGTACTGTACAGCGCGGTGCACTACCCCGCGAACTACGGCTTCATCCCGCGCTCGTTTTGCGACGACGGCGACCCGCTCGATGCGCTGGTGCTCACCATGGAGCCGCTCTACCCGCTGACCGTGGTGGACGCGCGCGCCATCGGCGTCATGCGCATGCGCGACGACAAGGGCATCGACGACAAGATCATCGCGGTATGCAACGGGGACCCATCGTTCGACGAGATCCACCACCACACGGACCTGCCCTCGCACACGCTGCGGCAGATCAAGCGCTTCTTCCAGGACTACAAGGTGCTGGAGAACAAAGAGGTGGTCATCGACGACATCATGGACAAGGACGAGGCCATCAAGGTGATGACCGAGTCCCTGTCCATGTACCGCAAGCTGCGGCGCGGTGAGGTCAAGCCGCGCCACTGAGGCGCGGCGGTCAGCCCAGCACGCGCAGGCGGCGCCCGAAGCGCGGCGCCTCCTTCTTGAAGTTGGCCTGCATGGCCGCCCGCTGGTTCTTGCCCATGAGCACCAGCGCCTGCAGGCGGCTCTCGAGCGAGAAGGCGGCGTCTTCGTGCGCGACCCAGGTCTCGTGGAACAGCTGCTTGGTGGCGGCCACCGAGTCGGGTGAGCGCGTCACCAGCTCGGCCATGAGCGCCTCGGCGGCGGCCATGGGGTCAGCCGCCACCTCGGTGACCAGGTTGTAGCCCTTGGCCTCCACGCCGCTGAACACGCGGCCCGTCATGGTGAGCCGCTTGGCCTGGTCCATGGGCATGAGCTCGCGCAGCGTGACGCTGCCCGTCATGTCCGGGATGAGGCCCCACTTGGCCTCCATGATGGAGAACTCGCAGTCGGGCGTGGTGAAGCGGAAGTCCGCCGCCAGCGCCAGCTGCAGGCCCCCACCGAAGCAGCGCCCGTGGGTGACGGCCGCCACGGGCACGGGCAGCCGCCGGAACGCCCAGCACGCCTCTTGGAAGAGGTTGGTGCTGCGCAGGCCCAGCTTGGCGAACGCCCGCGCCATGCGCGCCGGCTCCTTGGTGAACTTCGGGAAGTCGAGGCCGCTGCAGAATGACGGCCCCTCGGCGTGCAGGATGACCCCGCGCAGCGAGCGGTCGGCCTTGAGCGACTCGGCGGCCTCCACCAGCGCGCTCAGCATCTCCCAGTCGAGCGCGTTGTGCTTGCTGGCGTGGGTGAGCGCCAGGTAGGCGACGTCCGCGCGGCGGTCGATGCTGACGCGATCGCTCACTCCGCGCTCCCGCGGCGACGGACACGGCGGCCGAGCACCAGGCCCAGCAGCGCGAGGAACGCGAGCGGCGCGCTGCCCGTGCCAGCGGCGGGGCTGCTCACGCTGCAGCTCGAGCCTTCGCCAGCCGGGCCTTCGCCATCCACCCCGTTGGGGCAAGCGGTGTCGAACAGGGCGCACAGGTCGGCGTCGGGGTCCGGAGCGTCGGCGCAGTAGTCGGCAAGCGTGGGCAACACGTGGCCGATGACTTCGCCGCCGGCGCTCTCGGGGAGCACGTTGACTTCGTCGCAGCCCTCGGCGTCGCGTGTCACGTAGTCGGCTGCGCCCGCTGAGAGCACGCCCACCAGCTCACCGGCGTCATTGAACACGCCCGAGCCGCTGTTGCCGCCGAAGGTGTCGAGCGAGGTCTCGAAGAAGTACGAGCCCTGGGTGCTCGGGTCGGTGACGTTGCCGCCGTCGTCGATCTTGAGGGGCAGGCCGGAGCCGAAGCCGAGCACGGTGACGGCCTCGCCATCTTCCACGTTGCGGCAGGTGTCGCCGATGCCCGCGGAGAGGGTGGCGGGCGTGTGTCCCACCACCGGGCGGTCGAGGCGCAGGTACGCGTAGTCGATGACGCCGTTCTCTTGCGCGAGGATCTCAGCGCAGTTGTACACGTCGTCGTCCTCGAGCTCGGCCAGCACGCCATCCGCCGTGTAGAGGTAGTCGAACACGAAGCTGGTCTCGAGGCAGTCCGCCATGCTCTCCATGCAGTGGCCGGCGGTCACGATGACGTCGGGCGCGACCAGCGTGCCGGAGCAGAACGCGCTGGTGGGCTGAGTGAGGAAGCGCTGGTCGTCGCAGAGGTCGAAGGCCTCCTCGAGCGTGAAAGCCGACGCGAGGTCCCATGTGCCGTCACCGTTGTCTGTCAGGTCGCTCCCAGGGACCAGCGCCACGATGGACTCCGTGGCCAGGCTGCGCAGCGACGCGCTCGGGTGGGCGTAGACGTCCGTGCGGTCGTCCTCGCCGTAGACCACGGCCTCGGGCCGCGCGCCCACGCTGCCCTCATCGGCGCAGCCGCTCAGGCTTGCCACGAGCGAGGCGCTGACGAGCACCCCGGACGAGACGCCCGGCGCAAGAAGTGAAGACACCCGGGACCAGAGCGACTGTGTGTTCGGCATGAAGCCGGCAGTCTAATGTCACTTCAGCCGGACGCCCACACCCACCAGCCCAGAGAGGTGGACACGGTCGGTGAGCCAGCCCACCGGCGCGGCCATGGCGCCCTGCGCGTGGATCTGCCAGCTGCCAAAGCGAAGGTCCGCGAACAGCGCGCCACCACCCAGGCCGCCCGCCTCGCGCAGCCCGAGCCGACGCGGGTCGTTCAGCACGCCGGCCGCCACGAGGACACCCAGCTCGTGGGCGCGCTCGTCTCCGAGAGCGAGGGCCAGCCGGGCCTCGCCCACCAGGTAGCGCTCGGACAGCAGCGCCGCCCAGGGCAGCCCCGGCACGCGCACCACATAGGGCGTGAGCCCGCCCACGCGGTCGCGCGTGATGTCGTCATGGCCCGTGCCCCAGGCGCCGTTCAGCTCGAAGGCCAGGCGCAGCGCACCGAAGCGGGTGCCCCCGGCCGCCCAGAGACGCAGCGTGGCCGCTCCGCGTCCGGCGTCGTTGCGCGGGTCGAGCTCCCCCGGAGCCACCTCGGCGCCGAAGGCCCCGGCCTCACCACGCAGCAGCATCTCGGCCGCCACCCGGAACGCGAAGCCCGTGACACGCGGGAACAGCCGGTGCGCCTCCCACTCTTCGCGCGGCAGCTGGATGTTCCAGTAGATCCACGCCAGCCGCACCTGCGCGTGCCAGGTCTCCTGCGGCAGCTGCAGCGTGTCGGCCGTGCTGCCCGTGTCCGAGAACCACCAGCGGCGCACCTGCGTGTCCAGCTCCACCGTGTTGTGCGCAGGCAGGTGGCGCTGCAGCCGAGCGTGCCCCTGCAGGTAGCTCGCATAGAAGCCGCGGTCGGACAGCCGTTCGCCTTGCTGGAAGTAGTCCAGGTTCAAGCCCGCGATGAGCGCCTCGCCGCGCATGCCCACCGTCAGCTCCAGGCGCTCTGCCAGCGGCAGGCGCTCGAGCGTCACGTCGACCGTGTCGGTGTTGTAGGTCAGGCGCAGCGTGCCACCGAGGGTGTCGCTGCGCGCCGCCTGCAGGAACAAGAAGCCATGGCCGGTGAGCGCGGGGGCCACGGCCAGCTCACCGCCCGCGGCGCCGGCCACCTCCCAGGTCTGGGCGACCGCCGGGCTGGCCGCCAACAGTCCGGTTGCGACGAGTGCGAGGACCGAGAGACGGAAGGGGTTCATGTGTGGCGTGGTCGCACACGGGGCCGGCGGCGCAACGCGAGCCCGAGCAGCGCGGCCAGCAGTGCACCCTGTGGGCCCGCGCCACTGCGAGCCACTTCCGTGATCGAGCAGCCACGGCCGGAGCCGCGTGGCCGGCCCATGTCGGCCGTCGCAGCGTCGGCGCTCGCGTCCACGCCGGCGTCCGGGTCCACGCCCGCGTCCGGGTCCATGCCCGCGTCCGGCATGCCCGCATCGGGGCTGGGTCCGTCCGGGCAAGCGCTGTCGGCGGCGGCGCACAGCGTGGCGTCCGGCGCGCTCGCCTCGTCGCAGTAGCGCAGCAGCGTGGGGAACAGGTGGCCGATCTGCTCCCCGCCGAAGAGCTCCGACAGCACGTTGACCTCGTCACAGCCCTCGCCCGCCCGCTCGCGGTAATCGCCGAGGCCGCTCGAGAGCACGCCCACCAGCTGGCCCGAGGCGTTGAACACGCCCGAGCCGCTGTTGCCCGCGAAGGTGTCGAGCGAGGTCAGGAAGAAGTTGGTGCCGCGTGACGACGGGTTGGTGACGGCCCCGCCCGAGTCGATCTTGAGCGGCAGCCCCGAGCCGAAGCCGAGGGCGCTCACGGCCTCTTCGTCCACCACGTTGCGGCAGGTGCTGCCCACACCGGGCGAGAGCGTGGCCGGGCTGTGGCCCACCACCTCGCGGTCGAGGCGCAGGTAGGCGTAGTCCAGCACGCCGTCTTGCCGCGACAGGATCTCCACGCAGCCGTACACGTCATCGGCCTCGAGCGGCGCCAGCACGCCGTCGGCCGTGTACAGGTAGTCGAACACCAAGCGCGTGTTCATGCACTCGGACAGCGTCTCGATGCAGTGCCCCGCCGTGACCACGATGTCGGGCGCCACCAGCGTGCCCGAGCAGAAGGCGCTGGTGGGCTGGTCGATGAAGCGCTGGTCGCTGCACAGGTCGTGCGCCTCGCCGAGGGTCAGCGTGGGGGTGCGCTCGAAGCTGCCGTCCATTTGCTCCTCGAGGCGGGTGTCACGGATGAGCGCCACGATGGACTCGTGCGCCAGCGTGCGCAGGCTGGCCGAGGGGTGCGCATAGACCTCTTGCCGGTCGTCGGTGCCGTACACCACGGGCGCGTGTGTGTGGCCCGGGGTCTCGGACGACGCGCAGCCGGAGAGGCCTGCCAGCAAGAGGGGTAGGGTGAGCGCAGCGGACTTCATGACAGCCCCTTTCGTTCCACACGACGCGCGCGGCGCAACATTGCGCCCACCAGCAGCAGGCTCGCTAGTGATCCGCTGCCGCTCCCAGGGCCCGGGACCGAGTTTCCACCCGGGGCCACCGTGCAGCCCGAGGTCGGGCGCCCCGCGCCGAGGTCCGCGCGAACGTCGCCGCCGTCGCCCGTGGGCAGCGATGCGTCTCCGCTCATCCCGCCGTCTAGCAGCGCGCCCGCATCGACGGTGATCCCGGCGTCAGCCGTGATCCCGCCGTCGTCCATGACGCCTGCGTCCAGGTCGGGCCCGCCACAGCCTTCGTCCGTCATGCCGTCGCAGTCGTCGTCGCTGCCGTTGCAGACCTCCACGGGAGGCGCGCCGCAGTCACCGCAGTCGTTCAACTCGGCCCCGGCGGCGCAGGGCCCGCAGGTGGTCAGGCCGCCAATGGGAAATCCGTCGGCCGGCGACATCTGCATGGCGGCCAGCGTCATGGGGCCCCAGCTGCCGTCTTCGGACAGGGGCATGCTCGGGTTGTTCATGTTCCACAGCCGCTGGAACGAGGCGACCGAGTCATCGCGCAGGTCCACGCCGGGGCAGTCGTAGTGCACCGCGTCGCTGGCCCCGAACCACACGCAGCCGGCGTTGGTGAGCGCCGTGCGCGCCTCCACCGTGTTGTTCACGTCCACGGCCCGGCCACTCTGGTGGTTGCTGCTGCCCGGCACGCCCACCACGGCGCACTGCCCGGACGCCCACAGCAAGTACTGGTCGGAGAGCGGCCTGAAGCCCGAGTTGATCTCGAGCGGCACGATCGCCGCCGCCGTCTGCAGCGCGGTGCGCGCGCTGGCCTGCGCCACCAGGTGCACCCGCGCGCTGGTGGCGGTGATGTCGGCGTTGGCGAACGACACGAACTGCCCCGGGTGCAGGCAGCGCTGCACGTCCACCAGCTGCGTGGACAGGCCCTCGCCGCCGGCGGTGGTGCAGCTGCTCTGGCCTGCGGCCACCTGGCTCATGGTCTGCGCGTGGGCGGCGGTGGTGGTGGTCAGCAGCGTGGCGCTCGCTGCGCTCAGCAGGAGGAGCGCTCTCGTCACCACGCCAACGCCGTTCATCGCCTTCCTGATATCAGAAGCGGCGGGGATCGGGTAGTTCGGTTGCTCGAATGGGGCCTAATTCAAGGCATGATGGGCACCCCGGCTTTCGAGTTGAGCATTTTTATCTCGCTCGGGGGCCGACTCGCCTTGCTGCAAGGCACAATGGCACCCCCGGCTGGAAGCCGGGGGCAGCAGACCAGGCCTGGGCGACCTGAAAGTCCGCCCTGCGGGCGGACTAAATGGCGGTGAAGTTGGGGGCCGTTCTACCAAGGGTACTCGGACACATTCAGTCTGCCCTTTGGGCGGACTGGGTGGTCGACAATGGGGTGTGGTCTACCGAGGGCGGCCGGACGCTGTGTCTGAGTACCCTTGGTAGGGCAAACCCTGCTGCCAGCCATCTAGTCCCCGCAGGGGACTTTATGTCCATCCAAGGCTGGTTTGCTGCCGGCTTCCAGCCGGGGGTGCCCAAAGAACCTTGCAGCAAGGCCAATCGGCCTCCTCGCAAGATGTGTGGAATCCTCGGGGTGCCAATTGTGCTTGTTCTAAAGGCGATCCCCTACTCGAAGCGCACGTTGTCCAAGAACAGCGTGATGTCCGCCCCGGCCAGGTCCACGCTCAGCGAGTTCAGCCACTCGAGCGCGCCGCAGCGCTCGGTCACGTCCAGCGTGATGGTCGACCACTCGGGGCCGATGTCGAAGAAGCTCAGCTCGCAGCGCGTGCCCTCGTAGCTGGGGCCCACCTGGACGCGGCTCGTGGGGCCATCCGTACGCACGCGTAGCGAGACGCTGCTGAACGTGTAGGTGGGGAAGCGCTGACGGTAGTAGATGTGCATGCCGGAGCCGCTGTGGAAGCGCTCCACGCGGATGCAGCCCGCGCTGCCGGCGTCGCAGCCCTGGTCGTCGGCGCCGAAGAACGCGCCCTCGGCCGGGCCCCACGGGTCCAGCTGCCAGCGCACTTGGTCGATGCCGCCGAACTCGTCCACGAACACGTCGCCGGGTGTCTCGAACACGCACGCGGCGCCCTCGGGAGGCATGCTGTCGTCCACCTGCACACCCAGGTCGAAGGTGCTGCCGCGCTCGGGGCGCGTGGGCACCACCACGCTCGACTCCACCACCTGGCCCTGCGCGCTGGTCAGGCGGAACTGCACGCCGTCGCCGCCGCGGTCGTGCGGCATGCTGCCATGGGCTTCCCATGCGCCGCCCGAGCGGGTCAGCGCCGTCCACGGGTTGTCACCGGTCACGCCGGCCCCGGTGGCGCGCATCTCCACGCCGCGCAGCGGCACGCGGTGGTTCATGAGCGCCACGCGCAGGTAGGCGAATTCGTGGTCGTTCACCAAGAGGTGGATGTCCCCGCTCACCGGGCAGGGCACGCGCCGCGCCTGTCCCTCGTCCAGCGCGCCGCCGCCCACCATGCGGGCGGCGTCTTCCGTGAGGTCGATGTGGAAGTGGCTGCCCTGGCACAGCGAGTTGCCCTGGTTGGGGCAGAGGTCCGTGATCATCACCACCTCGGTGGCCGTCACGGTGTCGATCTCCCAGCACTCGCCGCACGCCTCGCCGGGGGCGCCGCCGTAGCTGCTGCCGTTCCACGGCTCGGCGATGGCCGCCGTGAGGCCCTGGCGCACGAAGGTGGGCAAGAACGAGTAGCTGGTGTCGTACTCGCACCAGCCGCGATCGAACGGCTGATAGCTGGTCAGGCGCACGCTGCCACAGCTGGCGCTGGGGGCGCCCACGTCGCCGGTGGGGCGCGGCGGCGGGGAGCCACCGTCGTTGGGGCTGCTGCTGTTGCAGGCCACGCTGGAAGTGACCGCGAGCAAGCTGATGCAGGCCAACGGAGCGACGCGAAGCAGGTAAATAGGCGACATGTCGGCGACTGTAGTTTGTCGCACACCCCATTGCACGCTGCGTCACGCTCTTGCATCGTGTTGCCCACCATGACCCGACTCCGCCAACGCCTCACGCTCCTTCCACTCCTGCTCGCGCTCCTCGGCCTCGGCTGTGGCGGGCAAGAAGACACCGCCGCCACCGAAGCGGCCGAAGCCATCGTCGCCGCCGAAGAGTCTGCCGCCGCAGCGCCTGCGGCCGAGGCCCCCGCGCCCATCCGCGAGCTGGACGTGAACGCGGCTGCCGCGCTCTTCGAGGCTGGCACCGCCCGCCCGGTGGACGCCAACCATCAAGAGACGCGCGACTCCCTGGGCACCGTTCCCAACGCCGTGCTGCTCACCTCGTCCAGCGAGTACCAGATGACCGAGCTGCCCGCCGATGGCCTGCTGGTCTTCTACTGCGGTAGCACCCAGTGCACCGCGTCGGACAACGCGGCCACACGGGCGCGCGAAGCTGGCCGCGAAGTGGCCGTCATGCGCCCGGGCATCCGTGGCTGGGTGGATGCCGGCAAGCCGGTCGCGGGCCGCGTGGCTCCCGCCGAGGGCGAGGGCGAGGGCGAAGAGGCCGCCGAGACCGGCGAAGCGGCCGCGGGCTGATCCGCATGAAGCCGCTGCACCTGCCCGACATGACCGGGCGTGTCTGCGTCGTCACCGGCGCGAACACCGGCATCGGGCGGGTGACCGCGCTCGAGCTGGCGCGCAAAGGGGCGCACGTCATCGTGGCGTGCCGCAGCCGCGACAAGGCCATGCCCGTCATCGAGGCCATCATCGCCGAGACGGGCAACCCCAAGGTCGAGTTCCTGGCGCTCGACCTCTCGCGCTTCAGCGCCATCCGCGAGGCTGCGGCCGAGCTCCTGGCGCGCGGCCTGCCCATCCACGTGTTGGTGAACAACGCGGGCCTAGCAGGCGTGCGCGAGCTCTCGCCGGAGGGCTACGAGGTCATGTTCGCGGTCAACCACTTGGGCACGTTCCTGTTCACGCTGCTGCTGGCCGAGCGCGTCATCCAGTCGGCCCCCGCGCGCATCGTCACCGTGGCCAGCCGCGCTCACGAGCGCGCCTTCCGCATCCCCTGGGACCAGCTGCAGCAGCCCGCGCGCTCGCTCACGGGCATGGGCGCCTATCAGGTGAGCAAGCTGTGCAACGTGCTCTTCAGCCGCACCCTGGCCAAGCGCCTGGCCGGCACGGGCGTGAGCACGTACTCGCTGCACCCCGGCGTGGTGGCCACGGACATCTGGCGCCGCATCCCCTGGCCGTTCGACGCCATTGGCAAGGCCTTCATGATCAGCGTGGAGGAGGGCGCCGCCACCACGCTGCACTGCGCCACGGCGCCCGAGCTCGAGGGCGTGAGCGGCCGCTATTTCGAGAAGTGTGCCGAGAAACAGCCCAACCGCGCAGCGCTCGACGACGCGCTGGCCGCGGAGCTGTGGAAGCGCAGCCTGGTGATCACCGGCGCCCCGGACCTGCGCCCGGGCTGACGGTCACAGCGCGCGCAGGCCGGCCCACAAGAGCCGGAGCTGCGCGGCCCAGAGCTGGTCGGCGGGCACGCTCAGCCCCGAGCAATGGCTCACCATCGGCATGCCGAAGAACAGCGCCCCCAGCGTGCGCACCGCCAGCTCCACCTCGGTGTGCGCGGGCAACTCGCCGCTCGCGACGGCCTGCAGCAGGTGCTGCCGGAACAGGCTGCTCACGTTGATGCGCACCTCGGCGTCGAGCGCGCCGGGCAGGTCGGGGAAGGCCTCCGCGCGCTCGGCCACAGACACGTCCGGGAATTCGAGCGGGCCTTCGTCGGATGCCAGCGTCACGATCAGCTCGAGCAGCACGGTGGGCTGCGTGCCCAGGCGCTCTCCGGTGAACGCGAAGATCGCCTCGATGGCGCGCAGGCCCGAGAGCGCTGCCGTGCGCGCGCCCGCCTCCACCGTCCAGAGCTGCACGTAGTAGAGCAGCAGGTCCGACTTCTTCGGGAAGTAGTTGAAGAAGGTGGCCTCGGACACCTGCACCTCGGCGCAGATCTCCTTCACCGAGATGGTGTCCAGGCGGCGCCCCTCGCGCACGCGGCGCATGGCCGACTCGAGCAGCGCCACCTTCGTGCGCGCGAACTTGCGCTCGCGGAGGGGCAGCTCGCCGAGCTCGGTGGGGTTGACGGGCATCGCGGCCGAAGGATGCCCCGCCTCCGCAGGCACGCCAACCACCACGCTCACAGCGCGCCGCCGAAGGTGGCCGTGGCCACGCGGCCGTAGGGCGACGGCAGCACGCTGACGCCCACCTCGAAGCGGGGCGGCTGGGCGCGTGGCGTGACCAGCTCCATCAGCAGCCGGAAGGCCGAGTGGCTGAAGAGCGCCACGCCTGCCCCGAGCGATAGGTCCGAGCTCCAAAACGCGCCCAGGCTGGCGAGCCCCGCGCCGCTCACCAACAAGCTCACGCGCGCGGTGCGCAGCCGCTGCTGGAACCCTGGGCTTCCTGGCCCGTCCGCGCTGCGCTGCGCCAGACCCAGGATCACGTCCGACACACCGAGCGCCAGCAAGGGCACGCCCATGCCCAACACCAAACGCGAGTCGTGGCCCAGCGAGACCCCACCGGCGGCCATGGCGGTGACGCCGATCGCGATGGAAAGGTTGCTGGCGGACGAGCTGGGCCCGGAGCCTGCTTGATCCAGCGGTGCCTCCGCGCCCCGCTGGGCCGAGGCCCGTCCGGCGGGCAGCAGGAGGAGGGCGAGCGCGAAGGGGGCGATGTACCGTTTCATGAGTGACACTCTTTCTCTGGTGTGATGGCTATTTTTATAGTCCACACCAAATGTCGTCGCGACACCAAGATGCGTTACGCCGATAACGGACGGGCATAGACGCCGGTCCCGAGAGCAGCGACACTCCATGCAGCCACGGAGGCACCCATGAACCCCATCGACACCATGGACTCAGGCACGCTCACCATGGCGGTGCTCATCGTCGCCTTCGCGGTCTTCGCCATCTTTGCCACGCTCGGCTGGCTGTACTTCCAGTCCCGCGTCCGTGCGGCGCGCGCCGCTCGGTGGCTGGCGGGGGCGTACGGTACGTGGACGGGCCTCGAGGACAGCGGCACGTGGGAGCGCTCGCGGGCCACCAGCTCTCTGCGCAGCTGGTATGGCGTGGAGAGTCAGGCTGACCTGGACGCGCTGCTCGAAGACCTGGTACGCAGCCGCCAGACGGGCAACCCGGCCTGGGACGCAGGCCGCGGGGCCGACACGGTGCGCATCGGCTTTGCGGCGGGCTACCTGAGCGCCTCCGACGTGAAGGACTGGACCTTCCGCATCGCCGAGGTGCTGCAGGACCGCTATGCCAGCTGGCAGCAGTACGCCACGGCCTTCGAGGGCGGGATGCACGCCTGGCAGGACCGCTCGGGGGTGCAGGACGCCGAGGCGCGCGGCCGGGTGCAGCGCAACGTCTCGCTCCTGGTGGCGCAGGTGTGGCCCGCGGTGGACTTCAAGACGCCCTTCGAGTGATGGGCACAGGGCTCACCGGGCGGGCGTTCAGTCCTGCAGACCGTCGCCCGCGACCGAGCCCGAGAGCCCTGCCAGCCCCGTGTCGATGGCGCCCTCGAGCACGTGCGAAGCGGCGCGGCGCACCAAGCTGAGCGGCAGCATGGCGGGGATCTCCTTCCGCGGCGCGGCCCACACGTGGCAGCGCACCTGGGTGCCTTCGGGTGTCTGCCGCGCCACGAAGTCGATGGACGCGTCGGTGTTGCCCTCACCCGCCAGGGTGGTCATCTCGAGCGCGTAGCGGTCGTCGGCGGTGCTGCGCCGCACGTCCACCACCAGCCGCAGGGTGCCGCGGAAGCCACCCACGCCGAACGGACCGAGGTGCACCCGGTAGCGCTCGTGGGCCGCGTCGAAGGCCGGCTCGCCAGCCGACACGCGCTCCACCAGGCCCACCATGGGCAGCAGCCGCATGGCCCGCGGAAAGTCCGAGAGCAGGACGCGCACACGCGGCAGGTAGGCATCCACCTGCCGCGTGGCTTCCGACTCGACGATCAGCCGGCGCATGACGCCCGAAGGCCTCAGGCGCCTTCGTACATGGACTCGATGTCGTCCGCGAAGTGGTCGTAGACCTTCTTGCGCTTGACCTTGAGGGTGGGCGTCAGCTCGCCGTCTTCCACCGTGAGGTTGCGCCCGAGCACCTTGAACTTCTTCACCTGCTCCACGCGTGCCAGCTCGGTGTTGACGTGGTCCACGGCGGTCTGGATCTCGGCCCGCAGGGTGGGGTTCTCACCGATGCCCGCGAGCGGAATGCCACGCTCCTTGGCCCACGCGGCGGTGGCTTCCGGGTCGAGCGTGACCACCACGGTCAGGTACTTGCGCCGGTCGCCGATGACCACGGCCTCGTTGATGAGCTCGTGGTTCTTGAGCGAG
Organism: Sandaracinaceae bacterium; assembly: GCA_016706685.1. Lineage (NCBI taxonomy): Bacteria > Pseudomonadati > Myxococcota > Polyangiales > Sandaracinaceae > Sandaracinaceae bacterium. The sequence goes on along the minus strand of JADJJE010000008.1, from coordinate 99,472 downwards.
GCCTCGATGTTCTTGGGCGCGATGTTCTTGCCGCCCGCGGTGATGATGATGTCCTTCTTGCGACCCGTGATGTACAGGAAGCCCTCGCGGAACTCGCCGAGGTCGCCGGAGTGCAGCCAGCCGTCGATGAGCGTCTCGTCCGTGGCCGCCTGCTCCTTGTAGTAGCCCATGAACACGTTGGGCCCGCGCACCAGGATCTCGCCGTCGCTAGCGATCTTGACCTCTACGCCAGGCACCGCGGGACCCACGCTGCCGAAGCGATAGTTGTCCGGCATGTTGAACGACGTGGGGCCCGTGTCCTCGGACTGGCCGTAGACCTCGAGCACGATGATGTCGAGGCTGGCGAAGAACTCGAGCACCTCTTGCGCGATGGGCGCGGCGCCGCTGACGCAGATGCGCGCGCGCGCCATGCCGATGGCCGGCTTGAGCTTCGAGAAGATGAGCTTCTGGGCCAGCTTGTACTCGAGGCCCTTCTTGCCGCCCGGGCGCAGGTTGGCTTCGCGGCCCACCTTCAAGGCCCACGCCACCAGCTTGGCCTTGGGCCCCGTGGCCAGCTTGAGCTTGCCGCTGATGCCGGCGTGGAACTTCTCCCAGATGCGCGGCACGCCGAAGAACAGCGTGGGCTGCACTTCCTTCAGGTTCTCGGGCACGGCCTCGATGGACTCGGCGAAGTACACCCGGCCGCCCGTGGTGATGGGCGCGTGCACGGTGAACATCTGCTCGGCGATGTGGCTGAGCGGCAGGTACGACAGGGTGACGTCGCTGTTGGTCAGGCCGTTCATGTCGCGCGCCGCCTTGGCCGTCCACGCCAGGTTGTGGTGCGAGAGCATCACGCCCTTGGGCGGGCCGGTGGTGCCGGAGGTGTAGATGAACGCGGCCAGACCCTCGGGCTTCAATGCATGCACGCGCTCGAGGTAGTCGCTCTCGGGCGTCTGGTCGCCCTTGGCCATGAACTCGTCCCAGCTGAGCACCATGGGGTCCGCGATGCGCGCGGCGCCCTTCATGGTGACCACGTACTTGAGCTTGGGCAGGTTGTGGCGCTCGGCCAGCACCTTCTTCCACTGCTCCTCGTTCTCCACCAGGATGAGCGGGGCCTCCGAGTGGTTGACGATGTAGGCCACCTCCACCGGCGAGCAGGTGGTGTAGATGCCGGCGGCCGCGCCCCCGATGCCCATGGTGGCCACGTTGACGATGACCCACTCCGGCCGGTTGAAGCCGAGGATGGTGGTGGTGGAGCCCGTGTCGAGGCCGAGCGCCACCAGCGCGCGGCCCGCTTGCTTCACCTGATCCGAGTAGGTGCCCCAGCTGGTGGCACGCCAGACGCCCGCGTCACGAACGTAGTAAGCGGGGGAGGAGGGTCGAATGTTCGCCTGCTCGAGGAGGCGCGATGGAATGGTGTCCGCCACAGCTTGCCCTTTGGTTTCTAGGTGGGGCAGGAGGGTAACGGTTCTCGCCGAAAAAGGAAGCGGCGCGAGCGCTCAGACCCCGATGCGCTTGCGCACCGTGACGAGCACGTCGTCCAGCAGCTCGTCGGTGGGCACCACCTCCACGGTCTTCTCCAGCACCGCGTTGGCGAGGTTGATGCTCATGGCCAGCAGGCGTGAGTTGTGCGCCACGTGCAAGCCGTCGTACTTCATGGTGCGCTGCCACTCGGTGAGGCCGCGGCGCACGTCCGGCGTGTAGGCCTGCAGGTCGGTCCAGTTGCCGAACGTGTACCAGGGCCGCGGGTGGGCCTCGATGTACTTCTTGTGGAACGCGACGATGAAGTCCGAGTGGGCCTCGCAGATGGAGCCCGACGACTCGAAGATGCCGATGTGGTGCCCCAGGTGCCAGAGGCGCACCTTCCCGCGCCCGTCGTCCAGCTCGACGTAGTCGCGCCCCTGGTGCTCGGCCAGCAGCGTGCGAAAGGCGCGCGCCGGAGGGGGGCGGGTGGGGAACTTCGTCATCGGCTTAAGCCTAACCCGAAACGTGCGTCAGACGCTCATGCGCTTGCGCACGGAGATCAGCACGTCGTCCAGGGCTTCCTCGTCGGTCAGCACGTGGATGGTGTTCTCGAGCACGCCGTTGGCGAGGCTCACGCTCATGGCCAGGAGGCGCGAGTTGTGCGCCACGTAGGTCTCGTCGTAGCGCATCTGCCGCTGCCACTCGGTGAGGTTGCGGCGCACCTCGGGGGTGTAGGCCAGCAGCGTCATCCAGTTGCCGAACGTGAACCACGGCCGCGGGTGGCCCTCGATGTGCTTCTTGTGGAACGCGATGATGAAGTCCGAGTGGGCCTGGCAGATGGACCCCGACGACTCGAACACCGCGATGCGGTGACCCAGGTGCCAGATGCGCACTTTTCCGCGGCCGTCGTCCAGCTCGCCATAGTCGCGGCCCTGGTGCTCGGCCAGCAGCGTGCGAAACGGGCGCGCCGGCGGTGGGCGGTTCGTGGTGCGACTGTTGTCCGACATCATTCAGGGGTTCGTTATACCCAACATTCGGCCCCTGGGGTGATTCCGGGGCATTTATCTGCGAGCGGCCAGGCGTCGAGCAGGGGCTACACCCCAGGCATGGGAAGGTGGTATGAACGCCGGCCATGTCTACCCAGGTCACACTGCGCCACGAGATCCCCACCGACCCCGTCAACTTCATCGCCAAGATCCACTGGAGCGAGCACTACCAGGAGACGATCCACAAGATCCTGGGCATGCGCTACCAGCTCATCCAGCGCGACCCCGAGACGGGCGTGCGCGAGGTGAAGACCTGGCCCAGCCAGGACGTGCCCGCCGTGGTGCGCAAGGTCATGGGCGACGACCTGCACTTCCACGAGAAGGGCCAGACCGACAAGGCCACCGGGCGCTACGACTTCGTGGTGCACCCCTCGCGCGGCAACATCACCATCACGGGCTACCAGGCCGTGGAGCCGCTGGGCACCGACAGGCTCACGCGTATCGTGCACTTCGACATCGACGCCAAGATCCCGCTGGGGGTGGGCAAGGTGGTGGAGACGTTCGTCCGCAGCGCGCTCCAGCGCAGCTACGACGAGAGCGCCACGCTGATTGGGAAGTACCTGCGCGGCGAGCTGGGCTGAGGCCTCGGTGCCCCACGACGAGCTCATGGCGCAGTCGGCGCTCGATCAGTCCGCAGCCCTGCGGCGAGGTGAGGTCACCTGCGAGGCGCTGACGGCCGCCTACCTCGAGCGCATCGCCGCGCGGGACGGGGGGCTCGGGGCCTTCGTGCACGTGAACGCGGAGCGCGCGCTGCGAGCGGCTCGCATGCTGGACCGCGAGCGCCGGCGGGATCCTCGCGCGCCGCGCGGGCCGCTGTGGGGGCTGCCCACCGGGCTGAAAGACCTGCACTTCACGGCGGGCTTCCCGGCGCAGATGGGCTCGCGCGCGTGGCGGCACATGCGGGCGCCCATGGACGACGTCACCAGCAAAACGGTGCGCCGCGCGGGCATGGTGATCACCGGGAAGCTCAGCACGTCGGAGCTGGCCATCTTGCCGTTCGTGGAGACGGACCTCGCGCCGCCCACGCGCAACCCGTGGGACCCCACGCGCACGGCGGGAGGCTCGTCTGGGGGCTCGGCGGCGGCGGTGGCGGGCGGGCTGCTGCCCATCGCGCCGGGCAGCGATGGGGGCGGCTCCATCCGCATCCCCGCGGCGTTCTGCGGGCTGGTGGGGCACAAGGCCACGCGTGGTCTGGTGCCCAACCCGCATGAGACCTTCGAGACCATCGGCATCTCCGTGGTGGGCCCGCTGGCGCGCAGCGTGCCCGACGCGGCCGCCCTGCTGGACACGCTGTGTGGCTTCCCCGAGGGCGCCGGGCTCTTGGCCGCGTGCCGGCAGGCGCCACCGCGCTTGCGCGTGGCGGTCACCGTGGAGAGCTCCATCATCGCCGCGCACCCCGACGTGCAGGCCGCGGTGGGGCAAGTGGCGCGCGCGCTCGCCTCGCTGGGCCACCACGTGGGCGAGGGCCAGCCGCTGGTGGGCAGCGTGGCGGAGTTCCTGCCCATCTTTCAGTACTTGGTGGCCAACACGCCGGTGCTGGCCCCGCGCTATTTGCAGCCCACCACGCGCTGGCTGCGCGACGCGGGCCAGAAGGTGGACAAGGCCACCGCGTTGCGGGCGCGCGACGTGATCACCGCCCGCGTGGACGCGCTCTTCGCCGACATGGACGTGTGGCTGGTGCCGACCGTGGCCGTGCCGCCGCCCGCCGTGGGGGAGCTGAGCGGGTGCGATGCGGGTGAGCGCTTCGAGCGGGCCGCCGTGCTGGGCGCGTGGACCGCGGCGCTGAACGCGGCCGGCAACCCCGCCATCAGCCTGCCCGTGCTGGTGAACGGGCGGCCGCTGGGCGTGCAGCTGGTGGGGCGGCGCGGCGATGACGGGCGGCTCTTGGCGCTCGGCCGCACCGTGCTCGAGGTGCTGGGCACCCCACTGGTCACGCTGCCGGGCGCGTAGCCGTCAACGCACTCGCCGCCTGGAGCGGAGATCCGGCGCGGGGTGGCGGCGCTAGCGGCGCTCGGCTTCCTGGACACCTCGTGAGCAATCCCGTTCTGGGTGGACCGACAAGGGGCGCTCATGGCATCCAAACGCTCCAAGCCAGCGCAGGGCCAGCCGCACGACGGCCTCATCCGCAGCGCGCTCGAGTCGCTGGACAACGCGCGCTCCGCGATCGCGGCGGTGCTCCCGGCTGACCTGCTCGCCCGCCTGGACCTGGGCCGCCTGCGACCTGCGCCCGCGCGCATCGTCGATGCCTTACTGCACGCGCGCGAGAGCGACGCGGTCTGGGAGGTGCCCTTCGCGGGGCTCGACCAGTCCCTGTGGGTGCACATCTTCGCCGAGGTGCAGTCGGCGCCTGACGCAGACATGGTCCTGCGAGCGCTGGGTGTGCAGGTCCGGCTCTGGGAGCGACAGCGGCGGCTGGGCTTGGCATTGACGGCGGTGATCCCGCTCGTGATCAGCCACGGCGCCGACTGGCGTGCTCCTCGCACCATGCTGGAGCGCCTCAAGCTCCCAGCGGGCCTCGAAGCGTTGGTTGCGCCCTTCATCCCTTCGAGCACCTATCTGCTCGAAGACCTCGCGGGCTTCGCGCCTGAGACGCTAGCCGCGCGGGCGGATCTCAGCGTCTCGCTTCGTGTGGCCTACTTCATTCTGCAGCGAAGCCGCGCCGCGTCGGCGCTCGAAGATGAGCTGGAGCTGATCGTCGACGACCTCCGTACGCTCTCGCAGGATCCTGGGTTCCGCGACTACCTCACCCGTCTCTTGCGCTACACTTTCGAAACCGCCAACGGTGACATGGACGCGGTGCACGCCCTGCTCCGCGCAAACCTCGACCCTTCCATGGAGATCCAATTGGGAACCCTCGCCGAACAACTCATCCAACGCGGCATGCTGAAGGGCCGCACCGAAGGCATCCGGGAGGGCCTCGTCAAAGGCCTCCAGGAGGGCCTCGTCAAGGGCATCCAGGAGGGCCTCGTCAAGGGCATCCAGGAGGGCCTGAACGGCCAACGCGAGGTGCTTGCGCGGCAGCTCGCGTTCAAGTTCGGCGTCTTGCCGGGTTCCGCCGAGGAGCGCATCGCCCGCGCCACCCGCGATGAACTCGTGGACTACTCTTTGCGCGTCCTCTCTGCCGAGACCCTCGACGCGGTCTTCGACTGAGGTCGGCTCACTCGCGCGCTAGCGGGCGTCCGCCTCGGCGAGCGCGCGTTCCACGGCCGCGGCCAGCTGCTCGTAGGGCACGGCGCCCGACACGTGCTCGCCGTTGATCACGAAGCCCGGCGTGCCCGTGATGCCGGCGGCCTGCACCGCGGCGGAGTCGGCGTCCACGGCGGCGCGGTGGCGCTCGGTGTCGAGGGCCTGGCGGAACTGCGCCATGTTGACCCCGGTCACCTCCTGGGCCAGGCGCTCGAGCGTGTCGCGCGAGAGGTCTTGCTGGTTCACAAAGAGCAGGCTGATGTAGGCCCAGAACGCAGTGTTCCCGCCCTGGCGGAAGACCTCGCGCGCCGCCTGGGCCGCGATGTGTGCGTTGGGGTGGAAGGGCAGCGGCATGTCCCGCCAGACCAGGCGCACGCGGCCGTCGTAGTCCTGCAGCAGCTGCGCGATGGTGGGCTGCACGCGCGAGCAGAAGGGGCACTGGAAGTCGCCCACCTCTTGGATGACCACGGTGGCGCGCGCCGGTCCACGGGAAGGGGCGCTGCGGGGGACGGGCAGCTCGATGCGCGGGTTTGCAGCCGCCGCTTCATCACCGCTAGCTGTGGTGGGGAGCATCTGCTGGGTGGTGGCGCCGTCGCGGATGGTCTGGGCGTACACCCGCGCGCGCGGCGTGCCCCGCGCCACCAGCGCGCGCGCCTTGGCCAGCTCCTCCTCCACCACCACAACGAACGCCTCGTAGGGCTGCGCGCCGCGCAGGTTCCGCCCGTTGATGAACGACGATGGTGTCCCGGCGGCGCCCAGGCTCACCGCCAAGGCCTGCTGGGCGAGGATGACCTGCTCGTGCTCGCGCTGGTCGAGCGCCGCGCGAAGCTGCCCCATGTCGAGACCCACCTCCTGCGCCAGCCGCTCGATGGTCTCGCGCGTGAGGTCGTTCGAGTTCTCGAAGAGCTTTCCGTGGAGCGCCCAGAACATCTCGTCGCCGCCCTGCTGGAAGGCCTCCATGGCGGCGATGGCCGCAGGCAGCGCGTTCTGGTGGAAGGCGAGCGGGTTGTTCATCCACACCACGCGCAGGTCGCGACCGTAGGTGTCCAGCAGACGGGTGAACGTGGGCTCCACGCGGCTGCAGAAGGGGCACTGGAAGTCGCTGAACACCACCACCGTCACCAGCGCGTTGCTGGGGCCGCGCTGCGGCAGCCGGCCATCGAGCGGCACGCGGTAGACAGCGGCCGGGGTCGGGCTGCGCCGGCGCTGGGTACTCCGGCTCGGGCGCACCGGGTGGCGGCGGTACTTCGGTGAGTCCGTCGCGGGTCACGGCGGCGTACACCTCACCCTGCGGCGTCCCGGCGCGCACCAGCCGCTGGGCGTGCGCGAGCTCCGCGTCCATGACTTCGACGAACGACTCAAAGGGCTGTGCGCCGGTGACCTGCACGCCGTTCAAGAACGAGTTGGGCGTGCCCTGGGCCCCGATCTGCTCCGCCAGCGCCATGTCCGCCTCGATGGCGTCCTGGTGCGCGTGGCTGTCCATGGCGGCCTGGAAGCGCTGCGTGTCGAGGCCCACCTGGGCGGCCAGGCGGTCCAGGGTCTCGCGCGTGAGGTCGCGCTGGTGCTCGAAGAGCAGGTCGTGCATCTGCCAGAACGCCCGGTCACCGCCCTGCGCGAAGGCCTCCATGGCGGCCTCGGCGGCGGGCATCGCGTTCGGGTGGAAGGCGAGCGGCAGGTTGCGCCAGACCACGCGCAGCTGCGTGGGGTAGGCGCGCATCAGCTGCTCCACCGTGGGGTTCAACCGAGCGCAGAAGGGACACTGGAAGTCGCTGAAGACCACCATAGTGACCAGCGCGTCCGCGGGCCCCTGGCTCGGCTGCTCCGCGGTCACGGGGACCGCGAAGCGCTGCACGCCGCTCGTGTCTTCGCCACCGGCCCACGCGTCGTCCGCCGGCGCTTCGGCTTCCGGCGCGGCGCCTGCCCCCACGCCCTCGGCGCACGGGCACACACACGGCGGCGGCGCGGAGCCACACCCGCTCGGGCCGACGCTGGCTCCCGCGAGGAGCACGAACGCGGTCAGGACTCTCTTCATGGACATCTCGGCGTCTCCTGGGGCTGTGAACAGCGCGAAAGGTACCCGAGTTTGCGTGGCTACGCGCGGCGCGTCTTCCGGTGCGCCACCAGCGCGCGCACCTTCTCATCGGCCCCGCGTCCTGCCACCGGCGTCACGTCGCGCGGTCCGAGGCGCGTGCCGTCGCGGGCCAGCACGTGCACGCCGTCCACGGGCTTGCCGGTGCGCTTGTCCAGCAGCTGCGTCCGCGGGCCGCGGCCGTTGGGGAACCACTTCTCGCCCCACAGCACCAGCCCGGCCAGCACCGGGTAGAGGTCGAGGCCACGCTCGGTCAGCCGATACTCGAATGAGCGGCCGTCGTGCTCGGACGGCAGCTTCTCGAGCACGCCCGCTTCGCACAGCGTCTTCAGGCGTGCGCTGAGCACGCTCGACGAGATGCCGAGGTGCTCCTGAAACGCGTCGAAGGTGCGCATGCCGTGGAAGGCGTTGCGCAGGATCAGCAACGTCCACCACTCGCCGATGATGTCGAGCGCCTGGGCAACGCCGCAGTCCACACCGCTGAGCGACGAACGTGACATGCGCCGGGTCTGGCTCAGGGCCAGCATGCGCACGGGCCGGCCCTGAATGATGGCGTCGGCTTCGCGCATGATGCGGCTGATGAGCTCTTCACAGGTGGGGATGTCGTGGATCAGCCCGGCCACCATGCCGCACGACCACGCGCCCGCGTCCATGTCGCCCTCCAGCATGATGCGCGGGTACACGCCCGCCACCTCTTCGCGGATGTCCTCGAACGTGAGCTTGTCGCCCAGCTCCTTCTCTTTCACCAGCAGCCGCTCCACGGCCGCGTTGGTGAGCACGCGCTCCGTGTTGCGCAGCGGCCGCATCACCAGGCGCGTGTCCAGCTCGGTGGCGGCCACGATGGCCTGCTTCACCTTCTCGTGCACGGGCGCCTCCTTCGTGGCGATGAAGCGCGTGCCCATGTTGATGCCCTCGGCGCCCATGGCGAGCGCGGCCACCAGCGAGCGCGCGTCGGCCATGCCGCCCGAGGCCACGAACGGGATGCTCAGCTCGTCGGCGGCGCGCGGCAGCAGGATCATGTTGGGGATGTCGTCCTCCCCGGGATGGCCGCCGCACTCCGAAGCCGTCCACCGACACGGCGTCGCAGCCGATGGCCTGCGCCTTCAGCGCGTGGCGCACCGAGGTGCACTTGTGGATCACGCGCACCCCCGCCGCCTTCAGCGTGGGCATGTACGCCTCGGGGTTGCGGCCGGCGGTCTCCACGATGCGCACGCCGCCGTCGATGATGGCGTTCACGTAGCCCGGGTAGTCGGGCGTGTTGAGGCTGGGCAGGAACGTGAGGTTCACGCCGAAGGGCTTGCTGGTCATCTCGCGGCAGCGCGCGATCTCTTTTGCCAGGAGCTCCGGCGACCGCTGCGTGAGCCCGGTGATCATGCCGAGCCCGCCAGCGTTGGAGACCGCCGCGGCCAACTCGGCGAAGCCCACGAAGTGCATGCCCCCCTGGATGATGGGGTGCTCGATGCCGAACAGCTCGGTGATCTTGGTCTTCATGCGTGTCCTTCGGTGCGCGCCGCGTGGGGTCTCGCGGGCGGGTTGGATGATAGCTTCTGTTACCGAAGCTAGATGGCCGCCGGGCCATGCGCAAGGTGCGGAGCGCTCAGCGGTTCGTGCCAGCGCGATCTCGGTCACCCTCGAGGCGATTGCCGCTAGCGCGCGGCGTCCCGAAAGAGCTGCAGCTGGGCCGCGGGCTCAGGCGCCTCCAAACACCGCGCGTCGTCGTGCAGGCTCGAATTGATGCGCGCCCCCAGCAGCCGTGCCGCCAGCAACCCTTCTGGTGCAGGCACCAGCAACGCACGCGCCGCCGACCACGGCGCGCTGAGCCACGCGTCCACTACGTCAGCCCCCAACAGCGCCGGCATGCGGGCGTGCACCGCGGCCACGTCCTCCGAAGGCGGTGTGGTGATGATCACGAACCCATCCGGCAGCACCAGGCCCGCCATCCACAGCGTGCGCCCCGGCTCGCTCGCGTCTCGGAGCCACAGCGGCTGCTTCCCGCGAGGCGTCTTCTGCCACTCCACGTAGCCATCGGCCGGCACCACGCAGCGCGAGCCGGCGTGCTCCCGCCAGACGGGCGCTCCCAGCGACTCTCGCCGCGCGTTCTGCACCATGCGCTGCCCCGCGCGCGCACCCCAGCGCAGCTCCCCCAGCGTGAGCTGCCCGCCCGGGTCGCGCGTGACCACCAGCTGGTGCGCGCCGGGCGCGGCGTTGTAGCGGGGCCTCAGCAGCAGCTCATCCGGGATGCGGATGTGGAGCTCCGACCACTCGGGCATCTCGGACAGCGTGTAGCGACCGCACATGCCCACAGGCTAGCAGCGGGCTGTGACGTGTTCTCGCTAGCGTACCAGGGCCTCGCCCGACTCGAACACCGTCTCCACATCGCTCATCGGCAGCGCGCGAGCCTGCGCCACGCTCGGGTCGAGGCGCGCGTGAGCCACGCTCCAGCGGACGCGGTTCGCACCGGGGACGCGCGGCAGGCGCAGCGTGACCACGCGCGGGCGGCCCGGCATCACGCGGGTGTCGTCGATCTCCGTGGTCACCAGCGCGCCCCCCACGTGGCTGGTGCCGAAGTAGCGGCGCAGCTCGGTGGACGTGCGCTCGCTGCCGAGCTCGGCCCGCACGATGAGGCGCCGAAAGATGTCGCCGGTGGGGAGCGCGTGCCCTACCTCCCGTGTTCGCAAAGGTGACCCGCACGGTGACCCCGTCGGCGTCGCGGGTGGCGCGCACCTGGACGCGGACCGCGCGTGCCAGCAGCTCGGCGGACGCCCCCGGCATGCGGTGGTCGAAGTGGCCGTCGGCGCGTCGGGGCATGTGACAGCCCACGCACGCGAGCCCTTGGCGACCGGCGCGCGAGGCGCGCCACTCGGTGAACGTGGCCTGCTGCAAGATCGCCGGGTCGTAGCCCAGGCTCCCCGCGCGCGGAGGCGGGAAGGCGAACTCGTGGCAGCGCGCGCAGAGCGCCGCCGAGCCGAGCTCACCGCTGCGCTGCACAGGGTGCGGTGGGTCTACCTGGCCTGCCGCTGCGGGAGCCGATGCACTCGACCGCTGCCTGCCCCGCGCGGATCCGAGGATGTGCCCCGCGGCGTTCACGTGACACGAAAACGCACCCCCACGCCTTCGCGCGTGTCGGCTTCCGCGGGCGCCACCAGGTTCGTGGCGAGCGGCGCGTGGCACGCCACGCAGTCCTCGGCCGGGTGAGGCTGGAACTCGGCTTGGAAGATGGGGTCGCGAAACGACTGGGCGTGCAGCGACTCCTGCCACTCGCGGGTGACCTCGGCGTGGCAGCCGGCACACCCGCGTGGGGTCACGAGGTTCGCCGCGGGCGCTGCCGGAGTGGCGACCTGCGAGCGCGCCCCGGCCCACGACAGGGAGCTGGCCACCACACCGGCCGTGACCATGCCGGCCGTCACGTACAGCGCGGCGGCGCGCGCTGGGCTACTCCACAAAGACGTCACGCGCCGTGTCGTAGCGGAACGTGGTGAGCCGTGGCGCACCGGAGCACTCGTAGCCGTCTTCGTCGTCTTCCGAGCGCGGCGTGAACCAGCCGTCGTCGGTGACCGGACAGTCGTACATCTCTTCGTAGGCGAACGACTCCACCACCACATCGGGGCGACGGTCGGCGTTGGTGTCCCGCATGCTCCAGCGCGCGGACACGCTGCTGGTGGCGCTCTCGTCGTCGGTCGGGCCCCAGGCGCCGAGCTCCGCATGGAGCTGCTCCCGCCCGGTGGCATCGAAGATCACCGGGTCCCGCAGGCGCCGCTCGTACTCGTTGCCCGAGCGAAAGCCGCGCTCCGGATGCGAGCCCACGATGTCTACCAAGAGCTCCGGCCGCTGGTCCGCGTCCACGTCGCGCAGGGCCACCTCGAGCACGCGGTGGGTGCGGCAACCGCGGCGCACGTCCGCGTCGAACACCACCGTGATGGCGCCTCCGGTGCCTGCGGCGCGGCCAGCGGGCGTGGCCGCCACGGTGACGAACGCCGCCTTGGCGGTGGTCAGCCGCGCGTCCTCCTGGAGCCGATCGCGGCACGCTTGGCGCCCTTCGGCGCGTGAGGGGCGGCGGCCACGCAGGCATCGAAGAGGAGTACTCGTACACGAAGAAGACCTGCTCGCCCCCGTCGGGCTGGGTGAGATGGGCCGCGCGCAAGACCGTGGGCATGGCCCCATGGGCCGTCCGAAGCTGGCTCACGATGCGCCGCCCCATCTTCGTGGGCACGCCCTCCATGAGGGCCTCGGGCGTGGGCGTGGGCGCTGCGCCGGGGCTCGGCGTGGCCGCCGGCTGGGCCACACCCCAGCCCACGGCCGAGAGCATACTCAACGTACCAGCGCAGAGAACGAGGCGCGACGCGTGCCTGACGGGACAAGTGGACCTCCTACGACTCGGGATGCAGTCCAGCCCTGGATAGCACAATGGACGAACGAATTAAGGTGCCAATAAGGGAGCTCCACGCCACGCGCGGTCTAGCTTTCCGCCATGCAAGCGCACGACGCCGCGATCGCCGCCATGGCCGCCCCGCACCTCCGTCCGGGTGAGGCCGTCACCAGCACCGCCTACGTGGAGCGCCAGGTCCCCGCGCTGGTGCGGACGTTGCGCTTCATCCGCTTCGCGTACCTCGAAGACTTTCAGGTGGCCGTGACCAACGAACGCCTGCTGCTGTTCACGCGCGGTGGCCGGCTCTTTGGTCGAAAGGCGGGCTCACCGGCCGCCATCGAGCATGCTGACCTGGTGAAGGCGGAGACGTTCCAGGCGTTCGCGCTCGGATCCATCGGGATGCGCCTGACACTCGCCAACGGGCTCGTGTACGAGTTCCTGGTGCCCAAGAAGCTCGCGGGGTACGAGGGCCAGGAGGCGTTCGTCGCGGGATACACCCCGTGGCTGACGCAGGGGATTGCGGCGCAGGGCTTCCCCGCGCGGGGGACCGACTTCCCGCGGCTCCCCGGGCTGGACATGCCAGCCATGCTGGCCCACTGGGCGCTCGCGGTGGCAGCCACTGGCTTCGCGGTCGGCTGAACCTGACCGGTGTCCTGGCGTTCTTCGCCAACGGCTACATCGTCAACGGGCTCTTTGCCTTGATGGTGTCAGCCCTGAGCGGGGCGCTGGGGGCCTTTGCCATCGACAGGATCCGGTCCCGGGCGGCGCGCCTGCGCGGCGAGACGCCTGTGCCGCTGCTCACGCTGGCCAAGACACATCGCACGAAGCTCGTGGTGGCCGGCGCCGTGCTCACGGCGCTGGTGGTCGTGGGCAGCATCGTCTCGCTCGTGTCCGAGCACATGACCGAGCAGGAGGAAGCCGACCGTCAGGCCGAGAACGACGCCAACATGGCCAGCGCGGTCGCCGCCGTGGCGCAACAGCAAGCCGAAGCAGCGGTACAGCCGGCCATCGACCAGTGGCCGCCCACGATCCCCCCGTTGACCGATCCGCCCCTCGCGGCGGCCCCCAGCGCCCTTGCCGTGAGCGCTCGCTTCGTGGGCTATGGCTTCGTGCCCAGGGAGCAGCGACCGCAGGACCCGCTGGTGGACTGGTCGTTCGTCGCGACGGGCCAGCGCGGACAGACGGTGACGGTCACGGTGGAGAGCACCGGGCCCGGCATCAACGTCTCGCGCGTCCAGGGCAGCGTGGTGGCGTTGGCCGTGCGCGGCCCTGGGACCGCGGTGAGGGAGCGCATCCTCGCGCAGCTGCAGGGCCAGCTGCCCCGCAGGGAGAGGCGCTGGGCGGGGCGCTGCGCGCCGCTGGAATCCAGAACGTGACGGTCGCTGGCGCCTCCGCGCAAGGCACGGACGCCAGCGGCAACGAGTTCCGTCGTCGCGCGGGCCCTGGCGCGGACCGACAGCTCGAGGCGCGGGATCTATTGCGTCACCGGTCCCACGGCGAGCGTGTGCGCCGCGACCGAGATCACGGAGTCCAACTACACCCTCACCGGCACCACCACGTTCGACGACATACGTCGTGACTGGTCCACGTGGGCCGCCCGCGCCGCCGCCGCCGTGACGCCAGGACGCCGGTGCCCTCAGGGCACCAGCTCGAGGGTGGTCACGCTGCGCGCGGGGAGCATGACCGTCAGCGCGTTGGTCAGGAGAGCGTCACGGTTCCATCGGCGGCCGGGGACGGGGACGCCGCGGTGAGTCGGAAGACGCGCGCCGAGCTGAACTGCCGCGTGTGGGCGATGCGGATGCCGGCCGAGAGCGCCTGGCTGCTGCGGTTGATGGCCACCACCACCATGCGGCCCGAGGTGGCCGCGTCCACGCTGGCATACACGGACACGCGCGCGACGTCGGACGTGGTCGCCGAGATGGAGGTGTCACCGAAGCGCGAGCCCGCACCGTCGAAGTCGCGGAACATCTCGAACGCGCCGTCCACGAAGGCGCGCTCGGCGGAGAGCTGCCACCACATGGCCGCGAACACGCGCTCGCGTCCGAAGATGCCCAGCACGTCGGCCTGCGCCACGCCGCCCGAGATGTGCCCGGCCGCGCCGTAGTTGTACTCGGTGATGGCGATGCCCGTGCCAGGGTAGTGCGCGTCGATCTTGTCCTGTAGCCGCGGGATCAAGCGGATGGCGCCGTCGCTGCAGCAGCCCGTGATCCAGCTGGTCTCCGTGTACGCTCGCGTCCCACAGCGATCGTGGGGCCTGCATGCGCGCGGTCGCCATGGCATCGCCCGTCCGTCGCCGGTGATGCGCACGCCCCCGCCCCTGCGCCTCGGGGTACCAGTGCACGTCCAGCACATCCACCAGGCGGCGCCGTGCGGTGTCTTCGGCGTCGCTCATCGCGTCCAGGTAGAAGTCGATGAAGTCGCGCCCCATGGCGTCGGACGCGGCCTGCAGGTTCATGAAGCCGGCGTAGCCGTAGTTCACGGGGCCGAAGACCACGGCAGCTGGCACCACACTGGTGATGGCCGTGGCGTGCTCCACGTTGCGCGTGACCAGCTCGGCGTAGGTGACCGCGGTGGGGTGGATCTCGGAGTGCGTGCTGGACCAGAGGTCGGGCTCGTTATCGAGCGAGAAGAACACCGTGCCGCTGGGCATGAGCGTGCGCCGCACCCCGTCCACGAACTCGTCGGTGTAGACGGTGCCGTCGCTCAGGCTGGGCGCGCCCCTGAGCGTGCCCCGAGTGGCCTCTGGTGGCAGGAAGCGTGTGCCACGCCCGCTGCCGTCGCTGGGCGTGGGCCCCGTGGTGTCGGCCGACACCCAGCCCGCGATGGGCACGGTGAGCAGCGCGCCGAGGTCCGCGTCGTGCAGGTCGCCCACGGCCCAGCGACAGCGCCTCCGGGAGCCGAGCCGCCGCCGAGGTAGGTGTCGTTCTGGTACAGGTAGTCGGAGCCCGCGTTGGACGCGTTGGTCTCCAGTTGTAGGCCGTCCAGCGGTTGCCCCCGATGCGGCCCATGGAGACGCCGTGCGTGTCGCCATCGTCCACCTGGTTGGACCCGTAGATCCATGGGCTGATCGCGTGGCGGTCGCTGGCCGACGCGATCTCGAAGCGCACGTCGGCCGCGCCGGGGTCATCGGGGGTGATTTGCTCCTCGGGCCCCAAGTCGACGACGGCCTGGTCGACGGCCTGGTCCATGCGCGTGCCGGTGTCCGCCGAGCTGCCACCATCATCCGGCGTGCCGTCGCCACCGCCTCCGCAGCCGATCACGAAGCACAGCGCGTGCGCGGTGAGCACAGGCACGACCAGGAGCGCGACGCGGGACATGCATGATCCCTATCCTGTCGACGGGTCGCACCGCAAGCCCAAGGGCCACGCCACGACTTCATCGCCCACTGCAGTCCACAACAAGCCCTACAAATGCTTCGTGGGCAGCTGGCGATCGTGAAGCACATGCACGATCTCGAAGCCGTCCTCGACCTCTCGGAAGTAGATCACGTGGCGCTCGCAGCGCAGTGTCCGTAGCTCGGGTATGCCTGGGACCGGGCGGGCGAGGGTGGCGTGGAGCGGAACCACGCGCTCGCACGCGTCTTGGAGGAGAGCGATGTAGCGGTCCCGTTGGGCATGGCCCCACTCGACTGCTGTGTACATGGCGATGGCGTCGAGCGCTTCCTCGGCAACTTTCGAGTAGTGAACGACGGCCTTCCGTCGGCGCGTCACTTGATGCCGTGCTTCGCGCGCAGTCGTTCGAACACCCCGGGCTTGGCACGGCCACTGGCGCTCGCGCGGTCGAGCTCGCGCAGCAGCGCCCGCTCCTTTTCGTCTTCCTTCTCGAACGTCCTGAGAGCGTCGCGGATGACCTCGCTGGCGCTCGCGTATTCGCCGCTCGCCACCTTGCTCTGCACGAACTGCTCGAAGTGGTCACCGAGGATCAGGCTCGTTGTCTTGGCCATGCTCACATCATACTAGAATCTAGTATGCTGTGAAAGCCCACCATCACACGTTGCCGAGGGGGCTGCGGCTGGACGTCACACGAGCGGCTGGATCAGCTCCGTGCGGTACTCCGCCGGGTCCTGCGTGCTCTCGGGGCCCACCAGGTAGCGCTCGTACAGGTCGCTGCGGCCCGTGTGGCCCTCGCGCTCGAGCCAGGCCTTGAACTCGGGCCAGGCTTCGCCGAGCCCTTCATACGGGCCGCTGTAGATCACGCGCGCCACGCGCGTAGCCGGCCACTCGCTAGCGGAACACGCGCCCCACCGGCGTGATGGGCTGGTCGATGGGCACGCACGCGTCGAACTCGAAGAGCGTGGGGCTCGATGCGGTGGTGGTGCGTGAACCATGGCCCCGTGGGCGTGCGCTGCTGCGCCATGACGGCGCCGTAGACCTCGCTGATGGCGGGGCCCATGACGTGCTGGATCTGGTCGCGCGCCACGGTGACGTGCACGCACGCGGTGATCAGCGGGGTGGTCTCGAGGATGACGGGGGTGTCGAGCATGGCTGCGTTCCTCCTTGCTTCAGAGCGTCTTGGCGAGCGCGACCAGCTGGTCGGCGCAGATGCCCCAGCCCGTGTGGAAGCCCATCTGCTCGTGCTGCTCGGCGGCCTCCTTGGTCCAGTGGCGGGCGCGTGCGATGTAGCGCGTCTTGCCGTCCTCCGGCGTGAACGTCAGCACGATCACCATGAACGCGGCGGCCGTGGGCATCCAGCCCGCGCGGAACGCGTCGGTGATCACCAGCTTCTGGTTGGGCACCACCTCGAGGTAGATGCCCTCGTTGGGCATGTCCTCGCCCTCGGGGCTGCGCATGGTGATGCGGTTGGCGCCGCCGGCGCGCACGTCCAGCTCGGCGTGCGGGGTGGTCCATGGCAGCGGCGCGAACCACTGCGTGAGCAGGGCCGGCTCGGTCCAGCAGCGATAGAGCTTCTCGGCGGGCACGTCGACGAGGCGGGTGAGCACGAGCTCGCGCTCGTCCATGGGAGTGATCTCGGTGGTCATGACGGTGTCTCTCGGTGATGTGGTGAGCGGAAGGGTGGTGGCGGGAGCTCAGCCCGGGATGGCGGCTGGGTCCATCCACATGAACTCCCAGGTGTGTCCGTCCAGGTCTTCGACCGTGCGGTAGTGGCATGAAGCCCATGTCGGTGGTGGGGCGCGGCTCCTTGCCGCCGTGGGTCAGGGCGGCGCCAGCCACGCGGTCCACCTCTTCCTTGCTGTCGCAGGACAGGCAGTTCAGCACCTCGATGTGCTGCTTGGGGTCCAAGATGGCGCGCTCCGTGAACGACGTGAACTTCGCGTGCGTGAGCAGCATGGCGAAGATGTCTTCGGAGATGACCACGCACGCGGCGGTGTCGTCGCAGAAGTGCTCGTTGAAGGTGAAGCCCAGCGCGGCATAGAACCCACGCGACGCAGGCAGGTCTCTGACGGGCAGGTTGACGAAGATCTTGCGGGACATGACGGATTCTCCAGTTCTCGGGGCTCGGGGTCAGAGGGTCAGCGCAGGCGGTCGAGGTGCATGCGGATGTGGGCGGCCTCGGCGGCCGTGGTGGCAAGCGCGATGGCGCGGTCGAACGCCGCGCGGGCTTCCTGCGGGCGGCCCAGCTGCAGAGACAGACCGCCGCGCAGGCCGTGGAAGTGGAAGTAGCCGGCCAGCCGCTCGCCCAGTGGCTCCACCATGGCGAGCGCGGGCTCGGGGCCACGCACTTTGGACACGGCCACCGCGCGGTTGAGCGTGACCACGGGCGACGGCGTCAGGCGCTCGAGCGTGCCGTACAAGAGGTCGATCTGCGCCCAGTCGGTGTCGGCCGGGGTGCTGGCGCGCGCGTGCAGCGCGGCGATGGCGGCCTGCACCTGGTAGGCACCGGGCGCGCGGTGGCGCATGGCCTTGTCGATGAGCGCGAGGCCCTCGTGGATGAGGCGCGTGTTCCAGCGCGAGCGGTCCTGGTCGTCCAGCAGGATGGCCTCGCCCGCAGCGCCGAAGCGCGCAGCGGCGCGGGAGTGCTGCAGCAGCATCAGCGCCAGGAGCCCCATCAGCTCGGGCTCGGCCGGGAACATGCGCAGCAAGAGGCGCATCAGCCGGATGGCCTCGTCGGCCAGCGGCGCGCGCTCGGGCTCGGCGGCGGCGCTGTAGCCCTCGTTGAACACCAGCTGCAGCATGGCGGCCACGGCGCCCAGGCGCTCGGCGCGCTCGGCTGGCGTGGGGTTGCCGAAGGGCACGCCCGCAGCGGCCACCTTGCCTTTGGCGCGCGTGATGCGCTGCTCCATGGCGGCCTCGGTCACCACGAAGGCGCGCGCGATCTGCGGCACGCTCAGCCCCGACACGATGCGCAGCGCGAGCGCGATCTGCTGCGTGGACGGCAGCTCGGGGTGGCAGCAGATGAACAGCAGCCGCAGCACGTCGTCGCGGTAGTGGCTGTCGTCCAGGCGCTCCACCAGCTCGGCCTCGGTGTCCGTGGGCAGCCCGTGCACGCGCTCGGGCGGGGCCTCGCACAGGGGCGTCTGCCGGGCGCTGCGGCGGACGCTGTCGAGCGCGGCGTTGCGGCCCACCATGATGAGCCAGCCGGCCGGGTCACGCGGCGGTCCGTTCTCGGGCCACACCTTGAGCGCCCGCAGGCACGCCTCCTGGTAGGCCTCTTCCGCGAGGTCGAGGTCGCGGAAGTAGCGCAGCAGGGCCGCCACGGCGCGCGGTCGCGCGGCACCGAGGGCGCTCTGCATGTACCCGAGGTCGCTCACGTCAGGTTCCGGTGCCTTGCGCGCTGCTGACGGGCGAGCCCGGCAGATACAGCCCCACCGGGCGAAGCTCGTAGGCGCCGCCCGGGTTGGCCTCGGTCAGCTCGCGCGCGAACTGCAGCCCCTCTTCGAGGCTCGCCACGTCCACGATGTAGAAGCCCAGCAGCTGCTCCTTGGTCTCGGCATACGGCCCGTCCAGCACCAGGCCATCGGCCTTGCGCAGCGTGGTGGCTGCCGTGGTGGGCAGCAGGCGAATGGCCGGCTTCAGCTTCCCGGCGCGCTCCCAGCGCTCGTGCACCACCCCGAGGCGCGCCATCACGGCGTCGTCCTCCTCCTTGGTCCAGGCACAGACGACGTCTTCAGGATTGCAGCAAAGCAGGGCGTAAAGCATCGGTCAGGGGCTCCCTTCGTCCGGGGGGTGTAGCGAGGACGAACGAGGCTAGCCGCTGCCGACATGGGCGGTGGTTTTTTCCGAGGCGTGTCTTTACCCGTCCTCGTCCTCGGCGTTCCGCTCAGGAAGCTCTTTCACGAACACGCAGCGCGGCCACAGAGGGTCGGTGTCGACGCGCCAGGTGAGGTGCACCACGCAGCGCCGACCGTCCTCCACCTCGAAGGCTACGTCGTCACAGTCGAAGCGCCGAGCGATCGCTCGCACCCTCAGCGTCTTCAACACGTGCCCGGTCGGTAGCTCACGCGCCAGCTCGCGCTCGAGGGTCGCTGCTTCGGTACCGCTGACCGGGCTCCATCCAGACATGCCCGACTCCTACACCAGAACCCCTGAGTTGGTCACCTGTCTCTACGTGTCACAATCCGGTTCCGAGCGGCTTCGATCGCGCGGTGCAGACGTTCCTCGAGCACTTTGCGAGGAGGCAGCTCGGTCACGTACGTCAGCGACGTGGATGCCCCGTGCGTCGAGATCCAGATACTCGACTGTTTCGCGCTTCTTGCCTGCGCAAAGGATGATTCCGAGCGGGGGCTGCTCGGAAAGGCTGGCGCTCGTGGCGATCGAGCCAGCTCAGGTACAGCTGCATCTGACCGGAGTCTGCGGGTTTGAAGTCACCGATCTTGAGCTCGACGGCTACGAGGCGCCGCATCCGTCGATGAAAGAACAAGAGGTCGAGGTAGTAGTCGTCGCCATCGAGCGTGATGCGCTTCTGCCTAGCAACGAACGCGAAGCCCGTGCCGAGCTCGAGGAGGAAATGCTCCATCTCTCGGAGGATCGCGGTCTCGAGGTCCTTCTCGCTGTACGCGTCGGCAAGTTCGAGGAAGTCGAGCACGTACGGATCGCGGAATACGAGCGCGGGGGAGAGCTCGCTCTTGTCCTGAAGGGCGGCCAGCTCCTTGCGGACGAGCGCGTCCGGCTTCTTCGACAGAGCGGTGCGTTCGAAGAGCATGCCGTCGATGCGCTCGGTGAGGGCGCGTCTGGACCACCCCTCGACCCGGCACATCTCGGCGTAGAAGGTGCGCTTCAGCTCATCGTCGATGTAGCTGGAGCTGCAGAAATGCGTCACGACAATTGTCTCCGCAGTGCGGAGACAATCTCCGTCCGGGAAAGCCTGCGCGAAACGGATCATGTGTCGCAGGCTCTTCTCGCCGAAGCCGCGCCCGTAGTCCGCCTCCAATTGTCTCCCCACTGCGGAGACAATCACCTCCCCGTACGCCGCGCGGCGTTCGTCGAGCACCTCAGTGCGTACACGCCGACCGATCTGCCAGTAGAGTCCTGTCAGGGTCGCGTTCGTCGTGACCGCAACCTGTCGACGCGCCACGTCGATCACTGCTCCGACGTCACGCACGAGCGTCGCGACGGTGGCCTCGTCCTCGGGGAGCGCTGCGGGAGTAGCCTTCTTGATGGCGTCCCCACGTGATCGCCGGGGCAGGGAAACCCCGTCCGCCTTGGTCCTGGGCTTCTGGGACGTGGGAGGTGGACGCTGAGCGTGCTTGCGCGGAGTCATGCCAGCCCGTTGTCGGCGGCTCTACGCGATTCTTGCGTGCTGCCGCCCCAGCACCACCGGCAACCCGCGCGGACCGCGTCGAGGACCGCCGCGTGTTCGTTTGGCATCCCCCGTTCTGCACAGCTGACGAGAAGACCGCGGCCGGATGGCTCCGACCGCGGTCTTCGATTCACTTAGAGCGACCCACTGCGCTCAGGGGCAGGAGTTGCCTTCCACGCACACGGCTTCGTTCGTGTTCGGGTACGTGCAGCACTGGTCCGCGTCGCCCACGCAGGTCACGGGACAGGGGCAGGCGTTGCACGCGAGGGCCGGCTGGAACTGGCGGCAGTTGCCACCGACGCATAGCTCATCATTGTCACAGCTGTCTCCGCACCCGCCGCAGTTGAGCGGGTCCGTGTCGGTGTCCACGCACGCGTCGTTGCACTCGTCGAGGTTGTTGGGGCAGTTCACGACGCAGACGCCGGCCGAGCAGCGCGGGGTCCCTCCGCCGCAGGTCACGTCGCCCACGCCGCAGTGGTTCGGGTCGGAGCTGGTGTCCACGCAGTTGCCGCCGAGCAGCGTCAGACCGGGGCGACACACGCAGTCACCCGCCACACAGTACTGGTCGGCGTTGCACTGGTTCCCCGTCTGTCCGCAGTTGTCCACGTCGGCGCTGAGGTCCAGGCAGTTCCGCCCGCTCGCGACCAGCGGCGCCGGGCAGGAGCAGACGCCGGAGGTGCAGCCGCCGACGGGGTCGCAGTCGTTGCCACAACCGCCGCAGTGCTCGGGGTTGTTGGCGAGGTTCACACAGGAGTTGCCGCACGCGACCTCGGAGCCGGGGCAGGCACACACGCCCGAGGTGCACGTGGCACGGGCCGGGCAGCTGTCGCCGCACGCCCCGCAGTTGGCTTCGTCGCTCGAGACGTCGACGCAGGCCCCGTCGCACACGATCTGACCCGCGGGGCAGGTGCAGACGCCGGTCTCACAGGTCGCGCCGGTGGCGCAGGTGTTCGCGCAGGTGCCGCAGTTCAGCGGGTCGGCGTCGAGGCCCGTGGTGCAGCCGCCGCCGCAGTCGGTGCGATCCGGCGGGCAGTCGCAGGTGCCGGACGGGCAGATGGCGCCCGGACCGCAGTCGTTGTCGCAGGATCCACAGTGCTGCGGATCGGACGACGTGTCGAAGCAGCCGTTCGGGCAAGTGACGCCCGGCGCGGGACACGCACAGCTGCCCGAGATGCAGAGCTCACCGGGGTCGCAGTTGTCGCCGCAGCCGCCGCAGTGATCCACGTCCGACGACACGTCCACGCAGTCCATCCCGCACGTCACCAGGCCCGCCGCGCAGGCACAGACCCCGTCGGTGCAAGACTGTCCGTTGCCGCACGCCCGATCACAGCGACCGCAGTTCATGTCGTCGGTGGCCAGCACGGCGCAGCCGGAGCCGCACATCACCTCGGTGGCCGAGCAGGGGGCCACGGCTCCGTCTGGGAGCAGGCCGTCATTGGGGGAGCTGCAGCCGCCCTCCCAGCCCAGGGCGAGCACGCCAGCAAGAAATAGGGGTGTGGTCTTCATAGTGATGATCTCCGATGGATAAGGGCGCAAAGAACGTGTGGCCGCGTCGATGCGCGGGTCGTTCCAGTCTGCCCAGACGGCGCTCGGGCCCACCACTTGGCGGCAGCGATTCTGTATCCTCGGGAATACAGCGGACCTCGCCGAATACGAGAAGACCTCATCGAATGAAGGCGTCTGGAGCCACAGCGTATCCTCGAGAATACGAATACTGCAGTTCCGGATGGGGTTCGGGCCTAGCCGCTGATAGCTTACGGGGATTCATGGACCGCCCCAGCGACGCCGACGTGGAAGCCGAGATCGACGTGTTCGACTACCTCGACTTCCGGGCGTTTCTCCGTGACTTCTACGTGCACGAGAAGGCGACGAAGAAGGGATTCTCGTTCCGCGCGTTCAGTCGTCGCGCTGGGCTCAGCTCTCCGAATCATCTCAAGCGCGTGATGGAGGGTGACCGCAACCTCGCGCTCGAGACGGCCAGGAAGTTCGCGAAGGCCTGTCGCCTGACGGGCGACGCCGCGCACTACTTCGAGGAGCTGGTGCGCCTCGAGCAGGCCACAACGGTCAAGGAGCGCCAGGAAGTGCACGGGGCGCTCTCGGGCTTTCGGGGGTATCGCCAGGCGCAGCAGCTGGACATGGCCCACGCTGCCTATCACGCGCAGTGGTACGTCCCCGCCATCCGAGAGCTGGCAGGGCGTGCGGACTTCGACGGCAGCGCGAAGTGGCTGGCGGAGCGCCTGTGGCCGAAGATCTCCCTCGCGGAGGCCAACCGCGCGCTCCACACGCTGAAGGAGCTGGGGCTGCTCGTCACCGACGCCGACGGCCGACTGGTTCAGGCCAGCGACGTGGTCACCACCGGGCCCGAGCTGCCTGCGGTGCACATCGCCAACTACCACCTGATGATGCTCGAGCGCGCTGCCGCCAGCATCGACTTGATCCCGTCGAGCGAGCGCGACATCTCGAGCGTGACGCTGTTGCTGTCCGAGGGCGGGGTGGCACGCATCAAGGCCCGCATCCAGCGCTTCCGGCGGGAGCTCCTCGAGCTGGCGGTGGCCGAGTCTGCGGGCACCCAGGTCGTCCAGGTCGGTTTCCAGCTCTTTCCCCTCTCATTGCCCCCGGACCGCGAACCATGACCTTCCGACTCGCGAGAGCTCCGTCTGCCGCGCTCGCCACGCTGATCACCTTGGGTTGCACCGGTGGCTCCGAGACGGGCAACCCGGTCGAGCCCAGCCAGATGGGTCTCTCCGTGCACACCTCGGACCCCGGTACGGCGGACTTCCGCACCGGCACGAACGGCATCTTCATCGAAGAAGCGTGGCTCGGCGTGAGTGACATCAGCCTGGTGCGGTTGGACACGCCAGACGAGGAAGAGTCCGATGTCGAGATCGAGGGCTTGGTCGTGGTGGACCTCACGGACCCGAGCTCTAGCCGCCTCGAGTTCGCGCTCGATCCCGCCGAATACACGGGCTTGCGGGCCGATCTCTCGCAGGCCGAGCTGCCGCTGCCCGTGGGCGCACCGGCCGAGCTGGAGGACAGCTCCGTGGTGATCACCGGCCTGACCCCGCGGGGCGTCGCTTCACGTTGGTGCTCCAACAGGAGGTCGAGCTCGAGGCCACCAGCCCGATGACCAGCTTCCTCATCAGCGCTCCCATGAGCCAATTCGTGCTCAGCTTCGATGTGGCGCGCTGGTTCGGCGACCTCGATCTCGACGAACTCGAGGTGGGCCCGGACGACAGCATCCGCATCGACGCGCTGTCGAACCCGGAGGCCCTCGAGGCGTTCGAGGCGAACATGCTCCGCGCCCTCGAGCTGGGCGCCGACCGAAACGGAAACGGGACGCTCGACACGGGCGAGGAGCGCTTGGCGCTCGGCGAGGTTCCCTAGCGCGAGCTCGCGCGGCACCGGCCTCGCGTGCGCGGCCCGTGCGCTGCAGCGCTACAACCCCAGCACCACCGGCGACCCCCCGTGTCGTTCGTGGGCGTGGCGATCACCGTCACGCGGGCTGACCGCGACAGCTGCGTGAAGCTCTCCAGCATCTCGTGCTGCACGTAGAGCGGGGTGAGCGTCTCGTTGACGATGCGCTGAGCCGCAGCGCGGCCACGTGCGTTGGTGACCACGATCTGCGCCTCTTGCTCGGCGATCTGGCGCTCGCGGGCCATGCGCTCGAGGTCCTGCTCGGCGGCCAGCTTGCGCTGGATCTCGGCGTTGATCTCGTCGGGGTAGGCGATGTTGCCGATGGAGATGGACTCGAACTCGATGGGCGAGTCGGCGTACTCCTCGCGCAGGCGCTGCAGGATGGCCACGCTGATCTCCTGCGTCTTGGTCTGGATGTCGTAGGCCTCGTACTCGTGCACGATGTCGCGCACCGCGCTCCGGTAGGGCTGACGGACCGCGCGCTCGTACCACTCGGGCCAGGTGGTGTTGGGCACCGTCTCGCCCGAGCCCATCTCCTCGATGAGTGTGCGCACGGCCGCGCCGCACGGCGATGCGCGTGGCACCGAAGCCCACCGTCAGGTTGTCGCGGCTCAGGATGTGGAACTCCTCGGTGTAGTTCTTGGCGCTCACGTCCACGTTGATGACGTAGAGTTGCCAGGCCACGCCGGTGGAGGTGGGGCCCACCTGGGTGCCCACGTAGCGCGCCTCCCCGAACACGAGTGGCTGGTGGTAGATGTAGCCCACGTGCCCCTCGGAGGTGGACTCGTTGGAGCAGCCGCCCAGCAGCCCCGAGAGGGCCGCGAGCACGCCGAGCGCGAAGCTGATGGAGGAGGACTTCATCGGGCTTCTCCTTGGTAGATGCGGGGCACGCCGGCACGGTCGCTGCGGGTGGGCATGACGATCACCACACGGGCGCGCGCCACACCGTCTTCGTCTTCGGTCTCGTCGGCCAGCGCTCGGTACAGGTCGGCCGCCTCGTGCTGCACGAAGAGCGGCGTGAGCGTCTCCTGCTCGATCTGCTGGGCCTCGGCCTCGCCGCGCGCGCGCACCTCGCGGATGGCGGCGTTGGACTCCGCGATCTGGCGCTCCACCTCGCGGCGCTGGCGGCGCTGCTCAGCGGCCAGGTTGGCCACCACGCGCTCGGTCACCGAGGACGGGTACTCGATGTTGCCGATGGACAGCGACATGAACTCGAAGGGCTTGTCGGCGTACTCCTCGCGCAAGCGGGCGAGGATGGCCTCTCCGATGGCCACGCTCGCGTCCTTGATGGCGAACGCGGCGTGCGTGCGCACCGACTCGCGTGGCGGTCACATACGGACGGCGCACGTTGGTGGCGAACCAGTCCGCACCGCTATAGCGCTCGATGACCTCGCGGGCGGTGCCTGGCCGCAGGCGGATGCGGGCGTGCACCTCGAACGTGACCTCCAGGTTGTCGAGGCTGAAGATCTGCATCTGCTCGGTGTAGGTGGCCACGCGCATGTCCAGGTTGATGACCTGCTGCGCCCAACGCCAGCCCGTGGAGGTGGGCCCGCGCTGCACCTCGATGAACTCGCGCTGCCCGATCACCAGCGGCTGGTGGAACACGTAGCCCTCGGAGCCGGCCGGCGTGTACGGGTTGCTGCCGCCGATGACGTGCGCGATGACCGTGGCGATCAGGGAGAAGAACACCACGCCGAACACCAGCGGCGCGCGAGAGGAGTCAGCAGACATGGGCCACCGTACCAGCTACCCTCGCGCGCATGTCGAAGAAGAAGATCGCTCTCGGGGTGCTGGGTGTCCTGGCCCTCGGTATTGCAGGGTTCTCTGCCTACGTCGCCACGCGGCCCACGAGCTACACCGTGGTGCGCAGTCAGGTGGTGAGTGGGACACCCGAGGTGGTGGCGCCCTACCTCACGGACCTGCGCCAGTGGATCCTCTGGAACCCGTGGGACGAGCTCGAGCCCACGTCGATCAAAGAGTACTCGGACCCGGCTTCGGGCGTGGGCGCCTGGTACACGTGGGCCGGCGAGGACGTGGGCTCGGGCCGCATGGAGATCACGGCGATCACCCCCACGCGCGTGGACTATGCGCTGCACTTCACGGCGCCCATGGACGACCACGCGGTGGTCTACATGGAGCTCGCGCCGCAGGGCGCAGACACACGCGTGACCTGGACCATCGAGGGCGAGCTCAGCTTCATGGGCCGCGCGATGGACGCCATCGTGGGCATGGACAGCATGCTGGGGGCCGACTTCGAGCGCGGCCTCGCCAAGCTGGAGCGGCTGCTCAGCTCGGCGCACTAGCAGGCTCATGGCCCGCCCGCCCATCCATGTGCGCTCCCTGTGCGAGCTGCGGCTGACCCCCGCGCAGGTGGGCGAAGCCGTGCTGACGCTCGAGAACTGGCCCGACTTCCGCGGCTACGGGCCCCTGCCCGGCATCCGAGAGGCGCGCTTCCGGCGGCGCACGGACGCCGTGGTGGACGCAAATCGCCGTGACCAACCGCGACGGGTCCAGCCACGTGGAGGAGATCACGGCGTGGCTCGACACGGGGCGGCATCGTGATGCGCATGAGCGAGTTCACGGCGCCCCTCAGCCGCTTCGCCACGCACTTCATCGAGCGCTGGGTCTTCGAGCCCACGCCCACCGGCTGTCGGGTCGTGCGCAGCTTCGAGCTGCACCCGCGCACGTGGTGGGGGGCTGCTGCTCCGGCTGATCGCGCCACTCATGCGCCGCGCGGTGGACCGCCACCTGCGCGACATGAACGCTGGGCCATAGGCCGCACGGCAGGCTGCCGCCGCGTCACGAGAATCCGCGCGAGCCAAGCCAACGCGGCGCGCGAGCGTCGACAAACGGCGCCATGAACCCCTACCGTGAGCCTCCGGCGCATCTCGAGTCCGACCACGTCGTCTTCCTGCCCCGCGCATACCAAGGGCGCCACGATCTTCGCTATCTGCTCGGCCACGTCCTCGTGCTGCCGCTCGCCCTCGCGGTCCCCCAGCTCGTTCGCGCGCTGGTCCACGGCGGGGCGACTGGACCCTGCTGGGCTGGGTCCCGGTGTTGCTTCTCCTGCCGGTCGTCCTGACCAGGGTCCGGCTGCGCGGGAGCATCCTGATCGGCGCTCGGTCGATTCGTCGGGTGGGGTTCTTGCGCGAGCGCGTCACCACGTGGGACCAACTCGCGGAGGTCCCGCAGGCCCCGCGCTCCGGCTCGCCCAGCAAGGGGGCTCAGGCTGCGCTCGAGGAGCTGGAGCGTGCGCAGCTGTTCGTCCGAGACCGGTCGGGGATGCTCGGATGGACGCTCGACGCGGCGCGCGAGGGCCGCTTCGCCGAGATCGCTCAGCGTGTGCACGCGGAGGGCCGCCCGCCGCGACGCTGGCGTTGGTACGTCCCCCGAGGCGGCTGCCGTGCTCGCCATGGTCCTCCTCGCCAGCATCGAGCCTGTGCTGGACATCCAGCAGGATGCGGCCTGGGCGCAGCGTCGCGCCGAGGTCGACGCGTGCATGGCGTCCATCTCGGGCACGGACCCCACACACGAGGCGCTCCGCGTGCTGTGTCTGCAGCCGCGCGACACACCGTAGTCTGACGGTGGCCGTGGCGATCCCACCGTCGTGCGTTGTGGGCACCCAGGGCTGAAGCCTGAGAATTCGCACATCTCACCAGGTGGCCGAGCTGCTTTGCTGCCAGGTGCGATGGACACCCCCGGCTGGAAGCCGGGGGCAGCAGACCAGGCCTGGACCTACCGAAGGTCCGCCCTTCAGGCGGACTAAGTGATCGGCAACGGGGTGCGCTCTCCCGAGGGTTGCCGGACGCTGTGTTTGGGTAACCTGGGTAGGGCAAACCCTGCTGGCAGCCACGTAGTCCGCCGCCGCAAGGCGGGGGACTTTATGCTCATCAGCCACCTGGTCTGCTGCCCACCGCTTCAGCGGTG
Organism: Sandaracinaceae bacterium; assembly: GCA_016706685.1. Lineage (NCBI taxonomy): Bacteria > Pseudomonadati > Myxococcota > Polyangiales > Sandaracinaceae > Sandaracinaceae bacterium. The sequence continues at coordinate 71,304 of JADJJE010000008.1, read as the reverse complement.
GGTGCCCATAGGACCTTGCAGCGAGGTCAATCGGTCCCCTGGCGGCAACCGGCCGAGACCTCCGACGCGATGTACTACCCGGGCAGCCCGTAGGACGAGCGCACGAGCTGCAGATACGCGCTCCACGCCTCCGCGTACGCGTCGTCGCTGAGCCCCAGCTCCGCCTGCACGGTGCGCTTGATGAGCTCCACCTGCGCGCTGCCTCCGTCGGGCAGCACGATGCCGAGGCGCGTGCGGCGCAGCAGGAGGTCCTCGAGGCGCACCACGGCTTCGTGCCGCGCGGCCCAGCGCAGGTCCGCCACCAGCGTGTCGGTCCCGCCGATGGGAACGAGCTCGCTCGCGGGCATCTCGGCCACGAAGCGCGCCGCGAGGGGGCCGTAGCGCCCCACCAGACGGTCCAGCACGGGCTGCGGCAGGGTGCTCGCGGGCAGGCGCTCCACTCGCCGGAACGTGGGCGCCCGGTCGTCGCGCGCTCGAGGCCCGGCACGTGCGGCGCCGCCTTGGCCAGCGCGTCGAGCGCGATGGAGCGGAAGGTGGTGAGCTTCCCGCCCGTCACGGTGATGAGCCCGCGGTCGTCCCACACCACGTGGTCACGGCGCTCCTTCGACGGGCTGATGCCCTTGCCCGAGGCCACCACGGGGCGCACGCCGGCCCACGTGGAGACCACGTCCTCGCGCCCGAGCCCGGCCTGCGGGAACTCGCGCTGCACACCGCCCAGCAGGTAGGCGAGCTCCTCCTCCGTGATGCGTGGCTCGTCGCTCAGCGGGGCGCGGTGGTCCAGGTCGGTGGTGCCCACCACCGTGGCGCCGCCCCACGGGTAGACGAACACGGGACGGTTGTCCTTGCGGTGCAGGAAGCCCACCACCTCGTTCAAGGGCAGCCGCTCGCGCGCGAACACCAGGTGGCTGCCGCGCAGGGGGCGCACCTTGGTCTCGGGCACCAGCTGCCCGCGCAGACCGTCGGCCCATGCACCGGTCGCGTTGATCACCACGCGGGCAGGCACCTCGAAGCTGGCTCCGCTGACCACGTCCTCGATGCGCGCCCCGGCCACGCGCGGGCCTTCGTGCAGCAGCCCCGTGACGCGCATGTAGTTGATGGCCAGCGCCCCGTCGGCGCGGGCCTCGTCCAGCACGCGCAGCACCAGGCGCGCGTCGTCCACGAGGGAGTCCGTGAAGTACGTCGCCCCCTGCAGCCCTTCCGAGTTGAGGCCGGGGACGCGCTCCAGGTACTCCCGCCGCGGCACGAAGTGATGGTCGCGGATGCCCGCCATGCGGTCGTACAGCTCGAGCGCCAGCCCGAGCGCGATGCGCCCCGGGGACTGCCCCTTGCGATGGGTCCAGAAGTAGCCCGCTCGCGTCACCAGCGTGGGCGCCTCGCGCAGCAGCCGCTCGCGCTCGCGCAGGGCGTCCCGTGTGAGCTTGAAGTCACCCTGCGCCAGGTAGCGCAGGCCACCGTGCACCATCTTCGACGACCGGCTGGACGTGCCCCACGCGAAGTCGCGCTGCTCCACCAGCAGCACCGCCAGGCCTCGACGCGCCGCCTCGCGGGCCACACCCGCGCCGGTGATGCCGCCGCCCACCACCAGCACGTCCCAGGGGGTGGTGCGGTGCGTCAGGGCTTCGAGACAGCCCGCGCGTTGGCTCGGGGCGGAGGGTTCGGTGGCGTTCTTCATGCGTGGGAGCGTGAGCTTGCCACACTCCGAGCGGCCCGAAACGGCAGTGAGCCGGGGCAAGCAGCGCCGTATCGGTCGGTGGAGTCGCATGGTATGGCTACCGTGCCGATGTCCAGTCGCTACGAGATCGAGTTCTCCGAGCCCACAGCGTCTCGCTGCGAGTGCTGCGGTGGCCTGACCGTCAGGCTCACGCGTTTCGTGCACCGCGCGGGTGACGCCTTCGCCATCTACTACGCTGCGTACTCGAACCACGACGCGCACGAAGAGATCGCCATGCTCGTGTCTCTTGGCGAATGGGGTGAAGGCAGCGTCGCGTCGGAGCGGGTCGCGTTCTACTGCCGCGTTCGTCCGACGACCAAGTCGTACGAGGTGATGCTCGGCGACGCCGCAGAGTCGGCGTGGGGCACCGCTGACATCGTCGGGACCAAGCTTGCCCGCGAGCAGGCGCGTCAGCACCCATGGAAGGCGACGGCCTTCGAGGTGTTGGACGAGGCGTTTCAACAGGATCGCTCCCTTCGCGGGTTCCTTCATCGCGTGCAGTGCGGCGACTCCTCCGTGCCTCTCGAGAAGAGTTTTCAGGCCCCAGACGTCATCTTCTCGCTCGGCGCAGACGAGAAATCGCGTGGGGAGACCCGACGAAACTTCGCGGTTCTCGACGGCGAGCGGTTCTTCGTTCGCTGCCTCCTGCCCGTACCGGTCGAGGGCTACGGGGCGTGGTGCATCGGCCTTTGGGTGGAGGTCTCGAAGGTCGACTACGACCAGCTCGTGGCCACGTGGGACGACCCCGTTCAATACCCGACCCTCCAGTTCGCGGGGCGCGTCGCGAACGACGTGCAGGGTGACCTTGCTCTTCCGGTGTCGCTGGGAGACGAGGTCCTCCTTCACGTTCCCGATGCTGATGCCCCCCCGACGGTCAAGGGTTCGCCCGTTGGCGCCTTGACCACGCTGCTCTCCAGAACGTGGGCGAGAGCGGAGTTCGAGCAGTGGGCCCTAGCCCGGGGGTTCCTCTGACGCGACGATCCCGTGGCGGACAGACGCTACGGCTCCACGGCCAGGTACGGGCGCGCCTGCTTGATCACGATGCGGTCGTCGGACGTCACCTCGATCTCGATGTCGAGGCGCAGGTCGGTGATGTCCGGGTACACGTTCGTGGCGAAGTGGTCGTGCACGGTGAAGAGCAGCGAGGCCAGCGTGGTGGTCTCGGCGGGGCTGTAGAGCGCGGCCGCGCCGGGCGACAGCGACGACGGCACCACCACCTGCACGCTCGTGGCGCTGTTGCCGCTGCGCCGGAAGGTGAGCGTCTCGGGCACGGCACCCGGGTCGATGGGCCGCACGATGCCCACCTCGCCCAGCTGCGAGACCACGCGGTAGACCGGGTCGCCCGCGTCGGGCCGCAGGTTGGTGATGGCCACCGACTCCTGGCGCTCGAGCACGAAGGTGGGCTGCACGGCGATGCCCATGTACACGTCGGTGTGCGGGATGCCGTAGTACTCGCGCTCGTCGTAGGCGCGCAGGTTCCAGAGGCTGCGCCAGACCTTCACCAGGGCCTCGGCGATGGGCTTCTCGTCCACCAGGTCGTCCTCGAGGTCCGCGATGATGGCCGCCAGCCACCAGCGCTCGGGGTGGGCGGTCTGCTCAGCGCGGCGCCGCACCAGCTCGGCCTCGATCCACTCGCGGTGCGCGGCGCTCAGGCAGCGCGACGGGCCGGTGGCGTCGCCGTCGAGGTCGTCGCCCAGGCAGCCCGTCTTCGAGTCGTACAGCCCCGCGCCGCTGAACTCGTCCAGGTCCTCGGCGTTGGTGCTGGAGCGGAAGCGGATGAACTGCGTCTCGACCCCGTTGCCGTAGACCTCGCGCAGGCGCGCCTCGAGCGCCGCGAAGAAGCCGGGCTGCAGCGCGCCGTCGCGGATGGCGTCGCGCAGATTGTCGAGGGCGTCGTCGCGGTAGCCCCGGTCGGTGTCCACCTGCGGGTCGGCCAAGAGCGCGGTGATGTCCGCGTCGATGTTGTTGTGCTCGATGAAGTCGCGGTAGGCGCTGAACGGGATGCCGAAGCCTTCCACACGATTCGCCGCCGGCAGGATGGCGTGCAGCTCGCCCAGATTCGCGGCCTTCGCGCCGTAGGCGATGGCGTCCTCGTGGGTGAGCGTGTCCATGCCCTCGAGCGCGGTCACCGTGAGGTCGCTCGTGACGGGGCCCACCATGGGGCTGTGCGCGTCCCAGTAGGCCTGCGCCTCGGCCAGTGTCGCCGACTCGAGGGTCAGCTCGGTCTCGGTGGCCACCACGTGCACCAGCTGGTCTTCGAGCGCCTGCACGCGGCTGTCCGTGTACGCGCTGGTGAGCATGACGTTGGGCAGCCCGCGCTCGCGCAGGCGCAGGTTGGAGTGGCTCAGCGAGCTCTGCGGCAGCGTGGAGATCATGCCCGCCAGCGTGGTCAGGTCGGGCGGCGCGGCCTCGAGCACCAGCACGTCGCGCGAGCCGTAGTCCTCGGGCACCGCCGTGCCGGCTGGCACCACGTGCAGGTAGCCGTAGCTCTCCCCCACGCTGTAGGCCTCGTACTCGCGCTCCACCAGGTCGGCCGGGAAGCGCACGGCCACGCCGGCGGCGTTGAGCTCGCCCACCAGCGGGCGGATGTGGTTCTCCTGCTCGAGGATGCTGGGCACGAACACCAGCGAGCTGGCCGTGAGCGGCGCACAGGCCTTGAGGCGGCGGTCCAGCTCCACGATCTGCGCGACGGTCAGGTTCTCGTCGGGCTCGCGCTCTTGATACGCGTAGTAGATGTAGATGCCCGGCGCGCCGCTGAGCGGGTGCGTGATGCGGTCGCGCCGCTCGATGGCCCCACCCCACGCGCGCCGCGTGGCGTTGCGCAGCACGAAGTTCACGTAGGTGTCGAAGCTGAGGTCGCTGAACGCGGGGAAGACGGTCCGCAGGAACTGGGCGTGGAACGGAAAGCGCCGCGAGTTCTGGAACAGGCAGTCGGCGTCCGGCACCAGCGGCTCGCGCCCGTCCACGATGGTCAGGTACTTCACCACCCCGTCGGCCGCGAGGCTGTCGTACTGGGCGCGCGTGTCGATCTGCTCGAGGTAGTCGGGGCCCTCGATGGCGCCGTCCATGGGCGCGGGGCCACCGTCGGGGTTTGGGCTGCCGTTCGAGTCGCCGCAGCCGCCGAGCCACAGCCCCAGCAGCAACGCAGGGGCGAGGAGCGCGGGAGCGACGAGCGCGGCACGTCGAGGGGCAGGGTGTTCGTGGGTCACGGGAACATGTTTCGCAGCAAGCAGTGGTTGAGATCCAAGGGGGTCGCGTCACACGCCGTGGCGTGCAGGGTCATGGGGGCGGCTTCGTTGATCTGCAGGGCGTCCACCCACACCGCTGGCTCGGCCGCCACGTCGAAGCGCATGGTCACCACGTAGGTCCCGTTGCCCTCGGCCGTGGCCGTGTCGTTCCAGTTGTGGTGCCCGAAGTCGTACGCCAGCGCGTCCTGGTCGGTGATGCACTCCACCACGCCATCACGCTCGATGCCGAAGCGCACCATGTCGTAGGCATAGGTCTCGCCGACGGACGGACGGTCCCCCGGCTGACGGGCCAGGCGCACGCGGACGCTGCCATCGTCGTTCTCGAAGCTCTGCGTGCCCACCCACGGGGCGTCGCCGGTGGGGGCGATGCCCGCGAAGCACGAGTCCAGCGTCAGCTCGCCAGCGTCGCCGTTTCCGGCGTCTCCGGTGCTGTGCGCTTCGCTGCAGCCCGCGTGTGCCAGCAGCAGTGTCAGACCGAGCAGCGCGCGGGGCAGCGTCATTCTTCTCGCTCCCAGGTGTGCGCCACCACGTCCAGCTCACGCAGGCGCTCGAGCGCGCAGTCCACCGCATACGCGGTGTCCGGCGTGTAGTCGTCCCAGGGCTCGAGGCCCTCCACTTCGATGCCGCACACGCCGTCGATGGGCGCGTCGAACAGCACGGCGAACTGCCGCTCGAAGTGGTGGTGCGACGGGTTGTAGACCAACTTGAAATAGTCGCGCTGGTCGAAGGTCACACCCTCGAACTCGCCGTGGGCGCGCACGAAGGCGGCCGGCTCGGTGCTGGCGGGGCTCTGCCCGATGCGCAGCTCGAAGTGCACCTCGGCGCTGCCCTCGAGCGTGACGTGGTGCTGGTGGAGGGTGGAGTTCGCGTGCGTGCAGGAGTCGAAGTAGAGCGCGCCACCCTGCGTGCAGTCGCCGCTCGCGCACAGCTCGAAGAAGAACGTGAAGCCGTTGCCACCGAACGGATCGACCGGGCTGCCGTCCAGCACGGGGCTCGGGAACACACTGCCCACCTGCACCGGCGAGAAGTCTCCCGAGGCGCTACCGCTGGTGAGTGCCTGCTGGAAGTGCAGCTGGTGGTACGTGTCTCCCTCGTAGACGCTCGAGGTGTGCGTGAGCGTTCCCGCCGCGCCGGTGGACGTGGGCCCCGGGCCGTTCGCGAGGGCCACGCACAGCGGCAGGCGAAAGGCGTGCGTGTCGCCTGCGCCCGGGAGGCGGTAGGTGCCGGGCACCACGCGCAGCTGGCGCTTCGCAGCCAGCTCCTCTTGCAGCGTCCGCCCCTCGCTCACGCGCGTGCAGTAGATGGCTTCGTTCGTGGCCGTGACCGTCATGGGCCAAGACGACTCGCCCACGAAGCTGCTGGCCGGCGGGCAGTGCTCCCAGCGCTGCTCGTGCGGGCCGGCGTCCGGCAGGCCCTGGCCTTGGTCACCCGTGCCCGGCGAGGAGCTTCCCCCGCACCCGCCCAGCCATGCGAAGAGGAGCAGCTGGGCGGGCACGGAGGGGGAGGAGTGGGACCGGATAAGCATAAGCCCTTCCAGGGTTACGCGAGATCACCGCCGTGCCCACTCTTGCCGATGCGCCTCCCACCCGATTCCGTATTCGCGCCGTATACGGGATGGTGTTGCGGGTCACCGTCCGGCGGTGCAGCCGGCCCCCAGCCCCACGTCGCGCGTCTCGGCGATGGTCTCCACGCGGGTGCCCTCGCTCAGGCTGTAGACCGCGGTCTCGCCCACGTGGCCCACCCACACCAGGGACTCCACGCCGGTGTGCAGCAGGAACAGCTCGATCACGTGCTGCTCCACGCGCAGGCTCACGTGGCGCACGTCGTCCCAGTCGAAGCGCAGGGTGGCGGGCAGCCCTGGGCAGCCGCCACCCGGGCTGGGCGCGAAGGTCAGGGTGGCCCGCAGCATCGTCTCGGGCGTCACCCCTTCGAGCACCTCGCGCGATCCGCGCCGCAGCGGCACGGGCTCGAGGCGGGCCCTCGGGTGGGCTCCCGGAAGCGCCACCTCGGCCGACCCGCAGCCGGCGGGGTCCACCTCGAGCGCCAGCGCCGCGGGGGCAGGCGTGACGGGGTCGGGGGCTTGCTCGGGAGGTTCATGGAGACGCCGCTCGAGCACCACGGCGCGCACCACCTCCACCACGCAGGCCTCGCCGGCGCGGTTCAGCAGCGTGAACACCTGCGGCGAGCGGGCATCCACGGTGGCCTGCGGGTGGACCACGAAGAACACGCGCGGGTCGCCGGAGCTCACCCGCGACTCGAGGCCAGTGGCTTCCACAGCACCCGCAGTGGGCTGCAGCTCCACGAAGCGCCCGCCGTTGGTGGAGTGCACGCGGTAGGCGCGCTGCGCATCCCCCGCCCAGCGCTCACCGGGCGTCACGGTGGCGGCAGCCAGCAGCGGCTCGGGCGTGGCGCAGCCCAGCCCCGCAGCCAGCAGCCCCGCTGCCAAGGCGCACCCCCACCCACGCACCCCTAGGCCGCCACCGGGCCTACCAGGCGAAACGGCCGCGTGGCCTCGTGATCGGCGCGGCTCCACGCGCGGATGCCGTAGCGCGCGCGCACGCTGTCGAGCGGCTCCTCGAAGTAGCGCTCCCAGTACACCGGCAGCAGCGGCTCGGCGGCGCGGCCCCGGCGGTAGGCGGCCAGCAGCCCCGTGCGCAGCGCGCCGAAGCGCGCCTCCAGCAGCATGTGCTTCAGCGACCCGAGCGCCATCAGCGCCACCGAGCTGGGCATGCCCGTCTGGGCGAGCTGGAAGGCGTGCAGCAGGATTTCGTCGTGCCCTGCGATGGTGAAGCCCGTGAGCACGTGCCAGAGGTCGTGGCACTGCCGAATGCGCCGCATCAGGTACGCGCGCTCCGGGTCGCTCGTGTAGAGCGTGGGCACGCCATAGAGCTTGGTGTCGAGCCCGTTCGCGTCGAAGAAGCGCGCCAGCGCACCGCCCAGCGTCTCGGGCGGCAGGGCACGCAGCGCGTCCATGTCCACGTTCACGAAGTCGGGGCGCTCGCGCATCAGGTCGGGGCCATCGCCCGTCTGCATCACCCCGCTGGTCTGCAGATACACCAGCTGCGCCTGGGCGGTGAGCTCCTCGGCGGTGATGATGTCTTCGGTGCGGTTCGAGTCCCGCAGCACGCGCACCACACACTCGGCCACGGTGCGGTACTGGTCGAGGGTGAGCGTGGTGGGGAGGTGGATCGAGGTTTGTGTCACACGTTGGTTATACAGGGCCTGGTGAGCCAACCGCTAGCGTGCGGTGGCCCACGCACCCGTGGCCCAGCCATCGCTAGCATCGCGGAACGCGCCCAGGTAGCGGGCCTCGGCGTCGAAGAACGCATCGCGCGGCGGCGTGACGGCGCCACCGATCAGCGCCTCGCGCGGGCGCACGGCGGCCAAGCCGCTGCGACACGCGACCACCCCCACCTCGAGCGATGTGGCTGGGGCCTCCGAGGCCGTGTAGTCCGCTTGGCGCTGTCCGAAGAACGCCGTGCCGAGCAGCCGCGCCTCCACGCTCTCACCCAGATCCTCGCGGCCCACGTGGAAGCCCGTGACCAGGCTGTTGCCCAGTGTCAGCCGGGTGGCGCGCCGCAAGTGCATCCCGCGCGTCACGCGCTCCCCGTGACCACCGCTCCCGCAGAGGGTCGCGTTGAAGATGGTCGGCGCGCTCCGCGGCTCGTACAGCGACCCGTTGGGATCGTTGTCTCCCTCGAGCGCGCTGGTCCCGCCGGAGCCGAGCGGGTCGTCCATGACCACCACGAACTGGATGCGCCCCGTGTAGCCGAAGTCCCAATCCACGCCGTCGTCGCCGGGCGACTCGCACACCAAATAGCGTGCGTCCACCGTGCCTCCGAAGAACTCGAAGCAGTCGTCCACCGTGTTGCGCACGTACACGTGCTCGATGACCGTGCCGCGCCCCACCCCCGCCAGCGTCAGCCCGTTCAGCTCGTTGTTGGGCGCGATGGCGATGCCGGGGTACTCGATGCGCACGAAGCGCAGCACGCCGCTGCTGTCCGTCGGGTCGTCGCCGCCGTACTCGCCATCGCGCAGCAGGCCCTCGACGCGACCGCGCACGCTCTGCCCCTCGGCGCCGCGCAGGTTGGTGGGCGCGCGCCCCATGAGCACCACGCCGCCCCAGTCTCCGGCGCGCCGCTCGGACGGCTCCCGCTCGCTGGTGAACACGATGGGCAGGTCGCGCGTGCCGTCCGCGATCAAGCGCGCCCCGGGCATGATCACGAGCGTGCCCTTGGTCTCGTGGTCCCCCACCAACGTGGTCCCGGGGGCGATGGTCAGCGTGGCGCCCGGGCGCACCACCACGTTGAAGCGCAGCCGGTAGCGACGGTCGCACGGCAGCGACGCGTCGTCGTCGATGTCGCCCGTTAGCTCCACGATGGGGGCATCGGCGCCGCCGCAGCCCCCCGGTGCCTCGCCGCTCAGCGGGCCGAACGTGGCGCCGGGCCCAGAGCCATCGACCACTCCAGTGGCTGCCCCGCTGGCTGCCAGGCCCTGCGATGCGCGTGGGACGGGAGCGGACTCTGTCGAGTGGAGCGAGCGCACCACCGTCCAGCCCAGCGCCCCCGTCACCGCCAGGCCCGCCACGAGCCCGGCCGCCAGGCGCGCCCTGCGCTTTGAACAAGCCGGCGTGATGGTGCCGGCAGGACGCGTGGGCAGCGCCGAGACACGCGTAGCCTCCTGATCCGAGCTCGACAGCAGGCCCTTCGGGACCGAGCCCTCGCTCGACGAGAGCGAGCCGGACCAATCGCCCACCGCGCCACCCAGCGACTTCAGCTGCGCACGCACCTCGGCGCGCAGGGTGCGGCGCTCCTCCTGAAAGTGCCGGTGCACCAGCTGGCCCAGCTCCTCCTGCGGCGTGGGGCCGGCCAGCGCGTTCAGGTACTCGTCGAGGTCGGCCTTGAACGCCGCCGCGCTCGAGTAGCGGTCGCTCACGTCGGGCGCCAGCGCGCGCCGCAGGGCCTGCCGCAGCGCGGGGTGCACCTCACGCTCCAGCTGATCGGGGCCGGGCACGTTGCCCGCGATCAGCCGCGCCGCGATGGTGGCCGGCGGCAGGTCGCGCCACATGCGACGCCCAGCCAGCATCTCCCACAGCAGCACGCCCAGCGCGAAGAGGTCGGCGCGCCCGTCGATGGAGTCCCCCGCCGCGTGCTCGGGCGACATGTACCCGACCTTGCCCTTGAACGTGCCCGCCTGCGTGAGGGCCACCTGCCCGGCGGACTTGGCCACGCCGAAGTCCACGATCTTCACCTCGCCCCGGTACGTGACGAAGGTGTTCTGCGGCGAGATGTCGCGATGCACGATCTCGAGCGGGACGTCGTGGATGTCGGTCAGCCGGTGGGCGTACTCGAGCCCGGCCAGCGCCTCGCGTGCGATGAAGACGGCGAGCGCGTCGGGCAGCACCTCGCCGTCGCGCTTCAGGCAGGCCAGCAGCCGGTCGAGCGACTGGCCGTCGAGGTACTCCATGGCCAGGAAGTACACGCCCTGCTCCACGCCCACGTCGTAGGTCTGCACGATGTTGGGGTGGTGCAGCTGGGCCGCCAACCGCGCCTCGTCGGTGAACATGGTCACGAAGTCGCGAGAGGCGGTGAGCTCCGGCTTCAGCACCTTGACCACGGCCTCTTTTTGGAAGCCGGCATGTCCCAGCGCCGCTGCGAGGTACACGTCGGCCATGCCGCCGCGCCCGATCACCGAGAGCAGGCGATAGCGGCCGAGGGTCACGCGGGGGACGTTGGCCCACTCGGGGTTCATGCCGGACCAGTTAGCCGCACGGCATGGCCATTCGAAGCAACACTTGGGTGCCGATGCTGCGACGTGTGCTCTGCCGCGTGCGCGCCCCGCGCCCGCCTCATTCCACAGCGGGCTGGTGCCGAATCGTCACCGCGCGGCGCGGGGCGTGGAGCCAAAGTCGATCTTGATGACCCCCCCTCTCATCGACCCCGCGCTGCGCTCGTGTGCCGACACCCTGGACGCCATCGCCCACCCGCCCACGGCGACCATCACTCCACGCGAGCCCGCCGAGAGCGTGGCCCAGCGACTCCACACCCTGCGCTCGCTCTGCCAGGGGCCGGCTGGTGGAGGCGTGCGCCTGCGTGGTCGGCTGGGGGAGGGCGGTATGGGCGAGGTGCTGCTGGCCGAGCAGGTGTCCATGGAGCGCGACGTGGCCGTGAAGCGCCTGAAGCCGGAGGCCCGCAACGACTACAGCACGCTCAAGCTGCTGCAGGAGGCGTGGGTCACGGGTTACCTCGAGCACCCCAACGTGATCCCGGTGTACGACATCACGGTGGACGCGCAGGGCTCGCCCTTGATCCTGCTGAAGCGCATCCACGGCGTTGCCTGGGGTGAGCTGATGGACGACCCCGAAACGGTCCGACGGCGCTGGGGGGCAGCGGACCTGCTGGAGTGGAACCTGCGCGTGCTCATGCAGGTGTGTGATGCGGTGCAATTCGCTCACGCGCGCGGCATCGTGCACCGCGACCTCAAGCCCGAGAACGTGATGGTGGGCGAGCACGGTCAGGTCTACGTGGTGGACTGGGGCATCGCGGTCACGCTGCGTGAGGAGCTCGCCTCGCGGCTGCCGCTGGCGAACAAGGCGAGCGAGCTGGCCGGCACCCCCTGCTACATGGCCCCAGAGATGCTGGGCCGACCGGGTGACCAGCTCAGCCCGCGCACCGACGTGTACCTGCTGGGGGCGATGCTCTACGAGATCATGCTCAGCGCGCGTCCGCACCCGGGCAACTCCTTCGCCGAGATCCTGGCCAGCGTGCTCGCCTCCCCGCCGCCCATCCCGGACGACGCCCCCCAGGAGCTGACGCGCATCTGCACACAGGCCATGGCGCTGCACCCGCATGACCGGCACGCGAGCGCGCTCGACTTCAAGCTCGCGCTCGAGGGCTTCGTGCGTCACCGCGGGTCGCGTCGTCTCGCGCGCCGCGCGTCCCGCCGCCTGGAGCAGCTGTACGGTGAGTTGGCGCAAGCCGAGCCGGGCCAGCGCGACCCCGAGCGGCACCTGCGCCTGCACCGGCTGCACGCCGAGTGCCGCTTCGCGTTTCGGGAGGCTCTCAAGGAGTGGCCCGAGAACGGCGCGGCGCAGCGCGGCCTGCGCGCCGCCACCCTGTCCATGGTGGAGTACGAGCTGGACAACCACGACGCCCGCGGCGCAGCGACCATGCTGGGGCGCATCAGCGAGCCGCCCCCGCCGCTGGCGAAACGAGTGGCCGAGGCCGAGCGCCGCGACGAACACGAGCGGGCCCGCATGGCCATGTTCCGCGGTGGCGGCCTGCGTCCGGCGCTGCGCTACCCGGCGCGCTTGGCGCTCTCGGTGGGGCTCGGCGCCGGGGTCCCGCTCCTGCTGGCCGAGCTGGCCAGCCCTGCAGGGAGCGTCGGTCGCGAGCCCGGGCTCCTGCCCCTGCTGGCGTGCGCGGCGCTCCTGGCGCTCATGGTGGAGCGCTTCGTGCTTCGCGCGCCTCCGTCGCGCTCCGCACGCGCGGCGGCGACCCCCGACCCGGGCGAGGCCCTGCGCCTTCCTGCTGCGGCGCGCAGTCCGCTCGCCGTGTTCCGCGACCTGGGGGTCGATGCCGTGGACCGCACCTATGTGGAGCTGCGGGATCTGCGCTCCCGCACACGCGGCGCCGCGACCACATCGCTCCAGCCACCGCGCTGAGCTGCACCGCACCTGCCCCGCGGCGCCGCTGTCCCACCGTGACGGGGGCTGGTCCACCCCGACAAAGGTGTGCTAGGAGCCCTCCCACTGAGCCTCTCGGGGCCCAGGAGGAGTGGCCGAGCGGCCTAAGGCGGCGGTCTTGAAAACCGCTGAACGAAAGTTCCGGGGGTTCGAATCCCTCCTCCTCCGCCAGCTGAACCCGCGATCCGATTTTGCCTGGAGAGACAGATGTCCGAAGCCGTTGAAAGCATCCTCGCCAACTACGCCGGCGAGACCCCCGGGGTGCTCGGGAACCTGCGCCGCATCCTCAACCACGGCCGCCTCGGTGGGACCGGCAAGCTCGTCATCCTGCCGGTGGACCAGGGGTTCGAGCACGGCCCCGCGCGCAGCTTCGCGCCCAATCCCGTGGGCTACGACCCCAAGTACCACCCGCGCTTGGCGCTGGAGTCGGGCTGCAACGCCTACGCCGCGCCGCTGGGCTTCATCGAGGCCGTGGCTGCCGAGTACGCCGGGCGCTTGCCGCTCATCCTCAAGGTGAACAACAGCGACGGCCTGGGCGAGCCGCCCGCGCCCTGCTCGGCGCTCACGTCGTCCGTGGAGGACGCCATTCGCCTCGGCTGTTCCGCCATCGGCTACACCATCTACCCGGGCAGCAGCCTGCGCAACGAGCAGTACCGCGACCTGCGCGACCTCATCCGTGAGGCGCGCGCCGCCGGCCTGCCCACCGTGCTGTGGAGCTACCCGCGCGGCGCCAACCTCACCGCCGAGGCCGAGACCGCCGTGGACGTGGTGGCCTACGCCGCGCAGATCGCCGCCCAGCTGGGCGCGCACGTCATCAAGGTGAAGCCGCCCACCGCGTTGGTGCACCAGAGCGCCGCCAAGAAGAACTACGAGGGCATCCCCATCGGCACGCTGGCCGAGCGCATCGCGCACATCGTGCAGGCCGCCTTCGGCAACCGCCGCATCGTCATCTTCTCGGGTGGCGCGGCCAAGGGCACCGACGCCGTGCTCGAAGAGATCCGCGGCATCGCCGACGGCGGTGGCTACGGCTCCATCGTGGGTCGCAACGCGTTCCAGCGCAGCCCCGAAGAGGGCAAGAAGCTGCTCTCGTCCATCATGGACATCTACGAGGCCGCGGCGAAGAAGGGCTGAGCACCCTGGGCAGCCCGGCGCCGCTGACCGGCGGCACGCGTCGACACCCCACGCGGAGAGGCGGCGGGGGTCCCAGGCTCTTCGGGCTCGTGCTGCGCTGGTGAGCGGTTGTGAATTCGCGCCCTGCTGTGTCAGCCTGAGGGCGTGATGGCTGCAAGGCAGAGACTGGGAAGGCTGCTGCCGCTCGCGCTGGGGCTGTTGGCGCTCGTCATCGGTCCTGGCACCGCCAGCGCGGACGAGGGGACGGTTCGGCTCCGGGACGGCGGTGTGGTCAGCGGGACCATCGAGATCTACGAGCCCGGCCGGCGTGTGGTGTTGCGCACCGCGTCGGGTGAAGTGGTGACGGTCACGAACGAGCAGATCGCCGAGCTGCACGTCACGCCGACCACCGCGCAGGCTTCTACGGGGAGCACGCCTCCGCCTCCCCCGCCCCCCGGGGCCCCGTATGCGCAGCCCGAGCCGCTCGCGCCGCCCCCGCAGCCCGCGCCGTACTACGTGGTGGCCGCGGGTCCCGGCGCCCCCCAGGCGTGGGCCCCTCCCGACCCGGCGCAGCAGCGCTTCCGGTTGACGCTTCGGCTGCCCAGTCTGGCCGCGCCGGCGGTCATGATGATTCTCGGGGCGTCCCTCCTCGGCGGAGGTCTGTGGGTCCTGACCCACAACGACTGCAGCGGCACTGGCTCGGCCGCTGAAGATCGCTGCGACACGCAGAGGCGAAGCGGGTTCGTCCTGCTGAGCATCGGCGCACCGCTCGCGTTCTTCGGGCTGGTGGTGGTGCTGCCCATCCAGGCTGGCAAGCGCGCCCGTCGCCGCGCAGCCTACGCACGCCAGCTCTCCCTCAGCCCAGCCGTGGATCCTGTGGGCGGCCGCTACGGGCTGGCCGGCACCCTGCGCTTCTGAGCACTACTCGTCCGCCGCAGGCTCGGCCCCACGTGGTGGCCTCGGCGCGCGCACCCCGTCCGCCTGCATGCGCGCCGCGTCGGCCGGCCCCGCCACCGTGCCGGGCGGGTGTTGGTACCAGCTGGCCGGGTCCGTTGCATCGGGCTGCTCGCGCACCTTGAGCACCGTGAACATGCCGCCCATGTCGATGTAGCTGAAGGGGCCGTGCATGCCGCGCATGGGAAGGCTGTTCGGCGGGATGGGCATGTCCATCTCGCCCATGCCGCCCATGCCGTCTTGGCCCATGGTCATGTACTCGGGCATCACGCGGGCCATGCGCCGGTCGAGGTTGCGCGAGTCGGCGCCCACCATGGGCGGGTTGCCGTGGCCCATCTGCGTCATGACGTGGTGGGTCATGTGGCAGTGCATGGCCCAGTCGCCCAGCTCCTCGGGCACGAACTCGATCACGCGCGTGCTGCCCACCGGCACCAGCACGGTGGTGTCCGGCCGCTGCGCCGACTCGTTGATGTACCCGCCGTCGGTGGCGGTGACGTGGAAGAACAGCCCGTGCAGGTGGATCGGGTGGTGGTCCATGGGGCTCAGGTTGCCGAGGCGGATGCGCACCCGCTCGCCGCGCCCCACCACCAGCGGCGCGGTGCCCGGGAACACCTTGCTGTTGAAGGTCAGCACGTTGAAGTCCTTCATCTCGTTCGGGTCCGGCCGGCGCGCGCCCACGTTCAGCCGGAACTCGTGCGTCATCATCACGAAGTCGCGGTCCACGCGCGGCCCACGCGGCCGGCGCGGGTGCACGATGAACATGCCCGTCATGCCGAGCGCGATCTGCGTCATCTCGTCGTAGTGCGGGTGGTACATGTACGTGCCCGGGTGGCGCACGGTGAACTCGTACACGTAGGTCTCGCCGCGCGGGATGGGGCGCTGCGTGAGCCCCGCCACGCCGTCCATGCCGTTGGGCAAGATGATGCCGTGCCAGTGCACGGTGGTGGGCTCCGGCAGGCGGTTGCTCACGTAGAGGCGCAGCGTGTCGCCCTCCACGGCCTCGATGGTGGGCCCCGGCGTGCTGCCGTTGTAGCCCCAGCACTCGGCGCGCAGCCCGGGCGCGAACTCGTGGTCCACCGGCTCGGCGATCAGGTGGCCCACCTTCACGCCGTTCACGGTGCGCAGCGGCAGCGTGGACCCGTTGGGCGTGACCACCGCGGGCTGACCGCCGGGCGCCACGATGGGCTGGCGCGCGCCGGGCGTGGCCGGTGCAGCTGCCGCCGCCGCTGCCGCTTCCTGAGCCTGTTGGGCCTCGGCCGGGCTCACGCGCGCCGCGATCACGGCCCCCGCCGCGAGGCCGCCGTAACGAATGAAGTCTCGTCGGTCCATGCTCAGTGCCCTCCCGTCGCTGCGGACGTGCTCATGCCGCTGCCCGACGTACTGCCCTCGGCCGGCCGCACGCGCTGGCCCGCCAAGAGGGCCGAGAGCTCGGCGGTGGCGCTCCAGTACTCACGGCGCGTGTCCACCAGCGCCAACTGTGCGTCCAGCTCTTCGCGGCGGGCCTGCAGCAGCTGGAAGATGCCCACCTGCATGGCGTTGTACTGCAGCAGCGTCTGCGCCGAGACGCGCGCCTGCGCCGGGACGATGACCGCCTGGTACTGCCGCGCCCGGGCGTGCGCCGAGACCACCCGGTTGCGGGCGTCGCGTGCCGCCGAGCGCAGGTCCACCGCCATGCCGTAGTAGCGCTCCATGAGCGCATCGAACTCGGCCTCGAGCGCGCGCGTGGTGCCGCGCTGCTGGTCGAAGACGGGCACCCCCACGCTCACGCCGCCGCCGAAGCGCCAGCCACGCGAGCCGCCCGCTGCACCGTCCTCGGGGTTGCCGTGCAGCGCGTGCACGTCCACCGCCACATCGGGCAGCCAGCCCGCCACGCGTGCCACGCCCGTGCGCCGCGCCAGCCCTTCGAGGCGCTGTCGCGTCTCGTGCAGCTCGAGGCTGGCCTGCAGCGCCTGGGTCTCGAGCGCGTCGGGCAGCGTTACGCTCGCGGGCACGTCGGGCAGCTCCGCCGTCACGGTCCAGGCCGTGTCCTCGCCGTGCGCGCCCAGCAGCCGCTGCAGCACCTCGCGCGCGGTGGCCGCGTCCAGCTCGAGCTGCGCCACCGTGATGCGGGCGCGCTCGTAGGCCACCTCTTGGCTGGCCAGGTCGAGCTCGGCGCTGTTGCCCGCCTCGAAGATGGCCCGCGCGGCGTCACGCCCCGCCGCAAACGTGTCCAGCATGCGCTGCGCGACACCGAGGCGCTGCTGCGCCGCTTGCACGGCATAGAACGCCACGCGCACCCGGTAGCCCAAGTCCACCACGGCGCCGGCCACGCGGTAGCGGGCGGCCAGGAGCGCGGGCTCGGCCGCACGCGCACGCCGCGGCGCGAGCACCACACTGGTGATGTCCCACTCCACGCGCAGCTCCAGCTGCGAGTTGCGCTCCGGGAGGATCTCCAACTCCACCACCGGGTTGGGCAGCACGCCCGCCTGCATCAGGTGCCCGCGGGCCACCCCCAGCTCGCGCAGCGTGGCGCGCAGCTCGCGGTTGTTCAGCAATGCCACACGCACGGCGGTGTCGGCGTCCAGCGTGCCGGCCAGCAGGCGCTGGGCGTCTTCGGCCGCCACGGGGTCCACCTCGAGCTCGACCAGCTGGGTCAGGTGCTCCACCCGGCTGAGGTCTTGCACGCGGGTCACGTCGCTGTGGATGGACGGGCCCGCGCAGGCCGTCAGGCTGGCCGCGCCGAGGACCACCGACACCAGCCCGCTGAGCCGCGCCGAGGACTGCCAGCCGCTCATGGTGTGCCTCTGTGTCCACGGTGTCCCTGGTGCGGGTCGACCGACTGGGCCGCAGCGCCGTTCCCCGCATCGAGCCCCACCCAGCCGGCGCTGGGTTCACCCGGCAGCGGTGGATCGCCCGTGAGCGACGTGGTCAGCACCGCCGCCGACGCCTCGGGAGCCGCCTTGGATGCGGCCGAGCGACGGGGGGTGTGCGTGGGCACGGAGCGCGTCGCGCAGGCGACCAGCAGCAGCGCGAAGGCCGCACGAGAGAGGACGCGAGGCATCACGGGGAGTGGGCGCGGCACGCGCCGACCGTGACACTGGAACCCCTGGAAAGTCGAAAAAGGGCCACTGCTTCGTGATCTGGGCGCTTTCGTGCCAGCCGCTCCGAGATCGTCTACGCTGATCTCGGACCGCTTCCGTGGAGTCTCGATGCGTCGCTTCCTACCGCTTATCCTCGCCCTGCTCGCGCTCTTCGCGCTGACCCTCTCCGGCTGCGGCCGCTCGGTCTTGGGCGTGCCCGACCCCACGGCAGACGGTGGCGTGCCCGACGTGGGCCTGGACCTGGACATCCCCGACCTGCCGGAGCCCTTCTGCGGCGACATGGTCTGCGGCTTCGGCGAGAACTGCGACACCTGCGCGGTGGACTGCGGCGCCTGCATGGGCTGCGGCAACAACTTCTGCGACAGCACCGAGTCGTGCGTGACCTGCCCGGACGACTGCGGGCTGTGCCCGGACTGCGGAGACAGCACCTGCGGCCCCGCCGAGAACTGCGAAAACTGTCAGGTGGACTGCGGCGAGTGCCTGAGCTGCGGCAACGACGTGTGCGAGGCCGGCGAAGACTGCTCCACGTGCCCAGGCGACTGCGGCACCTGCCCCACCTGCGGCGACAACGTCTGCCGCGCCGATGAGAGCTGCCTCACCTGCCCCGGCGACTGCGGCGCCTGCCCGCCCTGCGGCGACAACGTGTGCGCCGCGGACGAGAGCTGCCAGACCTGCCCCGGCGACTGCGGCGTGTGCCCGCCGTGCGGCGACAACGTCTGCGGCCCCACCGAGAACTGCGCGTCGTGCCAGGCCGACTGCGGCCCGTGCGAGCTGTGCGGCGACAACACCTGCTCCATGGCCGAGACCTGCGCGGGCTGCCCGCAGGACTGTGGCGCGTGCCCCACGTGCGGCAACGGCGAGTGTGGCGCGGGCGAAGGCTGCCTGAGCTGCCCGCAGGACTGCGGCGTGTGCCCCACCTGCCCCAACGGCACCTGCGGCACGGGCGAGACGTGCGACAACTGCGCGCAGGACTGCGGCGCGTGCCCCACCTGCGGTAACGGCGTGTGCGGCGCGGACGAAGACTGCAACACCTGCCCCACCGACTGCGGCATGTGCCCGCTCACCTGCCCCAACGGCGTCTGCGGCATGGACGAGACGTGCACCAGCTGCCCGGCGGACTGTGGCGCGTGCCCCACCTGCGGCAACGGCCAGTGCGGCGCCAACGAGGACTGCACCAGCTGTCCGGCCGACTGCGGCATGTGCCCGTCGTGCGGTGACATGGACTGCGATGACAGCGAGGACTGCAACACCTGCCCACAGGACTGCGGCATGTGTCCGGTGACGTGCCCCAACGGCGTGTGCGGCCCGCTCGAGAACTGCACCACCTGCGCGGCGGACTGCGGCGCGTGCGTGACCTGCGGCGACAACGTCTGCTCCATGGGCGAGAGCTGCTCCAACTGCGAAGAGGACTGCGGCGAGTGCGGCTTCTGCGGCGACGGCTTCTGCGTGGCCGGCGAGGGCGAGACCTGCGGCTCCTGCGCGCCCGACTGCGGCTTCTGCCCCACCTGCGGCAACGGCACCTGCGCGGCGCCCGAGACGTGCTCCAACTGCCCCGGCGACTGCGGCCGCTGCATGGGCTGCGGCGACGGCGTGTGCGCCCCCACCGAGGACTGCGCGGGCTGCGCGCGCGACTGTGGCTCGTGCTCCGTGTGCGGCAACGGCGTGTGCCAGCCGCTCGAGAACTGCGCCAACTGCCCGGGCGACTGCGGCGGCTGCGCGCCCGTGGACTGCGAGGACATCGCGCCGTGCACCGTGAACTGCCTGTTCCCGCCCACCAACGTGGCCAGCTGCGTGAACACCTGCGGCAACGGGGCGTGCGCCGACGCGCTGTTCTTCGCGGACCAGTTCTTCAACTGCGCGTTCCAGCAGATCCTGACCTTCCCGCCGTGCCTCAGCTTCAGCTGCTTCACGCAGCGCTGCAGCGCGCAGTGGAGTGCGTGCCAAATGTCCGGCACCTGCGATTGACGGGGCCGGAGACCGCTCGGGGGCATCTGCGCGACCACGTGCCTCCAAACAGCTCATCGGTCAGCGCGTGGACCCGAAGCGCGAAGCGCTGCACGTAGTCGTCGCCGTAGTCGTCGACGTAGCCGTACTCGTGCTCGTTGACGTGCTCGTGCTCGTGCTCGTGCTCGTACTCGCCAACCCGCTGCAGCATCGAAATCGCGTCTATTGCCACAGACTTGTGCAAAGCGATGCTCCGTGACACTTCGCGAACGCGGGCGGCTCGGCGATGGAGTGCGCGGCAGAGCTCGACGTCGTTCGTCTGGGGGTATGGACGGACGAGCACCACGGCCAGTGGGGTCGAGACGCTCGGACGGGTCGGGTCGATGCTGTCGAAGCTGTCTTGGTAGGTGGTGGGGTGCTTGTAGAGACACGAGTACGAGCACGAGCACGAGCACGTCAACGAGCACGAGTACGACCACGACTACGACTACGTGTACGACCTTCGCCTGTCGGCTCAGGGGCTACGCGACGATTTTCGGACCCCCGGGACCCCACGTTGTCCGTCTCCAGCCACTTTTCACCAGCCGTCTAGCTGAAACGCGGTCACACTGCGGGCATGAGCAAGCCGCGGATCCCCACCGAGTTTCGCTACTGGGAGCAGCTCGAGACGCCTTATGCGAAGGCGCTTCGGCAGCTGCTGCGTGCCGTTTTCGGCGTGGAGCCGCGACTGCCGGACGAGGCGGTGCGGAAGTATGCCGAGGCCTACTACGACGCCGACCCGGTGGCGGAGGCGTTCATCGACGAGGTGTACCTGACGCAGGGCCAGGTGGCGGGGCGCGCCATGGTGGACCAGGCGCTGGCGCATGGTGTGGACAGCGTGCCCAACGCGCCCGCTTCGCTGCGCCGGCTGTTCAGCGAGATCGAGGTCATGCCCGAGTGGCTCGACTGGGAGCAGGTGGAGCTGGGCGCGCGCGTTTTCCGGCGCTTCAGCACGTATGTCTACAGCTTCGCCGGGGTCATCACGCTGCACGGCTACCGCGAGAACTCGGTGGCGAAGCCCCTGTCGTTCACGGGGGCCTACAACGGGGAGTCCGCCAACCGGCGCTTCCTCGAGACGGCGGCGTTCTGGATCGATGTGTCGGAGCCCGGCGGGCTGCGTAAGGGCGGCAAGGGCATCGAGACCGCGCTGCGCGTGCGCCTGATGCACGTCTTCGTGCGGCGTCGCTTGATGGCGCACCCCGAGTGGGACCTCGAGGCCTGGGGCGTGCCCATCTCGCAGGGTGACGCGATGCTCACGCTCATGGGCGGCAGCGTGGCGCCGGGCTATGGCATGCGGCTGCTGGGCTTCCGCGTGCCGCGCGAGGAGATCGTGGCCTTGCTGCACTTCTGGCGCTACGTGGGGCACCTCTTGGGCGTGCAGCCGCGCTGGTACCCGGCCACGCCCGAGGAGGGCATCGGCTTGCTCTACGCCAGCGAGATCAAGGGCGTGCGGCGCTCGGGCGAGGATGGCCGGAAGCTGGCCGTGTCCTACCTCGAGTCGTTCCGCCCCACGCCCACGGACAGCCAGCGCGACGTGCTGATCAAGAAGCTGGAGCACGGCCTCGAGCGCGGTTACGCGGCGTGGTTCCTGCCGCCGCAGTCGCACTTCGCCTACAAGCTGCCGGGCCCCGGGCTCTGGGCGCTGCATCCGCCCGCGCAGTTCCTGCCGCGCTACGCGCTCGAGACGCTGCGGCGTCACGTGCCGCAGGTGGACGAGTGGGTGGACCGCCGCGCGCGGCAGAAGTCGAAGGCGTGGGTGCACGGTCGGCTCGGCGCGCGGCACGCCGAGTATCAAGCGGTCAGCAACTTCACGCGCTGACGGTCAGGCTGTGCGGGCCAGCGCGGTTTGCAGCTCATGGACCCGCTCGGTCAGAGCGTTGTCGGTGTAGGGCTCGGCGTCGCCCACCCCCCACACCGGGCGCGGCCAGGCAGCGTCGCCCGGGCTGCGCGCGATGTGGTGCAGGTGCAGCTGCGGCACCATGTTCCCGAGCGCGGCCACGTTCAGCTTGAAGGGCGCGAACAGCGCCACCAGCGCCCGGCTCAGCAGCGCGGACTCGCGTGTGAGCGTCTGCTGCTGCGCCTCGCTCAGCTGGTAGACGTCGCGCACCTCCGCCACGCGCGGCACCAGGATGGTCCAGGGGTAGCGTGCGTCACGGATGAGCCGCACGTCCGACAGCCCGAGCGAGGTCACAGGCACGCTGTCGGCGGCCAGGGTGGGGTGCAGCGCGAAGGTCATGCGGCGGAGTGTAGGAGAGACGCCGCGGTCGCGCGAAACACGATACGCTAGCGGGCGGTGCCATCCCATGGGGTGAACAACAAGCCCAGCGTGAGCGTGAGCGGTGACGTGTCGAGGACACGCGTGATGGCGCGCGTGGGGACCACGCTGGGGGCGCCCATCATCCTCGCTGCGTGCGTGGTGACGTTGGTGGCCACCGTGGGCCTGCTGGCCACCGCGTCGTCGTACCTGACGCTGAAGCAGGCGGGCCACGAGCGGGCCGACGCGTGGCTCGACGGGCGGCGCGCGCACCTCGAGGGCACGCTCGAGCAGGCCTTC
Source organism: Sandaracinaceae bacterium (assembly GCA_016706685.1). Taxonomy (NCBI): domain Bacteria; kingdom Pseudomonadati; phylum Myxococcota; order Polyangiales; family Sandaracinaceae; species Sandaracinaceae bacterium. Next base: position 48,980 of record JADJJE010000008.1, on the reverse strand, counting down.
GGCGTGGCCGACCCCCTGCTGGACCACCTGGCCGCGTTCGTGCGTGGCCAGCCCGGCGATGACCGCGTGGACGGCCTGGTGCCGCGCCTGCATGCGCTCGCGGCGGGACGCACGGGGGTCACGTGGGTCAGCGTCAGCTATCCGGACGGCACCTTCGTGGGGGTGTCCCGCGGGGAAGACGGTCGCTTCGAGGCGCAGGCGACCACGGTGGAGACGTGGGACGACCCCAACGCCACGGACGCCGAGCGCGCCGCCACGGGGGTGGAGCGCCGGCTGGCCCTCGACGAGCGTGGCCGGGTGCGAGAGCGCTCGCGTGCGCTGTCGGCCTATGACCCGCGTCGCCGGCCATTCTACGAGCTGGCTGTGCGGGAGCGCGCGCGTGTGTGGACCGAGCCCTACACCTTCTTGCCCGACTGGCGCACGGGCGTGACGCGCGTGGAGCCGGTGTACCAGAGCGACGCGCCGGGTGCGCCCCTGATCGCGGTGCTCACCGTGGACTTCGACGCCGAAGAGCTGACCCAGCTGCTGGGCGCCCCGGTCTACGCGGACAAGCGCACGCTGGTGGTGACCTCGGGCGGCGTGGTGCTGGCAGCGCACGGCGTGGCGCTCGACGAGCTGGCCGCTGACCTCGACCCGAGCGAGCGGCCCGTGCCGACGCTCGCGGCGATCACGGACCCCGTCGTGGTGGCCATGCGCAGCTTGTTCGGTGCCGGCGACGAGCGCGTGGCGGCGGCCATGACCGTGGCCGGCGAGGCCTATCGCTATGACGCGCGTGTGGTGGCCAACCTGTCTGGCCAGCGAGTCCTGCTGCTGACCGCGGTGCCCGAGCGCGAGCTCTACCGTGCGGCGCACCAGCAGGCGCTGCGGGGTGCGCTCACCACGGGCGCGCTCACGCTGCTGGGGCTGCTGCTGGCCTTTGCCATCTCGGCCAGCCTCGCCCACCACCGGCGCAAGCGGCGCCTGGCCGAGGCGGCGGCGCAGCGCGCGCGAGAGCAGGTGCGCCAGCTGGGACGCTACGAGCTGGTGAGCCTCTTGGGCGCGGGCGCCATGGGCGAAGTCTACCGGGCGCGGCACACGCTGCTGGCGCGCGACGCCGCCCTCAAGCTCATCAAGTGGCGCGACCTCTCGCGCGGAAGCGACGCGACCGGTGAGCTGGAGGCGCGCATGGAGGAGCGCCGGCAGCGCTTCTTCGACGAGGCCCAGCGGCTGGCCAGCCTGCACAGCCTGCACACCGTGAGCGTGCACGACTTCGGAGTGTCCGAGGACGGACGCTACTTCCTGGTGATGGAGCTCCTGGACGGGCTCGACCTCGCCAGCCTGGTGGCCTACGACGGGCCGCAGGCACCGGCGCGCGTGGCCGCGATCCTGGCCCAGGTCTGCGACTCGCTCGCCGAGGCCCACGAAGGTGGGCTGGTGCACCAGGACATCAAGCCCGGCAACGTATTCCTGTGCCGCATCGCCGAGGCGCTCGACTTCGTGAAGGTGCTGGACTTCGGCTTGGCGCGCGCCGTGGGTCAGCCGGGCGACGTCGGGACGCCGCACACCATCGAGGGCACGCCGGCCTACATGGCGCCCGAGCAGATCCTGGGCGAGCCCATTGGCCCGGCCGTGGACCTCTACGCGCTGGGCGGGCTCGGCTTCTTCTTGCTGACGGGCCAGCCTCCGTATCCGGGCTCGCACCGCGAGGGACTCTTCGCGCAACACGTGCACGGGCCCCTGCCCTCGCTGCCGGAGGACGTGGCCAAGCACACGCCGCGCGCACTGGCACAGCTGCTCACGCGCTGCCTGGCGAAGCAGCCCGACCACCGCCCGTCGTCCGCGCGGGTGCTGGCGGAGGTGCTGCGCAAGATCGCGGCCGAGCACGCAGAGGAGTGGAGCGCCGAGGACCGACAGCGCTGGTGGGCGAAGCTCGAACAAGAGCGCCCCGCGAAGCCGGAGGACGACCACGCTCCGAGCGCGCTGCCCGTGCGCATCGACGCGGCGCACTCCATGCGGCGCCGCTCGGCCTGAGCGTCCGCGGGCGTGCCTCGGCCTCGGCTAGGCCCTTTCACGGGTCGCGCCGTGCAGGCATACTGCAAATAGAAAGGGAAGCCCGATGGATGAGCCACTCAGCATTCGCGAGGCTGCGCGCTTCACGCTGGTCCGCCGCTCGGTGGATGATGACGAGACCCTCTCCCGCGCCTTCCTCAACGCGCTGAAGCTCAGCGCCGAGACGCTGAACGTCGCCCGCGTGGGCATCTGGCGCTACGAAGAGGACGGCACGCGCATCCGCTGCGAGATGCTGTTCGACCGCCGCACCGGGAACGCCGCCCCGGGCGAGGTCATCGACCTGCTGCGCTGCCCACGCTACGCCGAGGCCCTGCGCACGCGTCGCGTGGTGATGGCCGAGGACGCCCGCGAGGACTCACGCACCGGCGAGCTGACGCCCTACCTCGTCGCGAACGACATCCACGCGCTGCTCGACTGCCCGGTCTTCGAGCAGGGCGACGCGATTGGGGTGGTGTGCCACGAGCACGTCGGCGCCGTGCGCGCTTGGACCGCCGAAGACCGCTACTTCGCCGCCACGGTGGCCGACATGCTGGGCCTGTATCTCGAGCAGCGCGCCTCGGCACGCCACTACCAAGAGCTGCTGGACGCGCGCCGTGAGCTCGAGCGTCACCGCGTGATGGAGTCGCTCGGACGCATGGCCGCCAACGTGGCCCACGACTTCAACAACGTGCTGCTGGCCCTGCAGCTGCGCACCGACTTCATGCGCAAGGATCCACCCCAAGAGGACCGTGGCCACGTAGGCGCGGACTTGCTGAGCATCGTCGACCAAGGGCGCCGCCTGGTGCGCAACCTGTTGGACTTCGCCAACCAGGATCAGCCGCCCACCACGGTCATCGACCTGGCCAACGTGCTGCGCGCCATGCGGCCGGCGCTCTCGGCGCTGGCGGACGACGGCATCGACCTCACCATGGAGCTGCCCGACGAGCCGGTCTACGTGCGCCTCGAGCAGAGCGGCGCCGAGCAGATCGTGATGAACCTGGTGAAGAACGCGCGCGACGCGCTGATCGGCGGGGGCCACCTGAGGCTCACGTTGACCCTGGACGTTGGCCCGAATGGTGACGACCCCGCCCGTCCGCTGGCGCGGCTGGTGGTGGCCGACACGGGGGTGGGCATGGACGACGCCACGCGCGAGAAAGCCTTCGAGCCCTTTTTCACCACCAAGGAGCGCGGCGAAGGCGACGGTCTCGGGCTCTCCACGGTTTACTCGGTGGTCACCGCGGCGGGCGGCACCGTGAGCGCGAGCAGCGCCCTCGGCGAGGGCACCACCATCACCGTGCTGCTGCCTCGCTTGGGCGGCGCAAGAACCTGAGCCAGCCAAGGCGATATCACCCTTGTGCATTCTCGGAGACCTGTGATCCTTGACGCTGGTGGCGCGTGCCACCTCACGGAGGTCCTCATGGGTGACAAGTCCCCGAAGTCGAAGCAGAAGAACGACAGCCAGAAGCAGGCCAGCCAGAAGGAGACCGCCAACAAGGCCTCCGCGAAGCAGGCCAGCCAAGCGAAGCAGGCGGCCCCCGCGCCTGCCAAGGGGAAGAAGTAGGGCACGGCCCTCGCGCGGCTCGGCCTGCCTCGTGCAGGTCGTGTCCGTCGCATAGGTCGCAGCTGCTATGCTCGGCGCCACCATGGCGACCACGGCAGCCCGCGAGACCTTTGACGTTGTAGTGGTGGGCGGAGGCACGGCGGGGCTGCATGCCGCAGGCGAGCTCGCGGTGTTGGGGCTGCGGGTGGTGGTGCTCGAGAAGCGCGGCGCAGGGCGCAGCGGGGCGCGTTGGTGCAACGGCGTGCTGGACTGGCAGCTGACGCGGGCCGGGCTGGGCACGAGCTGGATCACGGGGTACCCCCGCACGAGCGCGTCCCACATGCTGAGCCCCAGCGGCCGGCACCGCTTCACCATCGAGGACAACCCGATCATCGAGGCCGACATGCGGGCCCTGGTGGATCACCTCCGTGCACGCGCCGAGGCCGCGGGCGTGGACCTCCGCTGGGGTGTGAGCGACGTCTCGCTGTCGCTCCGTGGCGGGCGCGTGGCGGGGCTGTCGGCGCGCCAGGGAGAGCACCCGCTCGCCTTCGACGCGCCGCTGTTCGTGGACGCGGCTGGCTACCGCGGGGTGCTGCGCTCGCAGGTGCCGGAGCTCGCGCGCGCGTGCCCGCCGTGCGCGCCCTCCGATCTGTGCACCGCCCAGCAGTTCATGCTGAAGATCGACGACGTGGCCGGGGCGCGTGCGTTCTTGCGCGAGCACGCGGCCTCCCCGGGTGACGTGGTGTCCTGGCTGGCCACGGCAGGCGGCTACTCCACGGTGAACGTCGGGGTGGACCCTTCGTTCGAGCACGTGTCCGTGCTGGCGGGCTCCATCCCCGTGGGTGGTGCCCCGGGCGGCGCCGAGCTGGTGCGACAGGTGCGCGCCCAGCACCCCTGGATGGGCGAAGCGCTCTTCGGCGGAGGCGGCACCATCCCGCTGCGGCGCGTCTACGACCGCTTCACCGCGCCCGGCATCGCGCTGGTGGGCGACGCCGCCGGGCAGGTGATGACCGGCCACGGCAGCGGCATCGGCTTCGGCCTCATCGCGGGGAAGATGCTGGCCGAGGCCGTGGCAGGCGCACGCGACCCGGGCGCGGCCGACGTTCTGTGGCGCTACCAGGCGGGCTTCCTGCGCGAGTTCGGCGGCACGCTCTCGGGCTACGACGCCGTGCGCCGCATGAGCTGCGCGCTGGGGTCGGCCGGCGTGGAGACGCTCTTCGCGGTGGGGATCTTCTCGCCGTCGCTGGTGCGGCCGGGCCTCGATCAGCGGCGTGGCCAGCTCGCCCCCGGCGAGGCCCTGCGCGCGGGCCGGCGGCTGCTCCAGCGGCCTGCGCTCGCGCGGGTGGTCGTCCCCACGCTGGCCACCCTGAGCGCGTCGGAGGGCCTGTACCGGGCCTATCCGAGGCGCCGCAACGGCCTCGCGTTCAAGGCGTGGGAGGCCGCGGCGCAGCGCTTGCTGCCGAGCCAAGGCGCCTGATCAGCGCTCTCCCCGCGCCGCCCGCACGAGCGTGAGAGTGTGGTCCAGCAGGCCGGCGTCGCCGGGCTCGCCGTGACCGGGGACCACCACGCGTGGCGCCGGCACGCGCGCACGCACCGCCGCGAGGGCCGCCTCCCAGGTCTCGAGCGACGCGTCGGCCAGGTTGCCCACGGACGTGCCGGCCTGCTCGCGCACCATGCAGGTCCCGAAGAGCACGTGTTCGTCGGGGAGCCACACCACCAGGTTGTCGGGCGCGTGCGCCGCGCCAGGAAAGAACGCCTCTGCGCGAACGCCGTCCACTCGCAGCGTGGTCTCGCTCGCGAAGGTCTCGCTGGGCGGGGGCTCACCGGCGGCCACGGCGCGTGTGGCCGTGAGCGCGAGGCCGTGCACCACGATGCCGCGGCGCTGCGCCTCGCGGATGCCCCCCATGCGGTCGTCGTGGGAGTGCGTGACGATGGCGTGCGTCACGCGCCGGCCGTGGGCGGCTTCCACGTGGTCCAGCAGGAGCGCCGTGCCCGCGTCGTCCCAGGTGGTGTCCACCAGCAGCGCTTCATGGGGGCCCATCACCACCAGGCCGTTGGACGACACGCGCCCCCACTCGGGCAGCTCCTTCCACGACACGTGCAGCAGCACGTTGGGGCTCAGTCGGCGCACCACGAGGTCCGCGTGGAGTGTCACGTCGGTGGACGGCAGGGTGGAAGCCGCTGGCGCGGAGCCGGACGCGGGCTCAGCGGGAGCCACAGGGCTCGCCGCGCCACAGCCAGCCAGCATCAGCGCGACCACGAGGAAGAGCAGAGAGCGCATGCGCGCAGCGTGCGGTCAGAAGGGCTCGCGCGCCACGCTGTCCACGATGCGCGGGACGAAGCTCGGCCGCACGTCGGGCGCCCGGTACTCCTGGGCAGCGCGGTTCACCACGTAGAACGTCCCCGGGCCCTCGGGGATGCCCTGCACCACGGTGCCATCGAGGTCCGTGACGCGCGCGGGGCGCTCCCACTGCGCAGAGGCGTCGCTGGCCAGCGCAGCGTCGAAGGCGGTGAGCACGAGCGCGCCGAGGGCCACGCGCAGACAGAGGCGAAGGGGTGAGCTCATGAACGGGCGTCCTTTCGAGGGGTGTCTCCCAAGGTAGCGGACGGGGTCGCGGGGTGCCCACTCGTCCTCGTGCCGCGCGCGCGGTCGTGGTACGCCAAGCGCCCGCCATGACCTACTTCGCCGAGACCCTCGAGATCGCCACGCGTGGGCGCGGCACGCACGACATCACCCGCGAGGTGCAGCGCGTGGTGGGCGCATCCGGCACGCTGCGCGGGCTGTGCACCGTGTTCGTGCACCACACCAGCGCGTCGCTGATCATCAACGAGAACGCCGACCCCAACGTGCACGTGGACTTGAACGCTTGGCTCGCGCGCCTGGTGCGCGACGGCGACCCGCTCTTCGTGCACACCGAGGAGGGCCCGGACGACATGAGCGCCCACGTGCGCGTCGCGCTGACGCAGACCTCGCTGGGTATCCCGGTCGAGAGTGGCCGCGCGGACCTCGGCACCTGGCAGGGCGTCTACCTCTGGGAGCACCGCACCCGCGCGCACACACGCCGCGTGACGATCTCCGTGGTGGGCTGACCCACCGTGTTCTATTGTGGGTGAACATTTCCACTGTAGCGGAGCTGTCCCCCCATGACTCGCTGTCCTCTTCGCGCGCTCCGAGTGCTCGCGCTGTGCTGTCTGTTGCCCGCTGTGATCGGGTGCGGCGACGCGAACACCCCGCCCGGCGAAGACGCGGGCCTGCCGCCCGACGAGCGCTGCGAGACGCCACTCGACTGCGATGACGGCCTGTTCTGCAACGGCGCGGAGCGCTGCACCCCCACGAGCCCCGACGCCGACGAGCGCGGCTGTGTGAGCGCCGCTGCGCCGTGCCTCACGGGCCAGGCCTGCCTCGAGGCACAGCTGGCCTGCGAGACGGTCTGCTCCGAGACCGAGGACGCCGACGACGACGGGCACCGCGCCATGGTCTGCGGGGGCGACGACTGCGACGACAGCGACCGCGTCCGCTTCCCGGGCAACACCGAGGTCTGCGACGTGGAGGATCGCGACGAGGACTGCGACCCGACGACCTTCGGCTTTCGCGACCAGGATGGCGATGGCGTGGCCGACGCGACCTGCTGCAACGACGGACCGGGCGGCGCGCAGACGTGCGGGCGCGACTGCGACGACGCGGCGCCGGGCATCAGCCCCACCGGCACCGAGGCCTGCGACGGCCTCGACAACGACTGCGACGGCATGCTGGACGAGGGCGTGCAGGCCACCTTCTACCGGGACGCGGACGGCGACGGGTTCGGCGACCCCACACTCCCGGTGGAGCACGCGTGCACGGAAGAGCACGGCGACTCGCTCAACGGCTTCGACTGCGACGACGCGGACGACACGGTGCGGCCGGGCGCCTCGGAGCTCTGTGACGGCGCGGACAACAACTGTGATGGGCTCTTCGAGCGCGACCTCGACCGGGACGGCCACCTCGACCCGGGCTCGGTGTGCAGCGGGGGCAACGCGCCCGTGGACGACTGCAACGACTTCAGCGCGACCACCTACGCAGACGCCACGGAGCTGTGCGACCGCGTGGACAACGACTGCGACGGAAGCTCGGACGAGCGCGTGGACGCGGACGCGAGCTGCGCCGTGAGCGGCGTCGCGGCGGGCTTCTGCATCGACGGAGCTTGCCACGTGGCCGCGTGTGAGCCCGGCTTCGGCGACTGCAACGCCGATGCCCGCGATGGCTGCGAGACCGACCTGGCCACCAGCGCCACGCACTGTGGAACGTGCCAACGAACCTGCCCGCTGGCGGAGACGTGCACCGCGGGGCTCTGCGCGCTGCCCAACGCCGTGGACCTCGCCGTGGGAGAGCGTCATGCCTGCGTGGTCACCAGCCGAGGTGCCGTGGGCTGCTGGGGTGAGAATTCGGACGGTCAGCTCGGCGCGGGAACCAGTGAGCTGCGCCGCTACGCCTCGCACTCGAGCCGCTTCGGCGCGTCCACGGCGGTCGCCACCAGCACGGGCACCACCTGCGCCATCGCGGTGGACGGGCGGGTGTTCTGCGACGGGCACAACCGCTACAGCGAGCGCGGCGTGGGGAACGCCGCCAGCTTCGCGCTGCCCACGGTGGTGAGCGACCTGACGGACGTGCGCGCCATCACGGGTACCGGCCGCCACTTCTGTGCAGAGCGCGACGACGGCGTGTGGTGCTGGGGCTGGGGTCCGGGCCTCCTGCAGGAGACGACGCCCGCCCTGCTCGCCTCGGGGGGCGGCGAGATCGGGCTCGGAGGCAGCACGCTGTGCGGCTTCGGCGGCCCGGTGGATGGGCTCTGGTGCCTCGGGTCGGACGAGTTCGGGCAGCTCGGCGACGACACGGTGCTGCCCTTGTGCCCCTGGGTGGAGCCCACGTTCCCAGTGGCGAGCGAGGTGTTCTGCTCCTCGAGCCCGCTCGCGGTGGACACCGACCTCGCGCACGACCTGGTGGCTGTCGGAGACGGCTTCACCTGCTCGGCGGACGGCGGCTCGGTGGCCTGCTGGGGTGACAACAGCCACGGGCAGGGGCTCGTGCCTCCCCCCACCAGCGTGGATCGGCCACTCGTCGTCGCGGCGCAGTCGCCCGACAGCGCGGCGCTCACGGCCCTCCGCGCTGGTCGCGACCACGCCTGTGTGCGCCGCGCGGATGGCACGGTGGCCTGCTGGGGCGGCAACGACTTCGGCCAGCTGGGCCGCGGCACCACCGACAGCGCGAGCGAGATCGAAGACGTGCCGGCGGCCCCGTCGTTCGTGACCGTGGAGGCCGGGGGCGACACCACCTGCGCCATCGACACCGCCGGGCAGGCCTGGTGCTGGGGCCTCAACGACGTGGGACAGGTCGGCGACCGCAGCGCGGAGAGCCGCAGCGCGCCCACGCGCGTCACGGGCTTCGACACCGCCCGCGGCATCGCGCGCGGGGGAACGTGTGCCGTCATGCGCAGCGGTGAGCAGCGCTGCTGGGGCGGCGGCGATCCCATGGCTTCGGTGGTCGCGGAGACCGATGAGATCCACACCGCCGTGGTCGCGGTCTCCCACACCTGTGTGCTGCGCGCGGGCGGGGAGGTCTGGTGCTGGGGCCTCAACGACTTCGGTCAGCTCGGCAACGGCACCATCGAGAACGGCCTCTTCGCGGCCGCCCAGGTGGACCTCGAGGAAGCGGTCTCGCTGAGCGCCAACAGCTACACCACCTGCGCCGTGCTCGCGACCGGCGGCGTCCGCTGCTGGGGCCAGAACCTCACGGGTCAGCTGGGCCTCGACACGAGCATCACCGCGGCTGGCGTTCCGGTCGCCATTCCGGGCGTCGACGACGCGCTCAGCGTGTCCGTGGGCCAGTCGCACGTGTGCGCTGTGCGCCGCAGCGGGGCCGTGGCCTGCTGGGGGAGCGGTGGCGAGGGGCAGCTGGGGGACGGGCTCGGCATCGACAGCGTGACGCCCGTCGCCGTGGTGTCGCTCGACGACGTCGTGCAGGTGGAGGCCGGGAACCGTGTCACGTGCGCGCGCCGCGTGGCCGGCAGCGTCTACTGTTGGGGCACGGGCACATCCGGCCAGCTGGGCGCCGGCGCCAACCGCCCCTTCTCGCCCACCCCCATCCCGGTGCGTGACGTCCGAAACGCGACGGCGCTGCACCTCACCGGGGAGACGGCCTGCATCATCGATGACCTCGCCGAGGTCTACTGCTGGGGCTTCAACGGGTCGGGCCAAGCCGGTCCGCACCCGTCGATCTCATCCCAGCTGTTCGTGGCCCAGCGCGTGCCGGGCGTGCTCGCCACGCAGATCGCCGGCAGCCGACACACCACCTGCGCGGTGGGGCTCGACGACGCCGTCCGCTGCTGGGGCGAGAGCACGGTCGGCGAGGCCGGCGTGCTGTCGACCGACTGCTTCTTCGTCTGTGACCCGGGCGGCTGCTCGGGGGGGTGCCCGGCCGGGGTCACCACCGTGGGCGGGCTCTAGGGGCCCGCGAGCGTCACGGCGCTCAGACGCCCGCGTAGTGCATGGCCAGGCCCGCGCCGATAGGCACGAAGCACATCAGCAGGAACACCAGGATCCAGCCGTGCGTGCGGACACCCAGCATCCGCGCGGCCACGTTGAGGGGCTTGTTGCAGAGGCCGCTCATGATGCAGAAGTCGTGGTCGTACGGGTCCACGTGGTGCTTCGCGTGTGCGCTGTACGGGATGATGAAGCGCACCTTCTGCAGCTTGGTGACCAGCGCGCCGCGCTGCGCGTCCGGGATGTGTGCCCAGCGGTGGCTCATCTGCATGAGGTGCAGCATGGCCACCATGCTGAGGAAGGCCACGAACACCAGCGGGTTGTTGAACGGCGCGACCGCCAGGAAGAACAGCGTCAGCGGGAGGTGCATGACGTAGAGGTGCTGATACAGGGTCAGCTCTCGGAAGATCTTCTCGGGGTCGTTGTGGTGGTTCTGGAAGCCCTGGGCCAGCGGCGCGATGAACTTGATGTCCAGCGAGCGCGGGTTGTCGAGGATGATGTGCAGCAGCCCGCTGACCATGTCGGTGACGAAGTAGCAGAGCACCACCATGATGAGGATGGCCTGCCAGCTGGGGGGCTCGGTCACGATGCGATAGACGGACCACCCGATCCCCAGCGACATGAGGATGGTGAACTTGCTGCTGTACTGAGCCTGCATTTGGCGCCGTATACCATAATCGGCGTTCTACGCGAGGCGCCGCGCGAGCCATCAATCCAGCTGGAAGAAGGCGCGGATCTTCGACGTCAGGTCGCGCTGGTTCTCCGCGCGGCGCTTGGCGTCGGCGGCTTCGTCCACGCGTCCACGGACGGCCTCGAGGCCCGTCTGGCGCTCCACCAGGCTCGCCGCCACCTGCTCGGCGAGCTCCGGGTTCTTGGCCAGCAGCGTGCGGAACGCGCTCGCGTCCAGGCGGTAGCACTCCACGTCGGTCATGGCGATGCACGTGGCGCGGCGCTTCTCGCCCGTGAGCAGCGCCATCTCGCCGAAGAAGTTGCCGGCGGAGAGACGCGCCACCTGGTTGTCCTCCCCGATACCACCCACGCGCACGGAGACCTCGCCGCGCACGATGATGTAGAGGTGGTGCGCCTTGGCGCCCTCGCGCGTCATGGTCTCGCCTTGCGCGAAGGGTGCGCGGTGCAGGCTCTCGGCCAGCGCCAAGCGGTCTTCGTCGGAGATGCCGCGGAACAGGTCCACGTCGCCGAGGGCCTTCATGCGCCGCGCGAAGTCCTCCTCGCGCTTGGCCTGCGCGCGCTCCTCGTCGTGCTCGGTGAGGAACACGGTCTGCGCTGGGATGGCCGGGGCCATGCGGGCCCGCGCCAGCGCGAAGAAGATGCGCGTGCGCACAAGGCTGTCGGTGGGATCGTCGGCCGCGAGGTCCGTCAGCCAGTAGCGCACCGCGTACTTGGTGGAGCTGGTGTCGAAGTCCATGGTGATGCAGTTTGGCAGCGGCGTGGCGGCCACGTTGGTGATGGGCTGCGCGCACAGCGCCTGCTCCACGGTGGCGATGACGTCCGTGGGCGTGTGGCGGAAGTCCACATGGAAGTACACCCAGCGGCGCCACTGCAACGGCTGGTTCTCGCGCTGCCCCAGCACCATGACCTGGCCGCGGGTGAGCACGCTGTTGGGAAAGATCACGGTCTCCCAGTTGCGCGTCTCGATGGCGGTGAAGCGCCAGCGGATCTCGGACACGCGCCCCGACACGTCGCCGATCTTGACCCAGTCGCCCACCTGGATGGACCCGTCCATCTGCAGCGCGAGGCCGCTCAGGATGTTGCCCAGCGTGTCTTGCAGCGAGAGGCCGATGACGGCCGTCAGCACCGCGCTCGTGGCGATGACGCCGCTCAGGTCGAGGCCCAAGTGGGACGAGGCACGCATCAGCGCGACCAGGCCCGCGATGGTGGTGAGCACGTCCGGCACGATGCGCGGGACGCCGGGGCGAACGCGCCGCACCAGCCCCTCGAAGATGACCACGCTGACCAGCCCCACGCCCGCCAGCGTGCCGAGCAAACCCGTGCCCACGCGCAGCTCCTCGGCGCTGCTGTGATCGAGCGTGGCCATCAGCGCGGTCACGCCGAGCATGACAACGAACAGCACGAAGACGGAGAAGGCGAAGCGGAAGCGCGCGCGCGGCTCGGAGCCCTTCGGGGAGTCGAGCACGGCACCACGCGCGAGCAGGGCGGCGACCACCATCCAGACCACGCCGAGCGACACCGAAAGGTTCCAGAGATGATTCACGAACGTCACAGTGCGCTCGATACCACCGCCGCGCGAAAGTCGGAAGCGGGACGGCAGGGGCGCACTCGTCCGGGGTGATGTGGTACTGCTCTCGGACTGTCGAACCAGGGGGTACCGTGAAGGCGTTCTACCAGAAGACCATCGAGGACTTGGAGGCTGACGCCGCGGGGGGTGAAGCGCGGGCGCTGGTGCGCCTGGCCGACGCGCTGCGTTCGGGCCTCCGCGGCGCCACGGTGGACCCGGCGCGAGCGCTGCAGCTCGAACTGCAGGCCGCGGAGCTGGGCCACGCAGGCGCGGCGTGTAGCGTGGGGGACTACTACTTTCGCGGCCGTGGGGTGCCGCAAGACCGCGCGGAGGCGCGGCGCTGGTACACGCGCGCGGCCGAGCTGGGCAACGTGGACGCCATGGCCAACCTGCTGGACGGGCTGAAGGGCGACGACCCGGCGGCGCGCGCCGAGTCGCAGGGTTGGCTGGTGAAGGCGGCGCTCCTGGGGCAGCCGCATGCGGTGCACTTGGCCACGGGTGGGCTTGCCGGCTCGCTGCGCGAGTTCGCGGCGCAGTCGCTCGAGCAGATCGCCCAGCAGGCGGCCGAGCAGCCCGACGAGCTGACCGGCACCTTCGAGGTGGAGGCCGATGCGGCACAGCTGAACACGCTCTTGGGCGAGACGCTGGCGCGGCTCGAGGCCACCTGGCCCGACCTGACGGTCTCGGCCGAGGTGGACGGCGACCCCGTGGACGTCCCCGGCCCCACGCCCCACGAGGCGCTCGACGGCGACGACCTCGAGCTCACGATCTACGCGCCGCTGCGCCACGTGCAGATCAACTTCTACCGCAAGAAGACGCGCTGGGAGCTGGTGTTCGCGTCGTTCGAGCCGCACCCCGCGCCTGCCGAGCGCGAGGCCATCTTCACGGCGCTGCGCGACGCGGCCGCCGAGCTCGCCCTGGGCCTGCAGCAGACCGGCGCTTAGGCGCTCTGTGAAGCCGCTCAGTGGGCGCGCGCGCGCAGGTCGAAGAGCGGGCAAACGCAGGACTGGCGGTTGGCGGCGGGGTGCAGCGTGATCTCCAGCAGCGCTTCGGCGGCGCCCAGCGTGGCCTGCACGTACACCTCACCGCCGCCCCACGGCACCATCGCGGCGAGCGGCATCACCCACGGGCACTCGAGCTCCGGCGGCTCGTTCTCCACACAGAGCAGGGCGCTGTGCTCGTGGTCGGGTGCCGCGTCCACCCACCATCCACGGGCCCCTGGAAGCGCACGAAGCGAGGCACCGGCACGTCGTGGCGCTGGCGCGAAGCCCGTGGCCTCTGGCCAGAACACGTCTTCGCACGCGGCCTCGCACGCGCTGCGGGCGGCGCCGGTGGGCTCGAGCGCCACGGCGCCCGTGACCTCGCGCTCGGCGTTGGGGTCGCTCGGCGCGTGCACGAGCGGAACGTCCATGGGGCCCTCGTCCGTGCGGGGCGCGCGTGGGGTGCAGCCTCCCAGCCGCGCGCTCTCGCCAGCCCAGAGCAGACCGCACGCGCCCAGCAGCAGGCTCAGCGCGAGAGTCCAGCGTGGCCAGGTGCGCGTCACGTGAGGCAACCGTGGCACGCGCCCGGGCATTCCCGCGCCGCTACTTGCTCGTCAGCCGCGCGACGAGCTGCTGGCGGAACCGCTGTAGCTCGGCGGGATCGAACCCCAGCACCGTGGCGCGGGATAGGTCCAACCGCTGAAGTACCCATGCGAGGGTCATCGGAGAGAAGCCACCGTCCTTCCGCGGCACATCTTCGAGAGCCCGTCCTAGGTCGAGCCCGCTGGCGACCAGCACGCGGGCGTCTTCGAGATCACGCAGCTCTGACCGCGACAACAGGGTGCCGAGCTTGTTCACCAAGATCTCGTACGCCGAGTCGACCCAGAGACCGGGCCGCACTTCGACGGGTTGATCCACCCTCGGGACGGGCTCGGCGACGAGATCCACGATCAGGCGCTCCTGCTCGTCGTCGACAGCGAGCCGCACGAATCCGGGCGTGCGCTGGAGTGCCGTCACGGTGAGTCCATCTGCGACCAGCGCATCTTCGAACACCCTTGGCTGTTGGTCGAAGCTGCGGGGGCCATAGAGGAAGAGGTCGAGATCGTCCGTGACGCGGTGGCCCAGATACACCCCCGCGAGCGCGCCACCACCCGTGAGCGTCCAGCCGCCGACGGTGGCGACCACGCCCAGCACGCGGTCCTGCAAGCTACTGAGCGTCGACTGCACGACCGACCTTTGCGAGCCACCAGGCCCAGAATTCTCGCTGCCGTCCCAGGTGCGGCGCCATGCGCTGCCAGTCGCGCTCGATACGCTCCCAATCGACGAACTCGAGGACGTCGTCTGGCTTCGCGTCCCGAAGCGCACGCGCCAACCAGTAGGCGGCGTCGTCGGCGTCGGGCCCGTTCACCTTCGCGAGCCAGTCGGTGAGCGTCATCTCGACATCCCACAGAAAGTAGGGACGACCGCGCCGATCCACGAGCTGATCAGGGGGCGTTGGCGCGCGCAGCATGCCGACAGCGTATGGCCGACGAGCCGGGAAGTCGATCGCGAGAGAGTGCGGGGAGCGCTCAGCGCGTTCCCACCGCGACCCAGTCGTCCCAAGCGGCGCTGGCTTCCGACGCGTTGGCGTCTGCCACCGAGCTCACGCCCAGGTGGACGGTGTTCACTATGCGCTCGCCGCGCGGCTCGAGGGCCAGCTCGGCTTGATGCAGGACACCGAGCCATCCCGCGCCGAGGTCGGTCACGCTGTTGCAGAGCAGCACGATGGGCCAGCGCTCCGAGAGGATGGGGATCTCGGTGGCGTGCGTCTGCATGATGGAGTCGTCCGCCGGGATTCCCCGTGGGTGGGACTCCACGAAGGCCCGTGGAGTCTGCCCGTGAGCGGCGGCGCACGTCGAGAGGCAGGCCACGCGCAACACACTCGAGCGAGGCGTGGGCTCGTAGCCCAGGATCAGCACGGACTCGTCGGGGCCTCCGTCCACGTGGAACGGGGTGGTCTCCCCCTGGTCGAACTGAGTCAGCGCCGTGGGCACGAGGCCACGCCCGTGCAGGCGCTGCTCCGTGCTGCTGAGCTCGAGCCCCAGGCGCCGCATGGCCTCGCGCATGCGGCGGCGGTCCGTGCCGGGTCCGAGCTCGAGGTACGCCCAACCGGGAGCGTCCAGGCTCCGGCGCAGCACGTCTCGGTGGAGGTTCCGCATGCCCGCACCTTGGTGCTCGCCCTGGCGGCCGGTCAAGCGTGTGCGCCGTGCAAGACATGGCAACCGAGAACACGTACGCTGCTCACCTACCTGGAGGCTGCAGCATGACCGATGAGGAGAACCCACTCGCCCAGACCAAGAAGAGCGCGATCACGGCTGCGGCGTGTGCCGCGGCGGGGAGCGTCGTCTCCTTCCAGAGCGTGGTGACCTCGAGCGAGGTCGTGAATGGGGTGGGCTCTGCGACGGCGGTCTACGGCCCGGACTTCGGACGCCTGGCGCTCGGCGCCATCGCGGCGTTGCTGTCCCTGGTGGGGCTCCAGAAGCTGCGAACGCTCACCACCATGCTCCAAGAGGCAGGCTCCGTGCCCGAGGAGGTCACCTCGGGGAAGCGCCTGTACACCGCCGTGTTCGTGGGGGTGCTCATCGTCGCCGCGTGGCTGGTCTACAGCGGGCTGCCCCACACCACCACCACGCCGATCGGCTGAGGACTCGCCGCCGTTGTTCTCGTTCTTCTCTCGTGCTCCCGCCACGTCCTTGTCCGACGAGGCCATCCGCTGGTTGTTCGATGCCACGGCGTGGTGGACCGCCAACTTCGGCGGCTTCGCCGCGCTGGCGAGCACTCCCATCGTCCTGCCCACCGATGACTACTTCACGCTCGACGGAACGCTGGAGGGCGAAGAACTCGCCGAGCTGATCTTCGCTTCGGTGCTCGAGCACGCGCAGATGCTGGAGTGGCACGTCGTGCTCGAGGCGGAGGACAGCTTCGACATCCAGCGCGCGCTCGGCCCTCTTCCTCATCACGTGAGCTCCGCCGACATCCCACCCAGTGACGAAGAGGGCGTGCCCATCCCGGAGGGGGAGCCGCTGGTGGTGACGTACCGCGCCGAGAACCTCGAGGACCCCGTCACGCTGGTGGCGCACATGGCCCGCTCGCTCAGCCACTACCTACTCTACGAGGCGGCCCAACCCGTGCCCGGCACTGCGGAGCAGCGGCCTTGTTACGTGGACCTCGGCGCGGTGCTCATGGGCTTTGGTCTGTTCCTGGCGAACGCGTCGTTTCGCTTTCGACAGTTCACCACCGGCACCATGCTGGGCTGGCAGTCCTCGAGGTCCGGCACCTTGTCGCAAGCCGAGTTGGGGTATGCCCTCGCCATCATGGTCGAGGCCACCAGCGCGGACGACCGAGGCCTGCTGCGCTTGCTGGACGCGAACCCGCGCGCGGACGTGAGCGCGGCGCGCAAGGACATCCGCAAGCGCTGGCAGAAGCAGCTGGACGCGCTGCGCGGGGTCCAGGCCAGTGAAGGCGGGCCATACCGCTCCGTGAGCTCGAGCTAGCCACCGGGTCACCGTCCCCGAGCGGCCTACATTCTGGTACCGTGCGGAGCATGGGCCGGCTGCCACGGAGCGTTTCCCTCGTGGGCCTGCGGGCGCTCGCGGTAGCTCTGGTGGTCGCTGGCGCCGCACAGGACACGGCCCCCACCCAGCCTCGGGCCGCCTCGGCGCAGCCTCCCAGCCTCGCGTTACCGTGGGGCACCTCGGCTCGCTGGGAGCGCGACACGCATCGCCATGGGCAGCACCTGTGCTTCGAGGTGCGCGGCGAGCGCTTCCAGCTGTCGGTCTGGCCCGAGGGCCTGCGCAACCCCGCGCTCGTGCGCGGCCGCTATGACGTGGCGCCGGCCCGTGGGCGCGACGCCGCCGTGAGCCTGCTCACCCTGCACGTGGAGACCATCACCACCAAGTCGCTCACCCGCTGCCGGCGCAGCTGGGTGGACACCGACATCCCCTTTGCGCACGCGCTGGGCACGCGCTTCGAGGTGGGCAGCACCGTCCGTCTGGGGGCCACGGTGGTGGACACGCAGCGCCTGCGTCTCTGCCGGGCCCGCACTTGTGGCGAGATGCTGGCCGTCACCACACGTGACCTCGATGAGTAGGCGTTGACGCCGCCATTGAGTGGATCTACGATAGGTTATCGTATGACTGCACCGACCATCACCGAGCACTATCCCCTGCGAGCTCTCGCGGCCGGCGTGCGTTGGCTCGTGAACCCCGTGTCCGAGGGTGGCGCCAAGCAGGTGCCCCGCATGCTGCTCTACGCGAACGGCCCCGAGATGCTGGCCGCGGTGGAGCGCATGCGGTCCCACCCCACCGGCAAGCGTGTGCTCGCAGACCGGCCGGATCTGGCCGCCACGCTCTCGAATCCATCCGGGCTCGCGACCATGCCGCCGGGCAGCCTGGGGCGCGCGTTCTTCGACTCCATGAGCGTGCCGGGCGGCATCCCCGGCTACCTCTTGGCCGGGCTCATCTACCGTGATGGCTTCTTCGACGGATACGAGATGCCCGAGGACGTGCGCTACGCCATCGAGCGCACGCGCTGGCTCCACGACATGTTCCACGTGCTCACCGGGTACGGCACGGACCTGGCGGGCGAGGGGCTGCTCATCTACTTCCAGTTCGCCTACCACCAGCCGAAGTCGTTCGGCCGGATGGCGCTCTCGCCTCATGGGCTCGGCCCGCTGCTCTTCTTGCGCCCCCACGTGGGCCAGACGCGCTGGCGCGCGCTCCTTCGGCAGGCCTATGCCAACGGCGTTCTGGCGCACGAGCGGCTGCCGCCCATGTACGCCTACTGGGAGGAGCTGCTGCCGCGCCCGCTTTCGGAGGTGCGCGACGAACTGGGTATCGTCCCCTTCGAAGAGGACACCTCGGACTGGCTCTCGAAGAGCTGGCTCGGCCGGAGCGCCGCCACCGGTTTCGGGGCCTACGCGCGCGAGGCCGAGCAGGCGCAGCTGGCGCGGCGCGTGGTGGAAGCCGGAGTTCCGTTCCGCGACCTGATGCGCGCCAGCCCCGAGAGCGCCGCATCGCTCAGGCAGCTTGTGGCCTCTGGCGCGGACGACGCGGCCATTCGCATCGCTGCCACACGCCTGCTCAGCGCGAGCGCCTAGACTCGCAGGGGCACGCCTAGCGCAGCGACGCTAGAGTGGGCCTTGATGCTCCGTGACCGGACCACTCTCCTGCTCGTGGCCGTGCTTCCGGCGATGCTCGCAGGCGGCTGCGCCAGCGCGCCCAGCAGCCCCGGAGAAGACCTGCGCGGGCTCCTGCGCTTCGTGCAGGCCACGCATCCACGGCCCTACGCCTACGTCTCGCGCGCGGAGCTCGAGGCGCTGGCCGAGGCGGAGGCGCAGCGGCTGGACGCGCTCGACGCGCCCGACGACTTCACGGTGGGGCTCGCTTTCCACCGGGTGCTCGCGCGTCTCGGCGATGGGCACGTGGCCGTGGCGTTGCCCGTGTTCCAAGACGACGTGGCCAGCGCGCTCACGCTGCTGCCGCTGCTGCCCAAGCTTGCTGGGGAGACGTTCTTCGTGGACGCGTGCAGCACCGAGCTGCCGCGCGGGACGCGGCTGATCGCCATCGACGGGGAGCCCATCGAGGCGCTGTGGGCCGAGCTCGAGGCGCTGGTGCTGGCCGATGGGGTGCACGAGAGCGCGCGACGGGCGGCGCTCGAGCGCGGCTTCGCGCGCCACTACCACCTGCTGCGCGGGATGCGCGCCAGCTATCGCGTGGACGTGGAGCTGCCCGACGGGGAGGCGCAGACGCTCACACTCGCGGGCGTCCCGCGCGACGCCCTCGGTCCGCTCTCGCGCGCGCGGCACTCGGCCCCCGTATGGGGACCCGTGTCGCCCGAAGAGCCGCCCTGGCCCTTCGTGGTGGATGTCGCCGACGGCACCGTGCTGCTGCGACTGCCCAGCTTCGGCATCGCGGACCAGGAGGCTTATCGCGTGCGGGTGGACGCGCTCTTCGCGCAGATCGACCCCGACGACACCCTCATCCTCGATCTGCGGGGCAACGAGGGCGGCCTGCGCACGCACGGCGTGGCGGTGCTGAACCACGTGTTGGGTGCGCCCTATGCGCAGTGGGCGAGCCTGAGCGCACGCGTGCTGCGCGTGCCTAGCGCATTTCGCTCGCTCACCACGTTTCCTTTCGTGCCGGAGGAACACCTGGCCGCGCTGCTGGCCGGCGCCGAGCGCGACGGCGAGCTGTGGGTGCGCACCGGCGACCCGCTCGCTTCGCTCATGGTCCCGCATGGCGAGGGTCACCGCGGGCGCGTGGTGGCGTTCATCGACGGCCACACCAACTCCGCCGCCGTGGAGCTGGTGACCGCGCTGCGCGCCTGGCGTCCCGACGCGGAGCTGCACGGCGAACCCACGGGCGGCGAGTGCGGCCGCCACGTGGGCGAGGTGCCGGTGGTCTACACCACGCCGCACCGCGGCGTGAGCGTGCTGATGTCGTTGCTGGAGCTCCGCCACGTTGCCACCCCGGGCTGCGTGGACGGCCAGGGCCACGCGCCCGATCTCGCGGTGGTCTACGACGAGGCCGCGTTCCTGGCAGGCGTCGACCCCTACCTCGAAGGGCTCGAGAGCCCGACTAGCGGGAGAACGACACCCCAGTCCCCACCGGCGGAGTGAGCTGCACCGCGGCCTCGGCCTCGGCCAGCCATGCGCGCGCTTCGCCCTCGTCGGTGAACACCCGCAGCGGCCACTCCGGCTTCGAGAACATGAACACCGCCGTGAGGCTCGCCTTCGCCCAGCTCGACGACGCCAGCACGGCCTCGCGGCGGATCAGGGGCCGCAGTGCGCTCAGCGTCTCGGCCGAGCGGTCGGCCACGCGCTTGCGCTTGGTGGCGTTGGTGGCCGACATCGTCATCTTGCGCAGGTCCGTGATGAACACGATGGGTCCCTCGAGCCGGGCGCGGCGGATGAGCGCCGGGTAGAGGTCGAAGTACGCGTCGATGTCGGACAGCTCTCCGTCGGAGGGCCAGCGCGCCACGACCAAGGGCCACTCGGACTGGATGAGGGAGATGGAGCTCACGGCGCGGCAACCTATCGACCGCGCGGGGGCCGGTCAATCCGCCGGCTCGCGCTCGAACTTGCGCCACTCGCCGCGCACCAGCCGGTCGTGCGGCAGGAAGCGCGCCTTGTAGGCCATGTGCTCGTTGGCCTCGATGTAGAGCCCCAGGTAGAGGTGCCGCATGCCCCAGCGCTTGGCCAGCTCCAGCTGCTTGAGGATGGAATAGGTGCCCAGGCTCAGCTTCGGCAGCTCCGGGTCGTAGTAGCAATACACCGCCGACAGCGCCTTCTCGCCCTTGTCGGTGACGGCCACGCCCACCAGCCGGCCCTCGTGGTAGTAGCGCATCTCGAACGAGCCACAGAGCCGGTCCACCAGGAAGCGCTGGTACGACAGCATGGTGATGGGCCGCGCGCTCGGGCTCTCGAGCCCGCGCAGGCGCTTGTGGCGCTCGAACAGCTGCACGCGCTCGCGGTCCGACAGCGGCGGCCCCAGCTCCACGCGCAGCACCTTGTCGCCGTTGCGCAGCACGCGCTTGTGATGCGGCCGCAGCTTGAACGCGCTCACGTCCAGGCGAATGGCCTCGCAAGCGTGGCACTCCGCGCAGGTGGGCCGGTAGAGCAGCGCGCCGTGACGCCGGTCGCCCTGCTCGAGGCGCTGGTCCAGCTCGCCGGGCTGCAGGCGCCGAATGGGCAGGCGCAGCGGCATCAGCGCCACCTGCCCTTCGATGTACGGACAGGGCTCGGGTTCCGAGTGCACCAAGACCTCTGCTGGGACGCGGTCCAGCAGGCGGGGCAGGGTGTGCAAGGGATCCATCGCCCACATGATGGCGGGCCGGACCGGGGCCCGACAAGGGTGTGCGCACGGATCGGTCAGCCGCGCGATCCAAGCGTGACGTGGTCGCCTGGGTCGGAGACCATGCTGGGGGTGCCGCGTCGCATCGACGAGCACCCGACACCACAAGGGATCACATGCGCAGACGAGAGATGCTTGCTTGGTCGGTGGCCACCCTGGGTACCTCGGCGCTGAGCGCGTTCCTGCCCAGCACCGCGCGTGCGGGGGCGTGTGCACCGCCTGGCTTCGGGCCGGCGTACCGCACCGTGGCAGGCGCCACTCTCGGGCGCGGTGGGGCCATCTTGCTCAGCGCCGACCTGCACTTCGGCGGGGGCATGGAGGACCCGTTCGGCGGCCACTACACGCTCACGGTGGGTGGCGCGACCATCCGGCTGCACGCAGCGCCGCTCGCACCAGGGATGATCCGGCTGCTGCCGAACCAGTTCGTGGTCGGGGCCGGTGTGGTGCGTGGGCCTGCGGGTGAGCTGCCGGTCACGCTGGTGGACGCCGCCGCCACGCCGCCCGCGCCGTGTCGTGTGGCGACCGTGCGCGTGGTTCGCCACGAGGGGACATCGGAGCCGTACTCGCCACCCACCTGGGGTCTCGAGGCGCGCTTGCACACGGCGCTCCCGACGGACGTGGTGGGCGTGGCGGTGGCGCCTGCCGCGCAGGGCTCGGCTTATGGACTCTATGCGGTGAGCTCCGGGGACCGCGTGCAGAGGCTCTACCACTCGCCCGGGCGCTGCCAGATCGACATGCCGGGGGCCAACCCGCCGGCCGTGGGGGCGCGTGTGCGGCTCGCGTGTGTGGGTGCGAATGGGACGGTGTCGGTGCGCTCGAACGACGTGGACGTGCGCGACTGAGTTGGCCGCGTGTGAGCCCCTCTGCGCGGGATGCTCAGGGGTGCGTTGGGTCCGTGAAGTCGGCCAGCGTGCCGAGCCAGCCCTCGCTGGGCGTCTCCAGCTCCAGCAGGACCAGCGGCCCCGCCTCGATCAGCGTGACGGGCGCGGCGCCCGCCAGCACGACACCGTCGCGCACCACCCATGAGCTGCTGCCCACCACGATGGTCACGCCGTGGGCCGGGAGCGCCATCATGCGGAACGCGTCGGTGGGCAGGGGGTCGTCGCCCCACACACCATCGTCGCTGGGCCTCACGGCGGCGACGAGCGCTGGCGTGGCGCGCTCCGTGAGGGCGTCACGGCGCAGGGAGCGGACGCGGATGTCGGCGCGCGGCACCCCGCTGATGCCCGCCGTCCCGTCGTCGCAGCCCTCGAAGTCCAGCACCAGGTAGGTGCGCGGATCGTTCGGGGGCGTCTCCGGGTCGTCCTCGCCCACGAAGAGGGTGTGAACGCGGCGCGCGCGGGTCACCTCTGCCTCGCAGAGGTTGGTCTGATCCACGATGACCACGGTCGCCGGCGCGGGGACCTCATCGACCAGGCGCAGCACGCGGAAGGCGTGGTGCAGCTCGATGCTCCCGATGACGTCGCCCTCCGGCTGCGGCATCGCCTCGATCTCCAGGAAGACGGCGCGCACGTCGTCATCCCCGCCGCTCACCCAGTAGACGTCCCCCGCCAGCGGGCGGCTCAGAAGGTTGGTGGGCGCATCGGAGGCCACCTGCGACGGCGCGGGGGTAGTCGGCCCAGGCACCGAGGCAGGCCGGCCACACCCGAGGGCCAGCGTGGCGAACAGCCAGAGGCTCGTGGTCGCCAGGCTCGTCAGCGCGCGGTTTCGTTTCATGGGCACCCGAGCTTATACCGCTGGACGCGCGTGGCGCGCCCCAGGACCCGTGACAGTGTCGCACCCACCCCGTAGAACCCTGGGGTGGCCACCCCGCCCCACGCGCTCCGCTTCGCGCACCCGTCGACCCAGCGCTGGTTCGAGCAGGCGTTCCCATGCGCCACCGAGGCGCAGGCGCTGGCCTGGCCGTCCATCGCGAGCGGGGCCTCCACGCTGCTGCTGGCACCCACGGGCTCGGGCAAGACGCTCTCCGCGTTCTTGGTGGCGCTCGACAAACTCATGTTCGGCACGCCCGCGCAGCAACCCGGCACGCGCGTGCTGTATCTCTCGCCGCTCAAGGCGCTGGGCGTGGACGTGGAGCGCAACCTCGCCGTGCCGCTCGCCGGCATCACGCAGCAGGCCCTTGCCGATGGCGTGCCGCATCGGGTGCCCAGCGTGGGGGTGCGCTCCGGCGACACGCCCCAAAAGGTGCGCGCGCAGCTGGGCAAGCGGCCGCCGGACATCCTCATCACCACGCCCGAGTCGCTGTACCTGCTGCTCACCAGCCAGGCGCGCGCGGGCTTGGCTCACGTCGAGACGGTCATCGTGGACGAGATCCACGCGGTGGTGGGCACCAAGCGCGGCGCGCACCTGGCGCTGAGCCTCGAGCGCCTCGAAGCGCTGCGGCGCGCTGCCAACCCGGAAGCCCCGCCGCTCCAGCGCATCGGGCTGAGCGCCACGCAGCGGCCGCTGACCGAGGTGGCCGCGTTCCTGGGCGGCTTCGAGGTCACGCTGGACCCGGCCACGCCTCAGGTCCCGCAGCTCACCCCGCGCCCGGTCACGGTGGTGGACGCGGGCCGAGGCAAGACCTTTGCGCTGCGTGTGGAGCTGCCGCCCGAGGTGGAAGCCGAGCCGGGTACCGAGCCCGCAGGCTCGCGCCCTGCGGCACCCAGCATCTGGCCCAGCCTGCACGCGCGCCTGCTGGCGTTGATCCAGGAGCACCACACCACGCTGGTGTTCGTGAACAGCCGGCGCCTGGCCGAGCGGCTGGCGCAGGCGCTCAACGATCTGGCGGGCACCGAGGTGGCTCGCGCGCACCACGGTAGCATCAGCAAGGAGGCCCGTGCGGAGCTCGAGGGGCGGCTCAAGCTGGGCACGCTGCCCGCCGTAGTGGCCACGTCGTCGCTCGAGCTGGGCATCGACATGGGCGCGGTGGACCTGGTGGTGCAGATAGAGGCACCGCCGTCGGTGGCGTCCGGCATCCAGCGCATCGGGCGCGCCGGGCACCAGGTGGGCGCGGTGTCGAAGGGCGTGCTGTTCCCCACCCACCGGAGCGACCTCTTGGCCTGCGCGGCGCTGGTGCAGCACGTGCACGCGGGCCACGTGGAAGAAACACGCTACCTGGTGAACCCGCTGGACGTGCTGGCGCAGCAGGTGGTGGCCATGCTGGCGGCCGAGCCGGTGGACGTGAGCACGCTGTATGCGTGGGTGCGCGGCGCGGCCCCCTTCGCGGAGCTGCCGCGGCGCGCGTTCGAGGGCGTGCTGGACATGCTGAGCGGACGCTATCCGTCCGACCGCTTCGCCGAGCTGCGGCCGCGCATCAGGTGGGACCGCGTCACGGGGCGGCTCGAGGCGCGGCGCGGTGCGCGGCTCCTGGCGGTGGTGAACGGCGGCACCATCCCCGACCGTGGCCTCTATGGCGTGTACCTGGCCGGCGCCGAGAAGCCCACGCGCCTCGGCGAGCTGGACGAGGAGATGGTCTTCGAGTCGCAGCCGGGCGACGTGTTCCAGCTGGGCGCCACCAGCTGGCGGGTGGACGAGATCACGCACGACCGTGTGCTGGTGGTGCCTGCGCCGGGCGAAGCGGGGCGCATGCCGTTCTGGAAGGGCGAGCGCCCCTCGCGGCCGCTCGAGTTCGGCAGGGTCATCGGCGAGCTCGCGGGCCAGCTCAGCGCGCAGCCCGCGGCAGACGCCGAGCGCGTGTTGCAGGAGCAGCACAGCCTGGACGCGTTCGCCGCCTCCGAGCTGGTCCGCTACATCGCCGAGCAGCGTGCCGCCACCGGGGCCGTGCCCAGCGACCGGGCCATCGTGCTCGAGCGCTTCGCCGATGCGCTGGGGGACCGCTGCGTAGCCATCCTCTCGCCTTTCGGGGGCCGCGTGCATGCGCCCTGGGCCACCGCCATCAAGCGCCGCCTCGAGAGCGCCTACGGCACCACGCTGGACGTCATGTGGCACGACGAGGGCATGCTCTTCCGGCTGCCCGAGCTTGCCCAGGCGCCGGACCCCGCGCTGTTCTTCCCGGAGTCCGACGGCCTCGAAGACAGCGTCTCGCGCGCGCTCGCAGACACCGCACTGTTCGCCGCGCACTTCCGTGAGAACGCGGGCCGCGCGCTGCTGCTGCCCAAGCGCCGGCCCGGGCAGCGCGTGCCCCTGTGGCTCAACCGGCGGCGCTCAGCGGACCTGCTCTCGGTGGCGGGCGACTTCGGCGACTTCCCCATGGTGCTCGAGACTTACCGCGAGTGCCTGCGCGACGTGTTCGACCTGCCCGGGCTCGGCAGCTTGCTGCAGCAGATCGAGCGCCGCGAGGTGAGCGTCACCGTGGTGGACAGCGCGCGCCCGTCGCCCTTCGCTGCATCGCTGCTGTTCAGCTGGGTGGGCAACTACCTCTATGACGACGACGCGCCCGTGGCCGAGCGCCGCGCGCGCGCGCTGACGCTGGACCACGCACAGCTGCGCGAGCTGCTGGGTGAGCCCGACCTGCGCCAGCTGCTGGACCCGCTGGCCATCGCCCAGGTGGAGCGCAGCCTGCAACACCTGGACGCCCGCCAGGCCCACACGGCCGATGGGGTGCACGACCTGCTGCGTGATCTCGGCGCGCTCACGGGGCCCGCGCTGGCGGAGCGCTATGAAGGAGAAGCGCCGCTCGCGGAGCTGCTCGCTCAGCTGGCGGAGCACTGGCGAGTTATCTCTGTTGATATCCACGGTGTGCCGCACGTCATCGCCGCGGAAGACCTCTCGCGCTACCGCGACGCACTGGGGGTCACCCCACCGCCTGGGGTGCCGCCCGTGTTCCTCGAGCCCGTGCCGGACCCGCTGGGTGACCTGGTGGGCCGCTTTGCCCGCACGCACGGGCCGTTCCGCGCGGCCGATGCCGCCTCTCGGCTGGGCCTCACGCTGGCGGCCACTCAGCTTGCCCTGCGGCAGCTCGTGGCCGACGGGCGCGTGGTGGAGGGTGCCTTCCTGCCCACGGGTGAAGGGCACGAGCACTGCGACGAGCAGGTGCTCAAGCGGCTCCGGCGTGCGTCGCTGGCTCGGCATGCCCGCGAGGTGGAGCCTGTCCCCGCCGACACGCTGGGGCGCTTTCTGCCCGCGTGGCAGGGCGTGGGGGAACGGGGTCGCGGTCCCGAGGCCCTGCTGGACGTCATCGCCCAGCTCGAGGGTTATCCGCTGCCCGCCACCGACCTCGAGCGCAGCGTGCTGCCCGCGCGGCTGGCCGACTTCGACGTGCGCGACCTGGACGCGCTGCTGGCCTCCGGCGAGGTGCTGTTTCAAGGGCGGGGCTCGCTCGGGCTGCGGGATGCGCGCGTGGCGCTGTTCCTCGCGGACAGCGTGGACACGCTGCTGGTCCCGCCTGCACCGCTCCCCATCTCGGTGGAGGAGCATGAGCCCAGCTTGATACGCCAGGTGCAGCACGCGCTCACGGGGCACGGCGCCATGTTCTTCCACGAGCTGCTGGCCGAGACGCGCGCCTTCCCGGCTGACCTGCTGGCCGCGATCTGGGAGCTCATGCACCAGGGCGTTGTCACCAATGACACGCTGCTTCCGCTCCGCAGTCTGGCCCGCCCAGACGGGCGTGAGGCGTCACGTGGTCGGGGTCGGCCCGTCAGCGGTCGCCTCGTTGGTGGCCGGACGGCAGGCCGCCCAGCTCGCGGCCGGCAGACCCCGCCAGGCGGCGAGGGGCGCTGGTCGCTGCTGTTCCCGCCCCACCTCGAGAGTGATACCCAGGCCACGGACACCGAGCGCGCCGAGGCCCGCGTCACGCGGCTCTTGCTGCGGCACGGCGTGCTGCTGCGCGAGAGCCTCACCGCCGAGGAGGTGCCAGGCGGCTTCGGCGGCATCTACCCGGTGCTGGACGCCATGGAGACGGCCGGGCGGGTGCGGCGCGGCTACTTCGTGAAGGACCTGGGCGGGGTCCAGTTTGCGTGGCCCGGCGCGGCCGAGCGCCTGCGCACTCTGCGTGAGCGTGCCGCGAGCGCGGGCCCCGAGGTGCTGGAGCTGGCCGCCATGGACCCGGCTCAGCCCTACGGCGCCGTGCTCCCCTGGCCGGCGGGGGGTGGCCGCTTCGCCCGTAGCGCCGGCGCGCGTGTCTGGCTGGTGGATGGTGCACTCGCAGGCTACCGCGCGGCCAGCGGCAAGAACCTGGTCACCCACCTGCCAGCGGCGGACCCGGAGCGTGGGCGCCTCGCAGCGGCCCTGGTGAGCGCCCTCGCGCAGAGCCCGAGCGCCGCGCACCTCGAGGCCGTCGACGGCGGGCACCCCCAGGAGTCCGCGCTCGCGCCCTGGCTGGACGCCGCCGGCTACCGCGCGTCGGGGCGGGGCGTCTTCCGGCGTGGTACGACGAGCGCACCATGAGCGCCCTCCCGCAGTACGGAAAGCACCTCCACCCCACCGAGACCATGCACGCCGTGGTCATCGACCGCTACGGCGCGGCCGACGTGCTGCGCCCGGCCACGGTGCCACGGCCGGTGCCCACGCGCGGCCAGGTGCTGGTGCGCACGCGCTTCATCGGCGTGAACCCGAAAGACGTCATCGTCCGCAAGGGCAAGTTCAAGATCGCCACCGGCAAGAAGTTCCCGCTGCTGGTGGGCCACGACATCGCCGGCGAGGTGGTGGAGGCCGCGCCCGGCGCAGACCTCGCGGTGGGCCAGCAGGTGTTCGGCATGATCAACGACTTCGCCGGGCGGGCCTATGCGCAGTACGCCGCCGTGGACGCGCAGTCGCTGTGTGCGGTGCCCACCACGGTGGACCTGCGCACCGCTGCCGCCGTTCCGCTGGCCGCGCAGACGGCGCTGCAAGGCCTGCGCGACGAGGCGCGCGTCAAGCCTGGGCAGCGCGTGCTGGTCAACGGTGCGTCGGGCGGCGTGGGTGTGTTCGCGGTGCAGATCGCGAAGCTGCTGGGCGCCGAGGTCACTGCGGTGTGCAGCGCGCGCAACGCCGAGCTGGTGCGCGGCCTCGGGGCGGACCACGTGGTGGACTACGCGGAGACCCCGCTCACGGGCCTGACCCAGCGCTTCGACGCCATCTTCGACGTGTTCGGCAACTACCGCTTCGACACGCTGCGCCCGCTGCTCACGGAGCGCGGCACCTACGTGCAGACCATCCCCAGCGGCCAGATCGTGAAGGACGTGGCGCGCACCGTGTTCTCGAAGCAGCGCGCGCGCCTGGTGGTGGTGCGCTCGCAGCGCGCCCAGCTCGAGTGGCTGCGTGAGCACATCGACGCCGGTCGCCTCACGGTGGTGGTGGACCGCTCGTTCGCGCTCGACGACGTGGCCGAGGCGCACCGCTACATGGAGACCAAGCGCGCACGCGGCAAGGTGGTGCTCGAGGTCGGCTGATGTAGGATCGCCCTCCATGCCTTCCGAATCGCAAGTCCTGCGCTGTGGCAACTGCGGCGCCAACCTCTCGCCGGTGCCTGGCCAGAACGTGGTGGAGTGCGCGTACTGCAGCCAGGCCACGTACCTCACGGCCACCATCGTGAGCGGCGCGCAGCAAGAGCTGGCCTCGGCGGCGGCCCACCCCGAGCGCCCCACCGGCATCCACGAGCGGCTGCTGAGCGGGCCGGGGAGCGTGCCGGCGAAGGGGCGCGGCGCGCGGCTCACCACGCGCGACATGAAGGTGGAGGCGCTGGTGCCGGCCGACCGCGCCATCTGGCCCACGCGCGCGGCGGCCTCCAGCACCTACGGTGGCAGCTGGTCGCCCTCGGCCATGGTGGGCCCGCCCAAGGTGTTCCCGCGCTACGGCGACATCGGCGGCGCCTGGGCGCCGTCGTCCAGCTCGAGCCCGGTCGAGTGGGTGGAGCTCGAGTACACCAGCGACTATCCCGTCACGGCGCTGCGCGTCTACGAGACCAACAAGTCGGGCAGCGTGTACGCGGTGGTGGACCACACGTCGGGCGACGAGCTGCTCTATGCCGGACCCGCCGACCCGCGCAGCGTGGCCTGCGCGCTCGAGGTCACGCTCGACGGGCCGCGCGTCATCCGCAAGCTGCGCGTCTACCTGACCAACACGCCGGGCTACGCCGAGATCGACACGGTGGCCCTCCTCGCGCGTGACCTCTTGCCGCTCGCGGCGCGCCCCATGATCCCGCCGCCCACCAAAGAGCTCTCGGTCGGCGGTGCCATGTGGGTGATGTTCGCGGTCGTGGCGCTGTGCGTGGTGGGCGGCATCGTGGCGGCGGTGGCGAGCGAGGGTAGCAGCGCCTCCACGCCCACGGTCATGACGCCGGCCGCGGAGAGCGTGCCGGGGACCACCATCGCCGCCGAGGCACCGGCCCTCGAGACGGTGCTGGCGCGCAACCCCGTGTGGGCCGCTTCGGTGGTGGACTTCTCCACCGAGTACGGGTCGTCGGCCAACTCGGCCGCACAGGCGTTGGGCGCTCCCGACGTGTATCCGCGCGCGGGAGACCTCAGCGCGGCCTGGGCCACGTTGGTGTCCGACGGTGGGCTGCAGCACATCACCGTCCGCTTCGCTGCGCCGGTCGCCGCCCGCTACGTGATGTGGCTGGCCACGTTCAACCCCGGCGCCGTGGTGCGCGTGGACGACCTCACCAACCCGAGCGCTCCCGTGACGTTGTGGACGGGCACGGATCCCAGCGCCCAGTACGCCTCCGCCGTGGTCACGGTGTCGCTGCCCGCGCCGCGCACCATCGAGACGGTGCGCCTCTACCTGGACACCAACCAGGTCATGGGCTGGAACGAGATCGACGCCATCGGCCTGGTCCCGTGAGCGGCACCGGCGCGCCCCCTCAGTCATAATTGACATCGCGTCAGCATCTGGCAGGGTCCCGCGATGCGCGTCATCCCCGACCCCCGTGACAGCGGCACCAAGCGCGAGCGCACGCGGAACCGCTTGCTCATCGCCACGCAGGAGCTGCTGCTGGAGCGCTCGGCGGGGTCGCTGACCATCCGCGACGTGAGCCACCAGGCGGAGCTGTCGCACGGCACGTTCTACAACTACTTCGACACCGTGGAGGCGCTGCTCGACAACCTGTCGCTGCTCTTCACCGTCACGCACGGTCAGCATATGGCGACGTTGACCGCCGGCGTGAGCGACTCGGCCGAGATCTTCGCGTTGTCCACGCGCCAGACCCTGCGCTTCATCGCGGAGTCACCCCACTACGGCAAGTACCTGTTCGACGCCGGCCTGCCCATGGACCACTTCCTGCGTGGCATGCGCACCCACCTCTACACCGACGTGAAGCGTGGGATTGCCAACGGGACGTTCACCGTGGTGGACCCCGACCTCACGGTGAGCATCGTGGCTGGCGGCATGCTGGGCATGGCGCTCGACGTCTATCGCCGCATCATCCCCGCCAGCGCCATCGACGAAGGGGCCACGCGCCTGCTCCAGCAGCTGGGCGTGCGGGCTGCCAAGGCCAAGAAGCTGGCTACGCAGGAGGCCACCTTCTTGACGCCTCCACCGCTGCCGCTCACCTGGCCTCGCGGAGGCGCCTTCGGTCAGGCTACGCTACCGGAGTGACGGCGCGTTGCGGTCAGGACAGCACCAGCTCAGTACGGCAGTAGGCTGAAGCCCAGCACCAGGCAGGTGCCGAACGTGGCCAGCACCGCCAGCGTGATCAGCACCATCATGAGCGCACGGTTGTCGGCCAGCCGTGCCTTGCTCGGGCGCGGCGCTGGCGCTGCCTGCGAGGCGCGCGCCACGGCCGCGAACGCATGCAACAGCGGCAGCAGCGGCGGAAGCGTGGTGTCTCCGAAGCGCCGCACCTGGAGCTGCATCACGCCGGGACGCTGCTCCGCGAAGGTGGCCACCTCCGCTAGGTGCGTGAACGCGGGCTTCACCTCGGGGCTCAGGAAGCGCCCCGCCCAGGCGGTGTCGTCGGCGCGCAGCAGCGCGTTCGGCGTGACGTTGGCCACGCGCGTGAGGCCCGCGCCGAGCAGCACCGGGATGTCGTGGCCCATCACCCAGCGCGTGGGCAGCCCGTTGTCGTACTCGAGCGAGAGCTGATAGCCGGTGGCCTGTCCGCTGGTCAGCCGGATGTTGCTGCCGGTGTCCATGAACAGGCTCAGCGCGCCCCGCAGCGGCAGGCCGTCCAGCGTGCCTTCATAGCGGCGGTTCACGAAGCCGTCGTTGGTCAGCTGCAGCGAGACCTGCTGCAGTGCATGGTCTACCTCGGCGCACAGCTCGGCGATGGGTCGCATGCTCGGACCATGCCGTCAGCGCTTGCGTGCAGGCAAGCGCAAACACCACGTCACCAGCTGGCTTCGATGGCCACGTTGGCGATGTCTTCCACGCAGACCCGCAGCTGTCCTTCCACCCCGAAGTGCTGGAAGACCGCTTCGATGGTGCCCACCTGGTAGGTTGCCACGAAGGCCGGGAAAGAGCGGCAGCGGGCGATGACCGTGCGCGGGGCCGGCCGCTCGGTGCTCAGCTCGCCGAAGTTCATGACCAGCGGATAGGCGCGCGGCGCCAGCTCCAGCACCGCGGCCAGGTCGTGGCTCACCGCCAGGATCAGCACCTTGCCCACGTGGCTCGCGAGGAAGGTCTGGTAGCCCGTGCGCCCGAGGCGCCGCAGCCCCTCGCCCAGCGGCACGTGCGGATGCACCACCTTCGCCACCGCCACGGTGAGCTTCAGGTTGTCGCGCATGGGGTAGTCGAGGAACGCCAGGTAGCGTCGCGCCGGGATGCCTGCCGAAGCCAGCAGGTCCTCCTCCGAGACGTGCGGCGTGGCGAGCGCGATCAGGTCCCGGAAGAACATGCCCTTGCAGGTGGCGTTCGCCGGCAGCCGCGCGAGGTGGCCTTCCACGTCGACGGGCTGGTCGAAGCGGGGTTTGACGAACACGTACGACACGGCGGCGGACCCTAGCAGAGAATCCGAGGCGTCCGCTGGCCGTGTGTGCCCAAGGCGCCCATACCAGGCCGGTCGCCATGGCCCGCTCTCGCCTACTGCCCGACAACTTCACGCTCAGCCTCGTGGCGGTGGTGACCGTGGCCACGCTGCTGCCGGCGCGCGGAGACGTGGCGGTGGCCTTCGGGTGGATCACGAACGTGGGCATCGGCCTGCTGTTCTTCCTGCACGGCGCGAAGCTCTCGCGCGAGGCCGTGCTGGCCGGCGCGAGCCACGTGCGGCTGCACCTGCTCATCTTCGCGTGCACCTTCGCGCTCTTCCCGCTGCTGGGCCTCGCGCTGCGGCCGCTGCTCACGCCGCTCACGGGCCCCGAGCTGTACCGCGGCGTGCTCTACCTGTGCGCGCTGCCGGCCACGGTGCAGTCCGCCATCGCGTTCACCTCGCTCGCGCGCGGCAACATCCCGGCGGCCATCTGCAGCGCGGCGGCGTCGAGCCTGTTCGGCGTGTTCGTCACGCCGCTTCTGGTGGGGCTCTTGCTAGGCGTCTCGGGTGGCGCGGGCGAGGGCTCGCTGCTGGACGCCATCGCCAAGATCGGGCTCCAGCTGCTGCTGCCGTTCGTTCTGGGGCAGCTGGCACGCCGATGGATCGGCGCCTGGGTCACGCGCCACAAGGACGTGCTCAAGTACGTGGACCAGTCGTCCATCTTGCTGGTGGTCTACACGGCGTTCAGCGCCGCGGTCATCGGCGGGCTCTGGCAGCAGGTGGCGCCGCTCACGCTGCTGGGACTCGGGGTGGCGTGCGCCGTGCTGCTCACGCTGGCGCTGCTGTCCACGCACCTCCTCGGCAAGTGGCTGGGCTTCAGCCTCGAGGACCGCATCACCATCTTGTTCTGTGGGTCCAAGAAGAGCCTGGCCACGGGCGTGCCCATGGCGCAGGTGCTCTTCGCGGGTCAGACGCTGGGGCTCTTGCTGCTGCCGCTCATGCTCTTCCACCAGCTCCAGCTCATGGTCTGCGCCGTGCTCGCGCAGCGCTTCGCGCGAAGGCCAGACCGAGAGCCAAGCCCAGCAGCGTGAGCGCCACCGGCGCCGTCGCGCCGCCCAGGACGGCGCAGCCTCCGCCACCCGCGGGCCGCCGCACGTACACGTGGCTGGTGATGGTCACGGGCCGGCGCTCCTCCACCACCTCCACGCGGTAGCGGTCCTCGCCCAGCGCAGGGGCCACCACGTCCAGCTCGAAGTGAAACGCGTCCGAGTCCACCGCCATGGCCTCACCCAGCAACGCGCCGTTCATCACCACGCGGAACGTGCCGCCCATGCCGCCGGTGATGTCCACCAGCAGGCGCACCCGGCGGGCTTCCACCGTGTCGCCGGTCAGCGGCTCGCGCGCGCTCAGCACCACCATGGGCGCGCTCTCGCCGGGGATGCGCACCACGGTGCGGCCCGCGCGGATGCCCGCCAGGATGCCCGTCACCGACAGCTCGTCGGCCTCCACCATCGTGGTCGGAGAGCCCACGGGCGAGTCGAGCCCACCGGTGCCTTCGCCAGCCTGGTGGTCGTCGCTCCCTCCGAGGGGCGCCACGTGCCTCCCGCGCGCGCAGAGCCCGTCCCACAGCGCGAGGCTCGGTTGCAGGAACGCGCTCTGCGCGATGGCGCTCGCGCCCGTCATGATCTCCACGGCGTCGATGGCCTCGTCGGCGAGCGTGTGCTCCCAGGCGCAGCCGATGCACAGGTCACCCAGCGTGAGCGCCGGGTGGTTGATGGAGAAGAGCGCGCCCTGTGTGCGGTAGGCCGCGGCCGCGTCCTCGATGGTGGCGCCCTCGACGCCGATGCGGTGGTCCACCCACTCGGTGGCGCCGATGGCGTTCGCGTGCCCCGCATACGTGGTGAACTCCACGCCCGGGATGAACAGCAAGTCGGGGTGGCGCGCCTGCGCGTCGTTCATGTAGTCGAGCGCAGTGTGCGTGTTGTGGTCGGTGATCACCACGAAATCGAGGCCCCGCGCCCGGGCCGCCGTGGCGATCGCGTCGAGCGTGGGCCCGGCGTCACCGCTCTCGCGCGAGTGCACGTGGAAGTCGCCCGCGTAGAAGCGCCGGCCTGTCGCCAGCGCGCCCGGGTCCGCATAGGGAGCGCGCTCGGGCTGCGCGGCAAGCGTGGCCTGGGCCGCCGTCCGCAGGGTCACGCGCAGCTGGTACATGGCGGGCTCGGCCACGATCTTCGCCTTGCCTACCACCACGCGCCACGTGCCCGGGGTGATGGGCCCCGGCACATAGCTGCGCGACGCGCGGTCCACGCCGATGACGGCAGGCTCGGTGTTGCCACCGCCCCAGCCGCGGAAGCCGGCGGGGTTCTCCACGCCCCAGTCGAGGATGTTGTCCGCCGACAGGTCGTCGTGCGCGATCTCGATCTCCACGATGTCCGCGGGCACCTCGAACGGCACGAAGAAGTGCGTCTCGTCGCCGTCCGGCACGGCGCCGTCGAGGGTCAGCACCACTTGGGCGCGGGCGCCGAGCGGCAGCGAGAGCAGGAGCACCAACAGCGGGAGAGCGGAGCGCGTCATCCCGCCATGGTGCCTCAGAGCGGGCTGTCGGTGGGCGCCGCCACCACATTGGCACCCGCGGCCAGCGCAAAGCGGTGGATGGCCACGGCCTCGGTCGGGTCCTCGGGGCTCTCTTCCTCGAGCTCCTCGCGGTAGATCACCAGCTCGCCGTTCTCGGCGCGGGCGTGCAGCTTGGTGCCGCCGCCAGCCCACCAGCACTGGAACGACGCGATGCCACCGGCCGCCGCTTCGACGGCGCCGCAGGTGCCGGTGAGGTCCACCAGCGCCACCTCCACGGTGGTGCCGGTCTCGTCGGTGAGCATGACGCCCACGCTGTTGCGCGGGATCTCTTCGTCCGGCCCCGTGAGCGCCGCGGCCGTGAACAGCACGGCCACGGTCTCGCCCTGGGGCGCGCTCTGGTCGAGAGGCACCTCGGCGGCTTGGATGGCGGAGGTCTCCTCGCCACCCGCGGTTCCTTCGCCGCCCTCCGTGCTGCCGCCACCGCAGGCGCTGGTGAAGAGCCCGGTGCACAGCGCGAGCGCGATGAGCACGCGGTGAAACGAGCGAGGGGTGGGACGATGCGCGGCAAGAGAGTCGTGACGGAACATGCAGGGGCCTCGGGGAGAGAGTGGACGCGGGGGGTGACGCCGAAGCGCAGGGTACACGCGATGGCGGGGGGCCCGCATCAGGTGTCTGCGCCGAGCGGAAGGGTGGGTTCAGTTCGAGGTGATCGCCGAGAGCAGCCGCGCCAGCTCCGCTCGCACCGCGTGGCTGCCCGCGTGGCCTCCCTCGTAGTAATGAAAGGTCATGTCCAGGTGACCCTCCGCCGCGTTCCACGCCTCGAGGTCGCGGACCGGCTGCACGGGCGTGTTCCAGTCCTGGATGCCGTGGAAGACGTGGAACTGCGCCGCTGGTGTTCGCGCCGCCAAGCGCTCGAACATGGCACGACCGGAGGGACGCCGCGTGGCGTCGTCCACGTAGGCGCACGAGACACCCAGATTCGCAGCGAGGACGCGGGCATCACACGACGCGAGCGCCTCCCGCAGGCGGTCGCCGTCTGGCATGGTCGCCAGCTGGTGCTCGAGAATGTCTGCGAAGGGCTCGAGCGCCAGGCCGCTCAGCACGAGACTCGCAATCCGCGCGCCCGTCGCCGGATCACGCTCGAGCAGCGCGTCGTACGTGTACAGGGCCACCAGCGTGCCCTCGGAGTGACCACGCAGGTGCAGGCGCACCGCGTCGCCGAACTGCTCACGCGCCCAGCGCAGCGCGTGGGTGGCGCACTCCACCCCGTGACCGAGCGTGTATTGCTGGAACAGCGCGGGGTCGCGCTGCACGGCTCCCGGATCGCCGAACGGGGCGCGGATGCCCGGCTTGTCGTACGTCAGGTACGCGATGGGCCGTGTCTCGAGCACACGCTCGAAGGTGGGATGCACGAACGCGTTGGAGAGTGTCCCCGAGCCATTCATGACGACGAACACGTCCCGCACGGGCTCCTGGTTCCAGACCACGTAGCCCGGGCAGGCGAGCTCGACGGATGCGGGCAGGCTCCGCTCCACCAAGTGCTCGTAGTGGGGGCCACACCCCGGCGCCAGCCACCCGCAAGTGAGCAGCATCATCACCAGACCGCGCGCGGATCTCAGCATGGCGGTCAGCCTACCGTGTCGCTCAGCGCCACCCCAGGCCGCAGGGACTCGTGCGTGGCCCAGTGGTGCTCGGCGCGGGCCAGCGCGTAGTCGACGCTGTCGGGGCGCCCCTGCAGCAGCGCGACGGCGGCGTCGAGCGCGGCGGCGCGGGTGGCCTGCACGCATAGGTCGGCCCACAGGGTGGCGGCGGAGACCGCGCGCTCGGCGGTGCGCTCGAGGTCGATGAGGCGGCGGGCGTGTGGGCAGTAGGGCTCGTCACACGCGCACGCGCGCAGGATCTCCGTAAGCTCGGGGAGCAGGTCGTCCCCGGTGAGCGCGAGTGTCGCCAGCACCCGCTCGCGGCGTGACAACGCGCGGGACACGAACGCGTTGTGGCGCGGTGCGCGCTCTGCGAAGAGCTCGGCGACTGGCGTGGGCTCCCAGCGGCCGGGGCTCAGCGTCTCGAGCGCTGCCCAGGCCCGCGCTTGGAACGCGGCGCTCCCCTCCGCGGCGGCGGCGTACCCGAGGTGCAGCGCCGTTGGCTTCTTGTCGGTGATGACCCAGCGGAGCACCACGCGATCGCCTGCGGTGTCGTCCCAGAGGTGCAACGTGGTGGTGCGCTCCCCCTGCACGGCGTCGAGCTCCTCCACACCCATGCGCGGCAGCTCGCCGCCGGCCCACGCCGCGCGCAGCCCGCGTTGGGTCGCGCCGCTCGCATCTGCGGTGCGCACGAGCCCGCTCTCCTGGGGCAGCGCTTCGCCCCACAGCGCGGAGTCGAGCCTGCCTGAGAGCCCCATGCGTCCGCCAATCGGCCCGAGACCGTCCTCGAGCCGTCGCCAGCCGTCCGTGGGTGCCGGCGCCTCGAAGCGCCACCGCACCTCGGTGAGCACCTCGGCGGCGAGCCCGCTGGTCTCGGGGGTGGCCTCGCGCCACGCGGCCACGTCGTGGGGCGCCTCCCGCAGCCGCTGCGTCAGGAGCGCTGGCGTGCTGCCCTCGAGCTCCGCCGCCAGCGCCAAGAGCTCGCGCCAGCCATAGGCTTGCGGGCCCTGCGCCTTCCCCTCCGCCAGCCAGCGGCGCGCACGCGCCTCGTCGAGGGGCAGCGCCACGGCGATGTTCCGGGCCGCCAGCGACGCTGCGGCGGAGCGGTCACGCGCGGGGCCGAGCACGCCGCGCAGCGCGCCCCGGATGGTGTCCACGTCCTCGGCGCGCGGGGCCTCGAAGTGCAGGTCGAGGCGCCGGAAGCCGCCTTCGTAGCCGCTCTCGCGCGCCTGCAACAGCACTCCCGGTGTGGCAACCGTGAGCACCACGGACCGGTGGTACCCGTACCCGTCGCGCGGGTTTCCCTCGCCAGCCTCCTGGGCGAGCGCCAGCGTCGCCTCGGGGCGCGTCAGCGCGTGGCGGAACGCGTTGCCCGTCGGTCCGTTCGGGTCGTCCAGCGCCTCGCGCCCAGGGTCCACCCACGGCGCCTGCTGCCCTGCCAGCGCGTCCACCGCGGCGCCCAGCGCGCGCGTCAGCTCGTCCCACGAGACAGGTCCCTCGAAGCTCAGCGACCAGTGCGGCATCGGCGGATGATGGTCGCGTCGGTGTCGAGTCGTCCACAGTCCGTGACGTCCTCATGGACCGCTGACGTCCCTCTCAGGCGGCCAGCCGCATCTGCCGCGCCGAGTTCGCCAGTGCCTCGGCGTAGGCCACCACCTCGGCCGGCGCGCCCTGCCGCATGGCCCCGATGAAGGCCTCGCGCTCCGGGTCGCTGATGCCGTGGATCATCCACGCCATGTACGTCGCGTTGTCCTCGGGGGCGATGCTGCTGACGATGGCGTGCTCCACCCCCATGATCTGCTCGTCGCTCATGCGCTCCCAGAGCGCCTCGATCACGTCGCTCTCCTCCTCGGCCATGTGGCCGTACTGCGTGGCCGCGTAGCGCGTGAGCGCCAGGTACAGCGCGTGGCCGTCGGCGGGGCTGCCGAGCGCGGGCTCGCACAGCGTGAGCACCTCGTGCTCGTGCGCCTCGAGCACGCGGTGGGT
Source organism: Sandaracinaceae bacterium (assembly GCA_016706685.1). NCBI lineage: Bacteria > Pseudomonadati > Myxococcota > Polyangiales > Sandaracinaceae > Sandaracinaceae bacterium. Next base: position 10,805 of record JADJJE010000008.1, on the reverse strand, counting down.
GGCCGCCACGCGCCGCGCGAGCGGGGGCGCAAACCGCTCGAGCAGCGGCTCCACGTGGTGGTCTTCGTGCAGCGCGTGCTCGTTCATCAGGCGGATGGAGGCGCGCAGCCGGGCCACGTACGCGGCGGCCTCGGGGCCCGCGAAGTCGGTGCCGGCGCCGAGGCGCAGCAGCTCGCCCAGCTCGTGGCGGATGCCCTTGTGGATGATCGTGTAGAAGTTGTAGCGGCTGGTGGTCATGAGCGTCTCTCTCGTATGAGTGGGCTGGCGAAGTGCCAGCGAGAGAGAGATAGCCGAGCGCGCGCGGGCCATTCGCTAAGTGTTCCTTAGCGACTTGCTAAATAGATCCTAAGCGCGCCGCCGCGCTTGCTCAGGGCTTGGCCTCGAGCTGCAGCTCGCAGTCGCGCTCCAGCACGAAGCGCCCGCGCTTGATGGGCACCAGGCGCACGTCGGGGCAGCGCTCGCAGAGGCGCTTGCGCAGCAGGATCAGCCGGCTCTCGAGGTTGTCGCGGTACTCGGGCAAGCCCAGCGCCGGGTCCATGCGCAGCTCACGGTTGGTGAACTCGCGCCGCCCACCCGCGTGCTCGTTCAGCAGCTTCCACAGGATGCGCGCGGGCACGTTGCGGATCAGGTACTCGCCGTCCACGAACACGCTCTCGTCGGCCGCGTACCACGTGAAGACCCGTCGGTGCGCCGGCAAGGGCGCCGTCTCCGGGCAGGCGTCCCCGCCGCTGTCTTCGTCGTCGCGCTCGGACAGCACCGCGATGGCCAGCGCCGCCTGGTTGGCGAGCAGCCCCAGGTACGCCTCGTGCCAGTTCTCGAAGGCCAGCGGGTCGCGGCTCTCGAGCACCAGCACCCCCACCAGCTGGTCGTGCGCCACCAGCGGCAGCGCCAGCTGCGCCTGGGCATCGGTGAGGCCCGGCAGCGGGATCTCCGCCGTGACCTGTGCGCCCGCCTTCTGTGCGCTCTCCTGCACCGCGCGCGCGTACCTCCGCACCGCGCTGAGGCCGCTGAGCTGCAGCGGGCGTAGCGTTTGCGCCACCGTGCCGATCAGGCCTTCGCCCACGGCCACTTCGGCTCCCGCGCCGCTGCGCTCGTAGCCGGTGCTGTCGATGGCCACCAACGTGGCGCGCTCCTCTTCGTGCAGCAGCAACAGCGCGTGCTGTGCACCGAACAAGGTGGTCATGCTCTCGAGCACGGCGGCGAAGAGCGCGTCCAGCGTGCGCGCGCGGCAGATGCGGTCGCTCAGCAGCTGCAGCCCACGCAGCTCCTCGCGGCGCTGGTCGGCCGTGGTCTCCGGGCAGCCCGACCAGGTGCCGGACAGCTCGGTCATGGGAGCCAGTGCGTCCGGGAGCACCGTGAACGACAGCACTTCGTACACGTCGGCGCTCAGCAGCTTGAAGATGCCGCTCATGCCGGTGGTGCGCGCGATGGCCTCGATGCGCGCCGACATGTCGTCGAACAGCGCGCCTTCGGTCTCGGCGCGCAGGAAGCGCAGCTGCAGCAGGTAGGGCTGGAGCGTGACGGGGTCCCACAGCCGCACGCTGGCGAACGGGTTCTGGTCCACGTTGCGGCGCGTCTTGTTGAAGAACTGGCAGGACAGCGCCACGTGGCCTTCGTCCAGGTAGTGCACCTGGCTCAGCATGGCGATGTTCGGCACGCCGTCGGCGCCGCACGTGGCGATGCCCGCGGGGGTGACGCCCTGGAAGCAGTGGGAGAAGTCCGCGAGCTTCATCGACGCACCGTGACGGCGCGCCCTGCGCCTGGCCCGGGGGTCTGCTCGAACACGTCGGTGAACGTGAACTCCACGGCCTTGCAGGGCGTGAACACCATGCGCGCGATGACGGCGGGGGCCAGCCCGATCATGGCGTACTCCGCGAGCGTGCGACCCACGAACGCCGCGATCTCGGCCTCCTCACCGGGCGTGGTGTCGCGCACGGCCGTGGCGCGCCCCTTCAGCTGGATGCCGCGGTGCGTGGTGGGCTGCTCGATCACCACGGCGATGGCGCCGTTGGCGCTCACGTTCGCGATGGCTGGCGCGGCCTCGTACTGGGGCAGGAAGACCACCGCGTGCTCGGGCCCGGTGAGCGACAGCGCAGCGCCCGAGACGCAGTGCGGGACCAGCTGCTCGCTGCGCGTGGCCACCAGCACGCCCAGCCCCACCTTCAAGAATTCCGCGATGTCGACCTGGTCCATGGGTGGCTGTCCGACCGAGAGGGGTACCACGAACCGTGCGGGCGCTCACGCTCCAACCGCGCACCCGTTTCAGCCTTGTTTCGTCGCCATATCAGCCCCGCAACTTCGACACGCGGCGTGTCCCTCCCGAGGGCCAGCCAGCCCCCGGACGGCTACGCTGTGCAAATCGTGACCACCTTGCGTCGGCAGTTCCGGAACGTGCATGGGTACCGCCGCGCCTTCATCAAGGCGGGCAGCGGGCCGGCGCTGCTGCTCATCCACGGCATCGGCGACAACGCCGACAGTTGGGAAGATGTGCTCCCCGAGCTGGCCGAGGAGTTCACGGTCATCGCGCCCGACCTGCTGGGCCACGGCGAGTCGGACAAGCCGCGCGCGGACTACTCCATCGGCGCGTACGCCAACGCCATGCGCGACCTGCTGAGCGTGCTGGACGTGGACCGCGTGACGGTCATGGGGCACTCGCTGGGCGGCGGCGTGGCCATGCAGTTCGCCTATCAGTACCCCGAGCGCTGCGAGCGCCTGGTGCTGGTGGGCACGGGCGGCGTGAGCCACGAGGTGAACCCGGTGCTGCGCTTCGTGGCCGCGCCCAACGCCGACCTGGTGCTGCCGCTGCTCAGCGTCCCGGGCGCGCGCCTCGTGGGCAAGGGCGTGTTCGCCGCGCTGCGGGCGCTCGACACCAACATCGGGCTCGACTCCGCCCAGCTCGTCCGCATCTTCGACGCGCTGCCCAACGCGGCCTCCCGGCGCGCCTTCGTGCGAACGCTGCGCGGCGCGGTGGACTGGCGCGGGCAGGCCATCACCATGCTGGACCGCTGCTACCTGGCCAAGGACATGCCCACGCTGGTGGTCTGGGGCGAGCGCGACGGCGTCATCCCGGTGAAGCACGCGGGGCGCATCCACGAAGCGCTGCCCGACAGTCGGCTCGAGGTGTTCGAGGGCGCCGGGCACTTCCCGCACCAGCACGACCCGGCCCGATTCCTGCGCGTGTTCCGCGAGTTCTACGCGAGCACCAGCGCCTGCACGCACAGCGCCGACGAGTGGCGCGCGCTCTTGCGGCAGGGGGCCAAGCACGCGCTGCCGGCCCCCGCGGGGGTGACCCTCGAGGCCGCGCCGGTGGCTCCAGCCGCAGCCCCGAGCGGCCGCCTCATTCGGCTCCCGGCAGCCCTGCGCCGGGCCTGATTCCGCGCCGTTCCGACACCCAGAAGTGGTACACCACGGCATGCCCTGGGACCCACCCGAAGCTGACTCGGCGGCGCAGACGCGCCAAGACAGCGGCGTGGTCACGAACGACGGAACCGCCACGCGTGCGGACCCGGTGCGGCGCTCGGATCCGGCGGCGCCGGCCACCATCGGGCGCTTCCGCATCGACGAGGTGCTGGGCTCTGGCGGCATGGGGGTGGTCTACCTGGCGCGCGACCCGTTCGAGCCCGAAGACGCGCGCGCGGTGGCGCTGAAGACGCTGCGCTCGCCCGACCCGGTGGCGCTCATGCGCTTCAAGAGCGAGTTCCGCTACACGGCCGCGCTGGCGCACCCCAACCTGGTGAAGCTCTACGAGCTGGGCGTGGCCAACGACACGTGGTTCTTCACCATGGAGCACGTGCCGGGCGCGGACCTGGGCGAGCACCTCACGCTGCGCTCGCCGCCCGGGGCGCTGCAGGCCGGTGTGTTGCGCGACGTGTTCGCGCAGCTGGTGGATGGCCTCGGTGCGCTGCACGCCGCGGGGGTCCGGCACCTGGACCTCAAGCCCAGCAACGTGATGGTGTCGGACGAGGGCCGCGTGCTCTTGCTGGACTTCGGCGTGGCTGCGCTGAAGGGCGGGCAGACGCGCGGCACCGAGGGCCACCGCGTGGTGGGCACGCCGCTCTACATGGCGCCCGAGCAGGCGCGCGGGGCACCCACCGACACGCGCGCAGACCTCTATGCGCTGGGCGTCATGCTGTACGAGGCGCTGGTGGGGCGGCGGCCCTTCGAGAAGGCCGGCGACTCGGCGCTCACCATCATCATGCGCAAGTGCTCGGAGGCGCTGCCGCACCCGAGCGACGTGGTGGCGCTGCCGCCCGAGTGCCTGCCGCTGGCGGACCTGGCGCATGCCTTGATGGAGCGTGACCCCGGAGCGCGCCCCACGCTGGACGAGATCCTGGCGGTGCTGCGGCCGGAGCTGGCCAGCTCTGGCCGCGCGCTCGGGGCCACGGCCGTGGCGCTGGTGGGCCGCGAGGAGGAGCTGGACACCATCTTGACGGCCTACCACGAGCGCGACACCAGCCGCCCCACGGTGCTGCACGTGCGCGGGCGCTCGGGCGTGGGGAAGTCGCGGCTCATCGAAGAGGCCGTTCTGCGCCTGTCCAGCGTGGCCACCGTACTCAACGCCAGCGCCATGATTCGGAGGCGATTCCGTACAAGGGCCTGGACGACCTGATCGACCAGGCGGTGTTGCGCCTGTGTCGCTTCCCCCCGGACGTGCGGCAGGCGCTCAACACCGAGGACACCACGCACGCGGCGCGCATGTTCCCGGCCATCTACGGCGCCTTCCCCGAGCTGCCCGACGCGCCGGCCCTCCCAGGCGGCGCCGACGTGCGCGAGCTGGCCTATGCCGGCCTCGCCACGTTGCTCTCGGCGCTGCACCTCGAGCGCCCGCTGTGTCTGGTGCTGGACGACGCGCAGTGGGGCGACGCCGGCGCGGGCCGCATCCTCGCCTCGCTGATGAGCCCGCCCATCTCGCTGCCGGTCTTCTGGGTGCTGGCCTACCGCTCCGACGAGGCCCACGAGAGCGCGCTGCTGCAGCAGCTGGCGCCGCTGTCGGGGCGTGACCTGCACCACGAGAGCCACCTGGACCTCGCCCCGCTCTCCGCGGCCGCTGGCGTGGAGCTGGCGCGGCGCTGCAGCCACGACGTGAACACGCTGGAGCTCGCGGAGATCGCGGCCGACGCGGGCGGCAACCCGTTCCCTCATCGAGCAGCTGGCGCTGCACGGCGCGCACGGGCCAGCGGGTGAGCGTGGAGTCCGTGGTGAAGGCCCGCTACGAGGAGCTGTCCGACCAGGCCCGCAGCCTCTTGCGCACGGTGTCGGTGGCGGGCCAGCCGCTGCCCCAGCAGCTGCTGCTGCCGCGCGGCGGCCGTGAGCGACGCGCGCGCCACGGTGGCCACGCTGGCGGCCAGTCGTTGCTGCGCGTGGATGGCGCGGGCCTGAACGCCAACGTGGTGGCCTATCACGACCGCATCCGCGAGGGCGTGCTGCTGGCGCTCGAGCCCGAGGAGCGGCGCCACTGCCACGCTGGCGCTGGCGCGCGAGCTGCTGGCGAGCCCGACGTGGCGCCGCAGCTGGTGGCTTCACCCCTGCACGGCTCGGGGCAGCTGCGCGAGGCGGCCGAGTACGCGCTGCTGGCCGCGGCCGAGGCCCAGCGCACGCTCGCGTATCAGGCCGCGGCGGACTCGTATCGCGACGCGCTGCTGTGGTCCGGTGGCCAGCTGCCCAACGTGGCGGCGGTGCAGCGGGCGCGCGCCGACGCGCTGCACCAAGCGGGGCGCTGCGACGAAGCCGGCGCGGCCTACCTGGCGGCCGTGGAGGGTGTGCAGGACGGGCGCGCGCGCATGGAGCTGCAGCGCCTGGCCGCCGAGGCGTTCTTGGCGGCGGGCGCCGTGAAGGAGGCCCTTCGAGGTGCTGCGGCCGCTCTTCGCGGCGGCCGACGCCCTTCCCGAAGGACAGCGGGGCTGCGCTGCGTGGGCTCTTGCTGGCCACGGCGCGCGTGCGCATGCGCGTGCGGGAGGCGGCGCTCACCCCACGCCCGAAGGTGAACGAAGACGCCCTCTTCAAGAGCGCGCTGTGCTGGTCGGTGGGCAAGGGGCTCAGCAACATCGCGCCGGTCGAGGGCACGGTCACCATCCTGCGCAGCCTGCTCTATGGCTTGGACTCGGGCTGCCCGCGCGCGGCCGCCAACGGCCTGCTCTTCGTGGGCTCCGGCTTCGTGCCGTTCATGGGCACGCGCCCCGACGACTTCATGGCCTTGGCGCGGCGCATCGCCGACGCCGAGGAGTCGCCCACGCTGCGCGGCCTGGTGCACGTGGCGTGGTGCCAGCGCGGTCTCTTGGAGGGCGGCTGGGACGCGGCCATCGAGCACGGCGACCGTGCGGTCGAGCTGCTCACGGCATCGCCCGAGCCCACCGCGTGGAGCGTGGCCATTGCGCGCACCACCATCACCGCGTGCCTCGAGTACCGCGGGCGCCTGCGCGAGATGCGCTCCCGCAGCGAAGAGTTCCTGCGTCAGACCGCCAACAGCGGCGAGCAGATCACCTTCGTCATGGTGACCAGCGCGCTGGGCTACACGCTGGCCGCGGCCGGCGACGCCGAGGGCCTGTCGCGTGCCATCCGCGACATGCGCGACGATGGACTCGTGGACGGTGGACTTCGGCATGTGGGACTTCTACCGCCTGCGCTTGGAAGTGCTGGAGCGCCTGATGGGCGACCACCCCGCGAGCGCCCTCGAGCTGGTGGACGCCGCCTGGCCTGCCATCCGCACGGCCAACCTGCTGCGCGTGCCCGTGGTGCTGCCCGCCATCCTGCACGTGCGCCTGGCCGCCGAGATGGCGGCGTGGGCCGAGAACCGCGGGGATGGTCGCTTGCGGAAGCGCGTGAAGAGCACGTGCGACGAGCTGCGCGCGGTGAAGCGTCCGGATGGGCCTGCGCTCGGGCAGTTTGCGCAGGCCGCGCTGCACCTGGCGGCGGGTTCGCGCGCACAGGCCGAGGCCGAGCTGGTGCGGGCCAAGGCTGCCTGTGATGTGGCCCGGCTGGGCGCGCATGGGCTCATGGTGGAGCGCGCGCTCTTGCGCCTGCGGGGCGAGCCCGACGAGGCGCTGGGCGCGGCGCTGGCGGACCACGGCATGACGGTCCCCACGCGCTGGGCGCGGTACCTCACCCCGGGTTTCGGCGAGGGGCAGTTCTTGTAGGCGCTGTCCCTGAGGGGACACCGCGTCTCGAGCCGAGCACACGACGCGATTGACGCTCGGGCGACGTCGCGCCTACCGTGTGGCGATGACGAGGACTGCCCACCTCCCTGCGCCGATCCGCGTCGGTGCGTCTCTGTTCATCCTCGCGCTCGGCCTCGCCGGCTGCGGTGGATCGGCCGCCACGGCACCTCGCCCGGCGGCTCAGGTGGGCGAGGTGGGTGCCATGCCCGACGGCCGCGACGGGCGCACGCCCGAGACCGCGTGGCACGCGTGCTTCGACACGCGCAGTGACTACCGGCGCGTGGCCGAGTACCGCTGCGCCGACGGGTCCATGCCGCTCGGGGTGACGTGCGCGCGGGCGGCGCGGCGCGGCGCGGCAACATCGGCGCGGGCCCCGACGGACACATCCTGGACCTGTACGACGTGCCGTGCCCCGAGGGCGCGGTGCCCATCCACGTGGACGGCTACCACTGTGAAGAGGAGCTCGCGCCGCTGAGCGAGCCCGAGATCCAACAGGCCATGAGTGACCTGCGTCGCTATGTGCACTCTCCCGAAGACATGAGCCTCGCGGTGGTCACGCGCGGGACCCGCCTGGCCCAGCAGCTGGGCATCACCTATCCGGACTGCCGTCACCTCTATGAGCTGCTCATCCCCAGCGAGGCGGAGGTCGCGGAGTGGCGCTTCCTCGTGAGCATCTACCTCTCCGCGCAGCTCGTGGGGCTCTTCGAGTTGCGTGCGGACTACCAGCGTGCGGTCGACCCCACCATCTTCCGCGCGATCCAGATGGAGAAGGTGAGCACCGCCGCCATCACGTACGTGGCCACCTACCGGCGCCTGATCATGGCCGGCTATGGCGCGCTGCAGAGCGCGCGTCTCGACCGCCTTGCGGCCTTGACGAGCGCGGAGCTCGAGGAGGTCATCGATGAGACCATCAACATGTGCAACCTCGAGGCGATGTTGCCCGGCATGCGCGTGGAGCGCAGGGAGCCCACCCCATGACCACCGGCATCACCTGGCACAGCGTCGGCACCCTCGAGTACGGCACCAGCGAACACCCGCTCCCGCTGCCCGACGACTACGGCATGGCCGGCTACTCGCTGGCGGGAAGAAGGGCGCCGTGGGGGGGCCAGACGCTCTACGCGCGCAGCCTCGCGCTCAAAGACGCTAGCGGCGAAGAGGCCGGTGTGCATCGTGGACCCCATGCCCGTCGCTCGCGGTCTTCGAGGCCGTGGTGGCCAAGAGCGGCGTCCCCGCCGAGCGCCTGATCCTGGCGGGCACCCACACGCACACCGCGCCGGGGCACTACTACGCGGACTCGTTCTACTGGGTGTTCGCGCAGGCCCGTGCGGCCCGACGCGCTGCTCACGCCCGACACGGCGTGGATCGACCAGCTGGCCGGGACGCCATCGCGAGCGGGGTCATGGCGCGCGCGCGCGGCTTGCGCCCGGGTGTGGTGGGGTGGGCCAGAAAGACTGCTTCTGGCTCGCGCGCAACCGCTCCGAGCCGCCCTTCGTGGCCAACCCCGAGGCCAGCGCGTGGGCGACCGCGGGCCACCCTGCGGCCAGCGCGCCAGCCGGTCTCGACCCCACGCAGAAGGCCATCGACCCGCGCGTCACGTGCATCGCGGCGCGCCCCAGCGGCACGGGTGACGCGGCGGCGTTCGCGTTCTATGCGTGCCACGCCACGGCGCTCGGGCCGAAGCAGGCCACCTACCACCGCGATGGCCGGGCTACGCCATTGGCGCGGGTGGAGAGCGCGCACCCCACCGGCGTGGTGGCCGCGCTGGGGCTCGCTTGCGCGGGGGGACGTGACGCCGCTGCCTCCCGGCGAAGTGGAGGGCCGCGCAGGGCGAGTCCCCGGCCTGGCGTGGGAGCGGGGTGTGGGCGCCGTGGTGGCGGAGCTGCTGGCCAACCTGCTCAGCAGCAGCACGCCGCTCACGCTCAGCGCATGGGCGGCGCGTTGATTCCCGGCCCGCGCACCCGTGGATGTTGGCTACCCCATCTTGTTCGGGGCCGAGGACGGGCGCACCGGAGATCCTGGGCAGCGTGCTGCGCGAGGGCATGCGCAAGCGCCCCGGCACCCAGCCGCCCGGCGACAGGCAGTGGCCCGGGCGCTCGGTGCTGCCCGTGCTGTAGCGCTTCCTGCGCGGCGGGGCCTCGCCTTCGCCCTGGCATCCGGTGCACCGCCTGCAGCCGGGCACGCACGTGTTCCTGACGGTGCCGGGCGAGCCCACCACCGTGGCGGGCCGGCGCGTGGAGCTGGCGGCGTCTCGCGGCGCTCGGGGCGTGAGCAGCGCCAGCCTGATTGGCTATGCGGGCGACTACGCGGGCTACACCACCCCCCCGAGGAGCACATGCATCAGCACTACGAAGGGGCCCACACGCCCTACGGCGCCCACCCTCCAGCTGCTGCAGGACGCGCTCTTCACGCTGCCCCCCATGCCCTGAGGGCGGCCTGAGCCAGCCCCGTGCCTGGAGCCCCAGGTGGGCGCGCCAGTAGTGGTTCACGAACACCTGCTGGGGTCCCATGCGGCGCGCAGAGCTTTCCACGAGTCCCACGCGGCTGCCCTGCACTTGTCGCGGCGGTAGGCCGAGCCTGTGCTGCTGCCCGGGGCCGAGAGCGACTTGCCCCAGTGGAAGCGCGCGTCGAAGCTCTTCAGCAGCTCCCAGTACTGTGAAAGAAGTCGGTTCGGCCGCGCCGTCGCGCCAGAACACGAACGGGTCGATGCGCAGCACGGGCGTGCCGTGCGCCGCGCTCAGCGTGAAGGGGCTGGCCGGCGCGGCGTAGATCTCGGTGGCGAACGTGCCGGTGGCTTCGAGACCGCCAGCCGCCCAGAAGTCGCGCAGCGCGCGCATCACCTTCGGCGCTCTGTCGAGCGGCACCCACAGCCCGGTGAAGAGCACCGGCATCAGCTGGTCGTCCATCTGGCTATCGTGCGGCAGCCCGTCGTACCAGGTGTCCGTGAAGCCCTTCCTCCTCGTACACGCCGCCACTCTTGTTGCTGAGCGAGACCACCATGCGGATGGAGCCTCGCGCACCAGCACCTCCTTCACGCTGTCCACGCTGTCATCCACGTCCTCGAGCGTGTCGGCCAGGTTGTCGATGAGGTTGTCCAGGAACGGTTCTGACAGCGCTGGCGCGCTCAGGCCCGCGTCCGCAAACGCGTCATCGATCAAAGGCGCAGCCAGGCCCCGCGGCGGCGGCGTCCGCGTCTCCGGGCACCAGGTCGATGCGCGGCAGCACGCGCGTACAAGAAGCGCACGAACCACCGCGTGAGGAACGGCGCGGTCGAACTGACGGTAGGGCTTCGGCTTCCAGCCGGGCGTTTCGCGGCGCGCTCGGCGGTCCAGATCTCCACCCGCTCCACGCCCTTCTGTGGCCAGTAGAGCAGGCGCGCGTAGTCGTTGGTCTCGAAGAACTTCTGCAGCGATGGGCGCGTGGCGTCACCGTCGCCGAACAGGTCGATCTGACAGTCCCCGGCCTGCTGCACCGACGTCCAGCCGTTCAAGATGTACTCGGGCTCGAGCTTCAGCGTGACCGTGGAGAGGGACACCTAAGAGGCCCATCGACAGCCCCACGGGCGAACCCGGGTCCGCTGGCGACGTCGCGCGGACGCCGAGCCCGTCCAGCACGCGGATGGACGTGATGGCGCTGTGGAACGCGTGCTGCACG